>NZ_APNH01000005.1:0-300000 GCF_040361275.1 Salinisphaera sp. T31B1 | reverse complement strand
CAGTCGGCCACCGGGCGCGACCAGGACCGCATCGCCCACCGCCAATTCCTGCGCCGCGACGGCTCGAATCGCACCGGCCCGGCGAACCGACACTTCGTCGGGCAGAAACTCGAGCAGATCGCGGATCGCCTTGCGGCCACGGCCGACGGTCAAGCCTTCCAGCACTTCGGCGACCAGCACGAACAAGGTGATGACCAAGGCCGTAAAGAATTCGCCAATCGCGGCGGCCGCCGCGATCGCGATCGTCATCGATAGTTCCATGGTCATACGCCGCGCGATGACGTTCTCGAATGCCTCCTTGAGAATCGGCCAGCCGCCGATCACCAGCCCGACAACGCCGATGAGGCTGATTGCCGAAACCGGTTCCCAGACACGAAACCACACGAGTACCGAGGCCAAGGCCACCAGGCCGATGCGCAACGCCTCAGGCCACTCGAACGAATGGTCGTGATCATGCCCATGATCGTCATCGCCATGATAATGGCCATGCGAGCCATGATCGTGATGATGCGAGGCGTCCGGCGCGACCGTTCTCGCTTGGGCATCATCGGCCAATGGCTGATACGGGGTTGTTTTCTGGGCGGCCATGACGAACTCCGGTGTTATTTCAGATACGCGCGGACGATATCGATGAGTTCGGCCGCGCCTTCGGACCGTTGCTCGGCTGCCAGTGCCTCGGCGGCCACGTGCTCGTGAATATGGTCTTCGAGCACTTCGGCCATCAGGCCATTGAGGGCACCGCGCACGCCGGCGATTCGCTGCATGACGTCGGCGCACTCTTTTTCGTCTTCGAGCGCCCGCTCAACCGCCTCCATCTGGCCCCGTATACGGCGCACTCGGTTTAATAGCTTCTGTTTCTCGCGGATCGTATGCACTTTGGTTTCTCGCCGTGGCTCACTCAGATAGTATAGCCCCCTATTCTATCACTCAAGCACTGCAACATGACGACGAAGCCCATCGGCGGCCTGTGGCGTAATCGGGTCTATCGACATCTGTTTGCCGCACAAATCTCGGCGCTGATCGGCACCGGTCTGACCACGATCGCATTGGCGCTGCTGGCCTACGACCTGGCCGGCGGCAACGCAGGACGCGTGCTGGGCATCGCATTGGCGTGCAAGATGGTCGCCTATGTGGGGATCGCCCCGGTGGTTGGTGGCTATGCTCAACGCTTGCCGCGTAAGACGCTGTTAGTGACGCTGGACCTGCTGCGGGCCGGGTTTGTCTTGTGTCTGCCCTGGGTGACGGCGGTATGGCAGATCTATGTGCTGATCTTTCTGCTGAACGCCTGCTCGGCGGGCTTTACACCGGTATTCCAGGCCACGATTCCCGAAGTGGTGCCCGATAACGCCCAATACACGCGCGCATTGGCGCTGTCTCGCCTGGCTTACGAACTGGAGAATCTGCTCAGTCCGGCGCTGGCCACCGCGCTTTTGTTCCTCGTGTCCTATAACCAGTTGTTCATGCTTAACGGACTCGCCTTTCTAGGTTCGGCGGCGCTGGTCGTGACGACCGTTCTACCGGCGGTTGCTGACGAAACGGGATCAATCAATGTCTGGCAGCGGGTATCGGCCGGCGTCCGTCGATATCTGGGCAACCATAGGCTACGCGCGGTGTTGGCGCTATACGCTGGGGTGGCCGCCGCTGGGGCCATGATTATCGTCAATACCGTGGTCTATGTGCGCCAGACGCTGGGCGGCGGCGATGTGCAGGTCGCGCAGGCGTTCATGGCCTCGGGCGCGGGCTCAATGCTCGCCGCGTTGTGGCTACCGCGCTGGCTGGATCGCCATTCCGAACGCTCCGCAATGCTCGCCGGCGGCCTGTTACTCGGCCTGGCATTGCTGGTCGGCGGTCTCTGGTTGCCGGGTTTTGCTGGCTTGCTTGCCGTCTGGTTCGTGCTGGGTATCGGCCTGGGCCTGACCCAGACCCCTGTCGGGCGCCTGTTGACCGCCGCCAGCGATAGCAGCAGCCGGCCAGGCGTGTTTTCGGCCCAGTTTGCGTTGTCCCATGCCTGCTGGCTGGTTGGCTATCCGCTGGCTGGCGTGCTCGGTTCGACGGTCGGACCGCGCCCGACGTTGCTGATGCTCGGTGCCATTGCTCTGATTGCTTGGGCCGTGGCCGGCCGTTTATGGCGATCTGAATAAGAGCGCAGTTCAACCGAAGCACTCACATACTGGCCGGCGCTAGGCATAACCCGCTTATTCTGTCACCAAGATAGCCTTCAACAGCTAAGCGCTCTCGGCACTTCTTCTGAAGGCATGGTATTGCCATATTTGTTTTCCCGTATATACTATTTATGAAATATACGGGAAACCATATTTATCCATGCCAACGAGCGCTCTTATAACGTGCTGTTTCTGTGTCAGCACAACAGCGCCCGCAGTATCCTTGGCGAGGCACTGGTGAACTCGATGCCGGCCAGTGGCCTTCGCGCTTACAGCGCTGGAAGCGATCCGGCCGATGCGGTCCATCCGCAAACGCTGGCTCTGCTCGAATCACTTTCGATTCCTACCGATAAGCTGCATCCCAAGCACTGGGATATTTTTGCCTCCTCCGACGCGCCGCCCATGGATTTCGTCTTCACCGTGTGCGACAAGACGGCAAGCCAGATTTGTCCGGCGTGGCCGAACAAACCGGTTACGGGGCACTGGGGCATCGCTGACCCATCGCGCGTAGTCGACGACCCGGAACAAGAGCGTCAAGCGTTCCGCGATGCATTGCATGACATCAGTCGCCGGGTACAACTGTTCATGAGCCTGCCGATCGCGTCGCGCGATCGACTCACGCTGCAACGAGACGTTGAGATCATCGGCCGCGATACATCGGATGCCAGCTCGGAGTCCGAGACATGAACGGTGCACCGGCTCGACCTATCGAATCCGATACCTCAGCGCTGCAACCCGAAGATTTCTTCCAGGCATTGGCGGACAGCACACGCCTGCGCTGCCTCGTGCTGATCGCCACACACGACGAACTGTGTGTCTGTGAATTGGTGCACGCGCTCGACCTGTCCCAACCGAAAATTTCGCGCCACCTGAAACTGCTGCGCGACGCCGGCATCGTGGGCGATCGACGCGAGCGCATCTGGGTGCACTACCGCATCGCCAAGAACCTGTCCACCTGGGCGCGACAAGTCATTGCGACGACGGTCGCGGCAAACGTCGAGTCGTCGCCCTTCGCCGATGACGCCCTGCAACTGGCGACCATGCCGGACCGCCCCAGCGAACGCTGCGCCAACTGATGGGCCAAGGACGTCCGATGAATATTCTCTATGTCTGTACCGACAACAGTTGCCGCTCGCAAATCGCCGAAGGGTGGACCCGGCATCTGGGCGGCGACCGGGTATCGGTGCGCTCGGCCGGTCTCGAAGCCCACGGCATTAATCCCAACGCGGTCGCAACCATGCAGGCGGTCGGCATTGATATCTCCAACCAGCCGTCGTCGGTGCTGCACAACGCCGATATCGAATGGGCAGACGTGGTGGTGACCGTCTGCGGCCATGCCGATGAACACTGTCCTGTGCTGCCGACCGGTACACGTAATATCCACTGGCCGCTCGAAGATCCGGCCCGTGTAGTTGGCAACGCGCAGGAAATCGAGAACGCGTTTGCCACCACCCGAGACGCCATGCGTGTTTACGTGGAACAACTGCTCAACGAGCCGGCGACCACCCTGAACTGATAAGTGTGCGCCACCTCGGGATGCGGCTGACTGGAACGCTGACACCCCACAGATTGCCCCACTCATCCGCTACGAGTGGCAGCCCAACTGGAGACGAACTCTCATGCAACCTTTGATTTACCACAACCCGGACTGCGGCACGTCGCGCAACACATTGGCCATGATCGAAGCGTCTGGTGAGACGCCGGAGATCGTCGAATATCTCAAGAATCCACCGTCGCGCGAGCGGCTGCTTGAGCTGCTCGACCGGATGGGCATGCCGCCGCGCGATCTGTTGCGGCGCAAGGGCACGCCTTACGACGAGCTGGGTCTTGATGATCCAGCGTTGCGTGATGACCAACTGATCGACGCCATGCGGGCGCACCCCATCCTAATCAACCGACCGATCGTGGTAACTGACCGGGGCGTGCGTTTGTGTCGGCCGTCTGAAAGAGTTCTGGACTTGCTGGCCGCCCCGGTCGAAACCTTCACCAAGGAAGACGGTGAAGTCGTCACGTATTCGAAGGACCGCTGATGACGCACCGCATAGATTTTCACGATCTGCCCAACATCGATCCGGCGTCGCTACGGCCGATTGATATCGAGGCATTGGCCGGCCCCAACACGTCGCGGCATGCGCCGCCGATTCTGATTCTTTATGGTTCGCTTCGGGCGCGGTCCTATTCGCGCTTTGTCGCCGAGGAAGCCGCCCGCCTGTTGCGGTGGTTCGGCTGCGAGGTGCGGCTATTCGATCCGTCCGGCCTGCCGCTGCCGGACGACACTGAGGCCGGTCATCCGAAGGTACAGGCGCTGCGCGAACTGGCGACCTGGTCGGAAGGCATGGTGTGGGTCAGCCCGGAACGCCACGGCGCGATGACCGGCATCATGAAGACTCAGATCGACTGGATTCCGCTGTCGCTGGGTGGCGTGCGCCCCACCCAAGGCAAGACCCTGGCGGTCATGGAAGTCTCCGGCGGCAGCCAGAGCTTCAACGCCGTCAATCAACTCCGGATTCTGGGCCGCTGGATGCGCATGGTCACGATTCCCAATCAGTCCTCCGTGCCGAAAGCATTCGGCGAGTTCGACGACGACGGCCGCATGCAGGATTCGCCGCTGTATCGACGGGTCGTCGATGTGTGCGAAGAACTCGTGAAATTCACCTGGCTAATGCGCGACCGGGGCGACTATCTGACCCATCGCTACTCCGAGCGCGTGGAAAGCGCCGAGGAAACGTCCCGGCGCGTCAACCAAGTCGCGCACTAAGCAAAACCACTGGAGCGGAGGCCATGCTGGCGCTGGCCATCTTCATCGTCACGCTCGTGCTCGTTATCTGGCAACCGAAAAACCTCGGTATTGGCTGGAGCGCGCTGGGCGGCGCGGCGGTTGCACTCGCCACCGGCGTGGTGCACTGGGCCGATGTGCGCGTTGTCTGGGATATCGTCTGGGATGCGACGTTCACGTTCGTGGCGCTGATCATCATCTCCCTGATTCTCGACGAGGCCGGTTTTTTCTCGTGGGCGGCACTGCATATCGCGCGCTGGGGCAACGGGCGCGGACATCTGCTGTTTCCCCTGATCGTGTTGTTGGGTGCCGTGATCGCCGCATTCTTCGCCAATGACGGTGCGGCGCTGTTGCTCACGCCTATCGTCATCGCGATCTTGCTGCGGCTGGAATTCTCGGCCTCGGCAGCGCTGGCTTTCATCATCGCCACCGGCTTCATTGCCGATACGGCCAGTCTGCCACTGGTGATCTCCAACCTGGTCAATATCGTCAGTGCGAATTTCTTCGATGTGTCGTTCAGCCGATACGCCGCGGTCATGGTGCCCGTCGATCTGGACTCGATCGCTGCGACGCTGGGCGTTCTCTGGCTGGCGTTTGGGCGGCGCATACCTTCTCTTTATCCGCTGGCCGCGCTTGACCCGCCGGCCAGCGCGATCGTTGATCCTTACGTGTTTCGTGCGGCGCTGCCCGTGCTCGCCGTGCTGCTTGTGGCTTATTTTGTCCTGGCGCCGTGGCATGTGCCGTTTTGCCTGGTGACCGGCGCTGGGGCGATTGTTCTCATGGCCATTGCCGGCCGCTGGTGGCGCCGCGGCGATGGTGCTGTCATCTCGCTTGGTCCGGTCCTTCGTAACGCGCCTTGGCAGATCGTGCTGTTCTCGATTGGCATGTACTTGGTGGTCTACGGCCTGGGGCAAGCCGGACTGACGGATTACGGCGCGACGGTACTCAATTGGCTGGGGCAACAAGGCGCGCTCGTGGCCACGCTGGGCACCGGCTTTCTCGCCGCGCTGGTCGCATCCATCATGAACAACATGCCCTCGACGCTCGTGGGTGCCCTGGCTATCAAACAGGCGCATGTGCCGGAGTTGACGTACCGCCTGATGGTGTATGCCAACATCATCGGCAACGATCTCGGTCCTAAATTCACACCGATCGGCAGCCTGGCGACGCTCCTATGGCTGCACGTGCTGGCCGGCAAGGGCTACCGGATTGGTTGGGGCCAGTATATGAAGATCGGCCTCATGCTGACACCACCGGTTTTACTGGCCACCTTGATTGCATTAGCGGTCTGGTTGCCGTTCATTTCGACGTAGACCGCTCATTTGCCTCGCTAGGAATTCGTGGACCACGCACGAAACGGAAAAATCGTACGTGTAAGCGTCTTTCTGTTCTCCCGCCGATTATATTTCCACATTAGTTTGGCTAGCCGTCGTGAACGGTGGTGTGACGCGAGCGGCGTTGATCGATCACACTCCAAACGGATGCCCCGATCAATAACGGCATGCCAATAACAATCAGAGCCGTGCCTGCGGCCCTTGTGCCCATGACCACATGCGGTAGTAAAACGCCCACCCAGGCCAGTGACCCGCCCACCAGACCGATCCAGAACGGTCGGTAGCCATGCGCCGCTCCCGTCAGGACGCGGCCCTGGAGCGCGAGGTTACCGACGATCCATAACACGGAGATCGCCATCAGCGGCCCCAGCAGGTAGACATTGAGGATCGAGTGGAACGCGCTAAAACCCAACGCCGCGGCCAGCGCCGCGAGGATCGGGCCGGCGCCCAGACAACAAGCACTGACGAACAATGAACCGACCAGACCGACCGATTGACGTGACAAACTCATGGTCATACCTCTTCAAATAGACTGATGACAAAAAACGAAAAATCTCAGCCGGCACAACAGGACAGCTGCTCGACATCCTTGGTAAAGGTCTGGGCACAGAGCTTGAGCGCTTCGACGTGCACCAGATAAGGAAACAGCAGATCGCCCAGGGCCTCGACGGTCATGCCGTGGTGCACGGCCAGTACGGCGGTCTGGATCATCTCGCCGGCCTCGGGGGCCAGAATCTGGGCGCCCAGCAGGCGATGAGTGCCCGCCTCGGCGACCAGTTTGACGAAGCCGCGGGTCTCGAAGTTGGCCAGCGCCCGTGGTACGTGTTCCAGGCCCAGCGTGCGGGTCTCGACTTCTAGGCCCCGCGCCTGTGCCTGGCGTTCATCCAATCCCACGGTTGCCACCTGCGGATCGGTAAAGATCACCGCGGGCATGGCGGATAGGTCCAGCCGGGCGTGTCCGCCGGTCATGTTGACCGCCGCCCGGGTACCGCCGGCAGCGGCCACATAGACGAACTGGGGCAGCGTCGTGCAATCGCCGGTGGCATAGATAGCCTCGGCGCTGGTACGCAGCGACGTGTCCACCAGGATTGCACCGCTGTCATCGGTCTCCACCCCGACCTTGTCCAGCGCCAGATCACGGGTATTCGGGGCGCGTCCCGTGGCGACCAGCAGTCGATCGCCCTGGATCGGGCCGTCGTCGGTGTCGAGAATGAATTGCCCGGCCTCGAAACGTACCGCACGCGCCTGGGTATGCTCACGCACGTCGATCCCTTCGGCTCGAAAAGCCGCTGCGATGCCGTCGCCCAGCGCCGGATCCTCGCTGGACAGCAGCGTGCTTCGGGCCAGCACGGTGACCTCGGAACCCAGACGGCGAAACGCCTGGGCCTGTTCGACGGCGACCACCGAGGCCCCAATGACGAGTAGATGCTCGGGCGCCTCCGAACTGAAGACCGCTTCATCGGAGGTCCAATACGGTGTGTCGGCCAGGCCCAGTATCGGGGGGATCGTCGGCGAGGCACCTGTGGCGATCAGGATCCGATCGGCCGCCAAGCGATGTTCGGTCCCGTCCTGTGCCGCGATGATCAGCGTATGAGCATCCTCGAAACGGGCCTGCCCGCGACGCAGGGTAATCGCCGGATTATCATCAAGGATCTTCTGGTACTTGGCTTCGCGTAGCTCTTCGACCCGCGACTGCTGTTGGCTCTGCAGACGGGACCGGTCGATCTTCGGCTCGCGATCTGCCAGCCCCTCGAACGGATTGTGGCGCTGATGCTGGGCCAGTTCAGCCGCGCGAATCTGGATCTTGGAGGGCACACAGCCGACGTTGACACAGGTGCCGCCGATGATATCGCCCGACTCGATCAGGGTGACACGCGCTCCGGCCTCGGCGGCGCGGATGGCGGCCGCAAACGCCCCGCTGCCGCTGCCGATGATGGCGACATGCAGGTTGTCGTCGCCGCTGTCTTGCGCGATCCGCGACGGCGCGGCCGTCGATGAGTCGTCGTTCCAGGCGCGCGCGGTAGTGGAATCGTTCATGGCAAGGCTCCGTGATGGTTCTATAAACCGACGGAGCAGAGCTTAAGCGCGGTACCCAGGTACCGTGTCAAGAGGTTGGGCGGATTATTTCAGTCGCGGTGGGACAGGGTCTCGATCAGCGGGCAATGGCCAGGCGGATGGGCGTTCCGGCAGCGATCGATCAGCCCATCCAGCGTGTCCTGCATCGCGGCCAGATCGGCGATGCGGGCCGCGACCATCGCGCGCTGATGTTCGGCCACACGACGCACGTCATCGCAATGGCCGTCGCCCAATGTCAGCAACTCGCGGATTTCGTCGAGGCTGAAACCCAGGCCCTGCGCGCGCTTGATGAAACGGATGCGCTCCATGGTCGCGCGCGGATAGCGGCGGTAGCCAGAAGACGGTTTGGGCGGTTGCTCGATCAATCCGCGCCGTTGGTAGTAGCGCACCGTTTGCACATTGACGCCGGCCGCAGCCGCCAGTTGTCCGATGGTTTTTCCGGTTTCAATCATAACGCGTCAGATCGGGGTTACCGAGAGTTCTCACTTTAGCAACAGGGCGTAGCCGATGAACTGGCAAGAGTCGGCCTGCCCGGCCGAGGGTGCAAGTATTTGACAATAACTACGACAAACGTAGTATTATAGAATAGTCGAATCGTTAAAAATGATTGCATCCATCATGATCGAAGCCTATACCGCCCTCACCCCTAACGGCCGCAAGCTGGCTATCATGCTGGAAGAAACCGGTTTAGCGTATGAAGCGCGTTTGCTCGATATCGCCAAGGGCGAACCACACGCTGCGTGGTTTCGTCGGCTCAACCCCAACGGCAAGATTCCGGTGATCCGGGATACGGACACCGGACGCGTTGTGTGGGAGTCCGGTCCGACTCTGATCTATCTGGCCGAGAAAGCCGGCCGGTTATTGCCGGCGGACCCGGCGGCGCGGCTAGACGTGCTGCAGTGGTTGTTCTTTCAGGCGGGCAGCCTCGGGCCCATGAGCGGGCAGTTCAATCATTTTCGTCTTCGAGAGGGCGAACCCCACGCCCTGGCCCGCTATCGCAGCGAGGTGTTGCGACTGTTGGGCGTGCTTGACGGCGCGCTGCAAGAGCGAACCTACATCGGCGGCGCCTATTCTATCGCGGATATTGCGCTACTGCCCTGGATCCGGGCGGTGCAGAAGTGGGGGCTGGCACTTGACGATTTTACCCACCTGGAGCGGTGGTATGCCCATCTGACCGAGCGCCCGGTGGTGCGACGCGGCTTCGAAGTGCCGACGTCATCCCGCCCGCGCGAAACGCCGACTTCGAGAGCGCAAGCATGAACCAGCAACAGGCCGTCACCTTGTTATGTGCATTGGGTAATGACACCCGCTTGAACGTGTTTCGTTACCTCACCCGTTTCGGGCCGGACGGCGTCGCCGCCAAGCAGGTCGCCGAAGCGATCGGCGTAGCGCCCAACAGCTTGTCGTTCCATCTCAAGGATCTCAAGCATGCCGGCCTGGTGACGACCCGTCGCGCCGGGCGCGAGATGCGTTATGCCGTCGACTACACAGCCACCCACGGCCTGGTGGCCTATCTGATCGAGCACTGCTGCGAGGACGCGCCCGAGGGTTGCCCGCCCGCCTGCCGGCCACAAGGCCAGTGCTGCTCATCCGATGCTAATGACTCGAAATAACGCTGCAAATAAACCGATGTTTCAAAGGATGGCGATATGACCGTTTCTCGATTCACTGCCGGCCAGTGGGGCAAAGCCCTGGGGCTGGGCCTGCTCAATGGCATTGCCCTGGCCATCATCATGGTGGTGGCCCTCAAAACCGGGGTCAGCCTGGACTTACCCTGATCCATAGACACTCGTGACCCTCACGACGAGGCCTGTTCGAAGGCCTCGGGACTGATGCCGCCGAGATGGCTGTGTCGACGGGTTCGATTGTAGAACGCTTCGATGTAATCGAAGATGTCAGCCCGAGCGAGATCACGGGTCTTGTAGACCCGTTTCTTGATCCGCTCTTTCTTCAGGCTCGAGAAGAACGACTCGACCACCGCATTATCCCAGCAGTTGCCACGCCGGCTCATGCTGGGTTCGAGGTTATGTTCGCGACAGAAGCGGCGCCAGTCGTCGCTGCCGAACTGAGTGCCCTGGTCGGAGTGCACCAGCACCCGACGGGCGGGTTTGCGCCGCCAGACCGCCATCAACAACGCATTGAGCACGACCTCGCGCCCCAGCGTGGGCTTCATCGACCAGCCGACGACCTTGCGGGCATAGAGATCGACGACGACGGCGAGATAGAGCCAGCCCTGCCAGGTCCGGATATAGGTGATGTCAGTCACCCAGACCTGGTCCGGCCGGGCGACGGTGAACTCGCGGTTCAAGCGATTCGGCGCGATGATCGAAGGCCGACCGACGATATGTCGTGGTGCCTTATAGCCGCGTAATGCTTTGATTCGATTCTCTCGCATGATCCGCGCGACGCGATGCTTGCCACAGGTTTCGCCTGCTTCCTGAAGATCGGCGTAGACGCGCAGATAACCGTAAACACCGTCGCTGGCTGCGTACGAGTCGCGAATCAGAGCGAGTAAACGCCGGTCTTCGATCGCACGATCCGACAACGGTTTATGCAACCACGCATAGAAGCCGCTGCGCGAAGCGCGCAGCACTCGACACATCATGGCGGTCTTGAACATGGCGCGATGATCGTTGATGAACTGGTACTTCACTCGGGCTGTTGAGCGAAGTACCTCGCGGCCTTTTTTAGGATATCGCGCTCCTCTTCGGTACGGCGCAACCGTGCGCGCAGCTTAAGGATCTCGCTTTTGGCTTCGACCAGCTCGTTAGCTCGTTGCTCGGTGTCGTCCGGCTTCACCGCCTTTACCCACTTGTACAGGCTATGAGCCGACACGCCGAGACGCTCGGCCACATCGGCGACTGGATAGCCACGGTCCAGCACCTGCCGAACCGCTTCGTCCTTGAATTCCGGGGTATATCGCTGACTGCTCATTACACTTCCTCCTATGCTCAAATCATAGGCCAGAAGTGTCTAACGGACCCGGACAAGTCCAATCATAGGCCAGAAGTGTCTAACGGACCCGGACAAGTCCAGTCCCTTCTGATTAATGTCCGTGGAAGCTGGGCCGCTCCAGCCCGCTGCCGAAACCGCTGGCATTGGCGTTTGTCGACACGCTGACTGGCCAGCACATGCCGCTTCCGGTAGGCCTGATCTTCCACTTGGCCTACGTGACGTTCTGGACGATGGTCTATGCGGTCTGGGCGTTTCCGCGCTTTGGTTTCGGTAAGGCACTGGCACTCGGTCTGGCGCTGTGGGCTTTTCTGCTCGTGGTCTTTCTGCCGATTGTCGGCTGGGGTTTCCTCGGCTTGGCGGTCGGCCCGACACTCATCTTCGTGTTCCTGATCAATCACCTGCTGTTTGCTCTGTTCGCCTGGGGACTGTGCCGTTGCGGCTTGGGCGGCACGGCGCGCCGCAGCGACCGTATCGCCGATTCATCGTGAATACGTCGATCGGTTCGTCTGTGTTGAAGAATAATCCGGATATCGCATCGCCATGATCCAGTTCTACTCGATAAGCACTGCGATTTATCTGGGTGCCGCATTGGCAGAAATCGCCGGTTGCTTCGCGTTCTGGGCGTGGCTGCGTCAAGACAAGAGTGCTTGGTGGCTCATCCCGGGATTGCTCTCGCTGGCGCTGTTCGCCTATCTGCTGACCCGGATCGATGTCAGTGCTGCCGGCCGCGCTTATGCCTCCTATGGCGGTCTGTATATCGCCACCTCACTGGGTTGGCTGTGGCTGGCCGAGGGGATACGGCCGAACGCTTGGGATGTCGCGGGCGCCGGATTGGCGATCACCGGCGCGCTGGTCATCTTGGTCGGCACGCAAGTGATCCGTTGATGGGGTCGTCAGCCGTATCGGTAACCAAAGTGATCAGTATTAGCCGGCCGCAGTCTCAGCGCGATCGTTAGTCCGTCACTCGCCTCGAGCCCTGCCGGTCACGCCAATCAACGTTCGGATCAACAAAGCCGCCAAAGCCGCGCCGGCGGTAAGGGCATGCCATTTGGATGTCAATAGCGAGCCGAGCCCCGCGCAGTCGACTGGTCTTGAGTACGACAGCCCCCTGATACGGATTGAATCGGGAGTATTTGTGAAAAGGGTTTTTTGGGCGAAATTTTGGTCGATCCCAAAGGCGTCATGGATTGCGATGCAATCCATGAGGTCTAGAATCGCCCTATAACAACCCCTCAATAAGTCTTGATCGACCATGTCCGGACTGAGTATTGGCGAAACAGCACGGCAAGCCGGCATGTCCGTCGACACGCTGCGCTATTACGAAAAGATCGGACTGCTGCCACGGATTGCACGTGATACTGGCGGCCGCCGGCGCTACGAGTCCGGAGACCTTTCGCGACTGCACTTCATCCAGCGCGCGCAGCGATGCGACTTCTCGCTCAATGAAATTCGGCAACTACTCGAATTCAAAGGCTGCCGGGATGCCGCCCGGCCGGAGGTCGCGCAGCTGACCGAACACAAGCTGCAGGAGATACGTCACCGCATGGCGGATCTCGATCAGCTGCAACAGGAACTCGAACGACTCCTTAAATTGTGCCGCGGCAGCGATCACGGCTGCCCGATCATCGACGGCCTCGATACGCCGGATTGATCCCCGCTTGTCAGTCTGAGCAAGTCATCTGAAATGAACACTTGACCTGGAGTCAACTCCAGCATCTAAGCTCTCCTGACATACATACACCGGGGCTCGGTTTGCCCGAGTGCCGATTCATCAGGAGCGAACGATGCAGACCGCGACGCTGACAATCGACGGCATGCACTGCCAAGGCTGCGTACAGATCGTGCAGCACGTCATCGAGCAGCAAGCCGGCGTGAAAGGCTGTTCGGTATCGCTCGACCCACAGCAGGCGCGTGTCGCCCACGACGCCGATCAGGTGTCGGCCCAGACACTGGCCAAGGCTGTTCAGGAGGCTGGCTATAAAGCGACGGTCGCCGACCGCTGAACATATATCTGGCGCCAACGCTGGTACTGGCCGCAGGCCTGGGTCTGCTCGGTTTCGTGGAGCCGTGCTCGGTCGGCAGCCACCTCCTCTTTTTGAAATTTCTGGACCGGCTCCCGGAGCGCCAGCGTGTTTTGCAGACGCTGGTGTTTGCTGCGGTGCGTGGCTCATTGATGGCCGGGCTGGGTGTCCCCGCCGCTGTGATCGGGGCACGCTTTCTGGGCATTTGGCATGGTCTGTGGGTCGTTCTGGGCAGCGCCTATATCGTGCTGGGGCTGGTCTATCTGGCCGGCGGCGCGTCCTGGATGATTCGCCAGACTAACCGCCTGCTGCCCCAGGTCTCGACTGGTACGGGCAGTATCGCGCTGGGCGCCGTATTCGGATTGAATATCCCGGCCTGCGCCGGGCCGCTGCTGGCCGTGCTGCTGGGCAGCTCCGCTGCGCAGGCGGCCGCCGGTGGCGGCATGGTCTACGGCGCCTCGACCTTGCTGGTGTTCGGTCTGGCCCTGTCCAGCCCGCTGGTGTTCGCGGTTTTTACCCCGCGTGGACGCCGGATGCTCAATTGGGTCGCCCGGCTGGCCTCGCGCATGCCGCGCGTCACCGGCGCCGTGCTGGTGCTACTCGGCTTTTGGTCCATCTCATTAGCATTTTATTAGTCACAGGATTTGAGCGCTATCAAAACGCGATCCGGTAATCCGCAGGAGCAAGCGCTATGAACAACGCAACAGCCACCCCAGACGGTCTCACTCCCTGGAGTGAAGAAGCCACCGGCGACACGGGCATCCGCCGTGTGCGTGCCCATATTGGCGGACTGCACTGCTCGCTATGCACCGGCACTATCGAACAGGCACTGGGCGCCAAGCCGGGCGTGCAACGGGTCGCCGCGAGTCTGACCCATGAGCAGGCGCTAGTCGAGTTCGACAATAGACAGACCAGCGCGCAAGACCTGATGCGCACGCTCCAGCAGATCGGCTATACGTTGAGCGATCCGCGCAAGGTCGAACCGTTTGAGCGCCAGGAAGCCGCACTGGCGGTCGAGCGCAACCGCTTCGTCGCAGCCCTGGCCGTGAGTCTGGCGGCGGTCGGCCTGATTGTCGATTTCAGTAGCGCCTGGACGCTGGCGCTGTCGGCGCTCGTCTACGTCAGCCTGGTCGGTTTTGGATACGCGGTGTTGCGCGGCGCCGGCCCGATGACCGCGTTGACGGGCAACGGCGCGCTGGCCGCGGGCGGGCTGGCACTGTTCGCGCTGCGATTAAGCGGCGTGATCGCGGGATTCGAAGCGCTGCTGGTCGCCGCGCTGGCGGTGGCCATGGTGTTCGGGCTGGCGCGGCATATGGGGATGATGGCCTTTCAGTCGCTGCGGCGCGGTATTCTCAATCAGCACGTATTGGTCGAAATTGGCGCCTTCGCGGGCCTCGCCGGCGGTGCGATCGGCCTGATCCTGCGCCCGGAAGGCTACCCCACGGCGGCGTTTTTCGCGGTGTCCGTGATGGTGCTGACCTATCATCTGTTCTCCGAATGGCTGTCGTTGATCGTCAAGACGCGCAGCGCGCAGTCGGTCAAGCGGTTACTCGATCTGCAGCCGGACACCGCGCACGTGGTGACCGACACGGGCGAACAGGATAGGGCAGTCGAGCAGGTCACCGTCGGCATGCAGGTGCGCGTGCGGCCGGGCGAACGAATTCCTGTCGACGGCGAGATCGTCGGCGGCGCTTCGGACGTGGACGAATCGCTGATTACCGGGGAGCCCTTGCCGGTGGAAAAATCTGAAGGTCATGAAGTCGTCGGCGGCGCCATCAACGGCAGCGGCACGCTGCTGGTCCGGGTCACCGCGGTCGGTGACGAAAGCTTTCTGCACCAGGTGATCAGCAGCGTGGAAGATGCGCGGGCGCTCAAGCCCGGCTTGCTGCATATCGTCGACCGCGTGCTGCAGGTCTATACGCCCACCGTGTTGACGATCTCGATCCTCGCCTTTCTGGGCTGGACGCTGGCGCCGCTGTTGTCCGGCGCCGATCCCGATTTCCAGCGGGCCGTGTTTGCCGCGTTGACGGTTCTGGTGATGGGCTATCCCTGCGCGGTCGGCATCTCTGCGCCGCTGTCGATTGTGCGCGGCGCGGGCGAGGCGGCCGACAAGGGCGTATTGATGCGCACCGGCGAGGCCTTCCAGGCCCTGCGCAAGATCACGACCGTGGTGTTCGACAAGACCGGCACGCTGACCGAAGGCCGGCCCGCGGTGCGCCAGATCGAGTGCGCAACGTCCGATCAGAGCGAGGACGATCTGCTCTCACTCGCCGCCGCCGTCTAGGCCGCCTCCGAGCATCCACTGGGCCGGGCCGTGGTAGAAGCGGCGCTGGCGCGCGGCCTGGACTTTCCTGACGTAGAGGATTTTCAGGCCGAGTCAGGGCGCGGGGTGACCGCGCGTGTGAACGGCGCCGATATTCTCGTGGGCAGCCCGGTATTTCTGAACTCGACCGGGGTTGAACTCGTCGCCTTGATGCAAAGCATCGAAGCATCGGAACAAGCCGGCCATACCGTGATTGGGGTCGCCCGCGGCGGCCAGTTGCTCGGTGCCATCGCGCTCGGTGATGCGCTGCGCGCCGATACCGTCGAAACGGTGACCCGGCTGCGCGCATTGGGCATTCGCACGGCGATGCTCACCGGCGATAATGAACGCACGGCCCGACATATCGCCGAGCGCGCCGGGATCGACGATGTTCATGCCGGGATACTGCCGGCCGACAAGGCTGAGGTGTTGCGTACGATGCAACAGGACGCGCGGGTCGCCATGGTCGGCGATGGCATCAACGACGCCCCGGCCCTGATGCAGGCCGATGTCGGCATTGCCATGGGCAGCGGCACCGATATCGCCATCGACGCGGCCGACATCATTCTCCTCAACGGCCAGGTCGGCGCCGTGATCACCGCCTGGCAGATCAGCCGCTGGGGCTATCGCAAGATGCTGCAGAACGTCGGCCTCGCGTTTGCCTTCAACGGCATCGGTATCCCGCTCGCCGCCACCGGACTCATCTACTCGGTCTGGGCGATGGTCGCCATGGCGGCCAGCGTGACCGCCATCTTCGTCAATTCTCTGTGGCAGCGGCCGTCGATGTTTTTTGATGCTGTGGCGAGTGTGGCTGAATAAGCAAGGGGCCTGACAAGCTCATGTGGCGACGGCCATGACGTCAACAAGACAAAGGCTCGGTTTCAAGTGACTATCCAAATCAAGCACTTGACTCCGTACTGCTGTACGGGCTTATCATTCTTTGATATTAATTCTTGGCTGACGTCGTCCTTGAAATCGTCCCTCGTCTATCTACTGCTGCTGTTGCTACTTCCGGTGTATGCGCCGTTGGCGATGAGCAGCGTTGACACGACCGATTCCAAAGTTCGGGCAAGCCCGATGTCTTCGACCGCAACCATTGCCTTGCAAAACAACACGGCCGAAAACACTGCGCTGGAGTGCTCAGACGATTCCACTTGCCAGGCCCCGTGCGCCTCGGGATGCGTAGCGCTGACAAGCCACGTGGGCGCGCTCGTCCCGGCGAGCCCGCGGGATCATTCCGGGCTCGCCCCGCGTCCGACCTCGCCGCTCACTGCACATGGTGCCGGCCTGCTCCGACCACCGAGGTTGTTTCAAAGCTAAATCGCATGATCGCAGGGTGCGCTCTCGATTGCGCCCTGCTCCCCTAGCTTTGGAGATCAATCATGGCCATCGGCCCCCTGGCACAGGTGTTGCCTGTGCCTGCAAGCGTGCGCGCGCAGTTGCGGCGAGCGCTATTCATAAACTCGTTGCTGCTACTGGCAATCGTACTGGTTATCAGTTCCAACGCGGCTTCGGCCCAGAATGCCCTACCGGAGAGCTCACGCCTTGCCGTCGAGCCGCTTGTCGCATCGGTATTGCAACAGAACGCCGGCATACACGCTCTTCGGGCGGCGGTCGATGCCGCCGAGGCGCGAGTGAAACCGGCCGGGTCGTTACCGGATCCACAGCTGTCAGTGGCCGTCGCGCCGGAAACCCTCGACGGTCTCGACACGCCAGCGGGTCGCACGCGCGGACCGAATGCACGATTCGAGATCTCTCAGGAAATACCCTGGCCCGGAACCCTGGGCTTACGGGCCGACGCGGCGCGCAAGAACGCACAAGCCGCTAGCCAGAGCGTTGCTTCTTTGCGGCTGCGGCTGGCGGCCGCTACCCGTGTGCTTTATGCCGATTGGCGTTATGTACATCGTGCACTGGAGATCAACAAGGCCAATCAAAAGCTCGTCGGGGATCTGTACGACGTGGCCGAGAGCCGTTATGCGGCTGGGCTGGGCGAGCAACAGGACGTTCTGCAGGCCGCCGTGCAGCGCCAACGCCTCAAACATCAGGCGATACAATTTCAACGCCTGCAGCGTGATGTGCGGGCCAAGATCAACCGTCTGCTCACGCGCTCTCCCAACGCCACGATCGCTGCGCCCTCTGCACTGCCTTTACTGGGCCCGTTGGTGAAATTCGACGCGCTGCGCCAGCAGGCGATTGCCTCGCACCCCGAGCTTGTGAAGATCGAACGACAGATTGCCGCACGCAAGGATCGCGAAGCGCTCGCGCACAAGGCCTTCTATCCCGACTTAAAGGTATTCGGCGGTTACAACAGCCTGTGGGATGCCAGGGAAAAACGCTGGGTGGTCGGTGTAGGCGTGAGTTTGCCCCTGGATCGAAGCAAGTACCGGGCCGGGCTCGATGAAGCCCAGGCTCGGATCATGCAGAGCGAGTTCGAGCTCCAAGACCAACGCGCCGAACTGCTCAGCGAATTGGAGCAGGCCTACGCAGCGGCCGAGGAAGCCAGACACACGATCGCGCTCTACGAAAAACAACTGACCCCGCTCGCACGGGCCAACCTGAGCGCAGCACGCGCGACCTACGGCGCCGGCAACGGCTCTTTTGCCGATGTAATGAGCGCGGAAGAAAAACAGCTTGATATCGATCTGAATCTCGAACGGGCCCGTGCTGACTATTTCGCCGCACGGGCACAGCTGGCGCGGTGGTCCGGGTCGCGGATGGACAGGACGTCTGCTGATACCGGCTTCAATCTCGACATGTTCTTCCAATGAAGGCGGTGACGGCAAAGCACGCCACTCAGGCCTTGATAGTGCTGGAAACGGCGTTTGTTACTGCGCCGAAACACAGCGCGCGCAGCCGCCACGGGCCAGCTCGAGAGCGCATGCCAGAAGCGTACAAATCAAGCGCCGCTACCTGCATAACAAGCCTGCGCGACCCACACATCATCCGGCCGCGCCAGCGCGGCGGCATCTCCGCATGGGCCCCACACAACAGAACACATACGCCATGAAAAGATACGCCTGGTTTTTCGTAATACTCGTTGTATTGGCGCTTGCAACGCTGGTCGGCTACGGCATCGGCGTGCGCAGCGGGCAAATGTCTGGCTCGATGGCGTCCAACGACTCGGCGTCGAACGAGCGCGAGGTGTTGTACTGGAAAGCCCCGATGGATGCGAACTTTCGGCGCGACAAGCCCGGTAAGTCACCCATGGGTATGGACCTGGTACCGGTCTACGCGAACGAAAATGAAAATGGAGAATCCAGCGACGTCAGGATAAATCCTGCGGTTGTGAATAATCTCGGTGTCCGTACGGCAGAAGTCAAACAAGGTTCACTTTCCAATCGCCTCGAAGCCGTCGGCTATGTCACCTATGACGAGGACACCATCACCAGCATCAATACGCGTGCCGACGGCTGGGTGGAAAAACTGGCGGTCAAGACTGTCGGCAGCGCCGTTGAGCCCGGCGAGATGTTGTACGAGCTGTTCTCGCCCAAACTCGAGACCGCACAGCGCGAATACCAGACCGCCCTGACGAGTGGCAGTCAGTCATTGATCAGTGCGTCACGCCAGCGGATGCGCTCACTCGGCTTCACGACCGAGCAGATTGAGCAGACCCGGCGCGGCCAGAAAGTCAGCGACCGGGTGTCTCGGCGTTCACCAACGGCTGGCGTCGTAGTTGAGCTGAATATCCGTGAAGGCGCGTACGTGCAGCCGGCCACTCAGGTCATGAAGCTGGCCGATCTCAGCAAGGTCTGGGTGCAGGTCGAAATGGATGAGGGTAGCGCGGCGCTGATAGAAAAAGGACAGACGGCGATCGCAAAGTTCGAGGCGTTTCCCGACCGGCAGTGGGAGGGCACGGTCGACTATATCTACCCGACGGTCGACGAAAAAACACGGACAGTGAAGGTGCGGGTGCGCTTCGAGAATCCGGATCGCAAGCTGCAGCCCAACATGTACTCGCACGTGACGATCAAGACGGCACCGCAGAAAAATGCGGTATTCATTCCGCAGATGGCGCTGATTCGTACTGGTCAGAGTCAGCGCGTGGTTGTCTCGCGCGGTGACGGTCGTTTCGATGTATGCCCGGTCGAGGCCGGTACGAGTTCCGGCGACCGGGTTGAAATTCTCGCAGGCCTGCGAGCCGGCCAGCACGTCGTTACCTCGGCCCAGTTCATGCTCGACTCCGAAGCCAATGTCGACGCAGCCGCGCTACGGCTTGGCACCGACAAACCCGGCTGCGCGGCCGAACCTACGTCGACGGAAGCGAGCATGTCGACCATGTCGATGGCGAACCCCGGTACCGCGACACCCGAAACAGCCGAGAAAATGCCGTCTGCGATGCCTGGCAATGATATGCCCGATATGGATATGGGCGGCGCAATGCAACCCGAGCAAGACAAGGCAGCACAGCCATGATCACGGCCATCATCCGTTGGTCACTGACCAATCGCGCCTTCGTCCTTTTAGGACTGGCACTCACCGTCGTCGCCGGTCTGTATACCCTGCAGAGAACGCCGGTGGACGCGATCCCCGACCTGTCGGACGTTCAGGTCATTGTCAAAACGTCATACCCTGGCCAGGCGCCACAGGTGGTACAGGATCAGGTCACTTACCCGCTGGAAACGGCGATGCTGGCGGTGCCCGGGGCGACCGTGGTGCGTGGCTATTCTTTTTTTGGCGACTCGTTCGTCTACATCATTTTCGAGGAAGGCACGGATCTCTACTGGGCACGATCCAGAGTCCTTGAATACCTGAACCAAGTCGCCCCTAGCCTACCTGCCGAGGCCAATCCAAGCCTCGGGCCGGATGCCACGGGGGTCGGATGGGTCTACGAGTACGCGCTGGTGGACAAGACCGGTCAACACGATCTTGCCGAGCTGACCAGTATTCAGGACTGGTTTCTGAAGTATCAGTTGCAGACTGTTTCCGGCGTCGCCGAGGTGGCGACCGCTGGCGGCATGGTGCGCCAGTACCAGGTCGTGGTGAATCCCGACAAGCTGCGCGCCTACGGCATCACGCTTAAGCGGGTCAAATCAGCGATCCAGAACGCGAATCAAGAGACCGGCGGCGCCGTGGTGGAGTTGGCCGAAGCCGAATACATGGTCCGGGCCAGCGGTTATCTACAGAACATCAAGGATCTGCTGCAAGTGCCCTTGATGACAGACGACAAAGGCACGCCGGTACAGGTCAAGGATGTCGCGGAGGTTCGCCATGGGCCACAGATCCGGCGCGGTATCACCGAACTCAACGGTCAGGGCGAAGTCGTGGGCGGTGTCATCGTCATGCGGTCGGGCGAAAACGCACAGGAAGTCATCGACGGCGTAAAGACCAAGCTGGCTGCGTTGAAGAGCGGCCTGCCGCCCGGCGTTGAGATCGTGCCCACCTATGACCGCTCGGAATTGATCGACAAAGCCATCGAGAATCTACGCGGCAAGCTGATTGAAGAATTCCTGGTGGTCGCACTGATCTGCGGATTGTTCCTGTTTCATCTGCGTTCGGCGTTGGTGGCCATTGTCAGCTTGCCGGTTGGCATTTTGATGGCGTTCATCGTCATGCACATGCAGGGACTCAACGCGAACATCATGTCGCTGGGCGGCATCGCGATTGCAATCGGCGCGATGGTGGACGGGGCCATCGTGATGATCGAAAACCTGCACAAACACATGGAGCGCGAAACTGTAACCAAGGAAAACCGATGGCGGATCGTGGCCAACGCCACCATCGAAGTCGGCCCGCCCCTGTTCTTTGCTCTGGTGATTATTGCAGTGTCATTCCTGCCGGTGTTTACGCTGACAGGACAGGCCGGCCGTATGTTCGCGCCGCTGGCCTATACCAAAACCTATGCGATGGCGGCAGCCGCGATTCTTGCGATCACGCTTGTGCCGGTGCTGATGGGCTATTTCATTCGCGGCCGTATCATGCCCGAACACCGTAATCCGGTGAACCGACTTCTGACCGCTATCTACCGGCCGGCCATCAACACGGTGATGCGTTATCCCTGGCCCGTTCTGATCGCGGGAGTGGTCGTCATAGCGGCCAGCATCTGGCCCGCGAACCAGCTGGGTTCCGAGTTCATGCCGCCGCTGGACGAAGGCGATCTCATGTACATGCCTTCGGCGCGACCGGGCATCTCAGCCGACAAAGCACGCCAGACACTGCAGCAGACCAACAAGCTGATCATGAGCGTACCGGAGGTCGAGTCCGTATTCGGCAAGATGGGACGCGCCAGAACCGCCACCGACCCGGCCCCATTGGCGATGGTCGAGTCGATTATCCAGTTCAAACCCGAGTCAGAATGGCGGCCTGGGATCACCAAGGCCGATATACGCAGGGAACTCGAGGAGCGTGTTCATCTGCCCGGCCTGACCAACGCCTGGGTGATGCCGATCAAGACACGAATCGATATGCTGTCCACGGGCATAAAAACCCCGATCGGCATCAAGGTCGGCGGCCCGAACCTGAATGAGATCGAGAAAATTGGTAAACGACTGGAGCAACTGCTGCCCAAGGTCGAAGGCACCATGTCGGTCTATGCCGAGCGCGTTGCCGGGGGGCGCTATATCAAGGCGGATATCGATCGAGGTCGAGCTGCCCGTCTGGGTCTAAATATCAATGATGTACAGAACGTCATCCGCACGGCCATCGGCGGGATGAATATCACGGAAACCGTCGAGGGCCTGGAACGCTATCCGGTTAACCTGCGATATCCGCGTGACTGGCGCAATTCGGTGGACAGCCTGCGCCAATTGCCGATCGTCACGGCCCGCGGCGGTCATGTGAGGCTCGGCGATGTCGCCGATGTCTATATCGAAGATGGGCCGCCCATGATCAAGAGCGAAGCCGCACAGCTGACGGGCTGGACCTATGTCGATATTGCCGATCGGGACGTGGGCTCATATGTGGCCGAAGCCCAAAAGGTCGTGGCCGACCAGATCCAGCTCCCACCTGGATATTCACTGACCTGGTCGGGTCAATACGAATATATGCAAAAGGCGCGGAAGAGCCTGGCATTGGTGATCCCCGTCACGGTTGCCCTGATCGCCCTGCTGCTCTATATGGCATTTCGTAGCGTCGCCCAGACCCTGATTATCCTGGGCACGCTGCCGATGGCGCTGGCCGGCGGCATCTGGCTGCTTTATTGGCTCGGTTACAACATGTCGGTCGCGGTCGCGGTTGGGTTCATCGCTCTGGCAGGCGTCACGACAGAAATCGGCGTGGTGCTGCTTGTGTACCTGAACCTGTCTGTAGGTCTTTACCTAGAACGCTGCACGGCCGACTCCAGAGAAATCTCTTTCAACGGCGTGCGTGATGCCGTACGCGACGGTGCCCTGCAACGCCTGCGTCCGATTTCCATGACGGTCGCTGCGATTGTCGCCGGTTTATTGCCGGTTATGTTCGGCCACGGCACCGGCTCGGAAGTCATGCGCCGCGTGGCCGCACCCATGATCGGCGGCATGCTCAGCTCACTGGTGCTCACCATGCTGGTCATGCCCGCCTTGTATCTGCTGTGGGAATGGCCCCGCCTCAGGCGGAGAAATCATTGACACGCCGCCCAATCGCCTACGAATAGCATCGATAAACTCAGATGAACCGCGAGAAAATACAATGAGATACGTCACGACAATCGTTCTGAGCCTGCTCATTGCCTTGTTCGGGGTCGCCCACGCAGCCGAAGGCGATGGGTCCGGCCAGATGGGCGCCGGCGGCATGATGAGCGGCTCGATGATGCAAGGCGGTATGCTGGGCGGGCCAATGATGGTCGCCTGCATGCTGTTCGCGGTGTTGCTGCTCGCCTTGCTGGTGCTTGCCATCATGGCGCTGGTCAAGTACCTGCGCAAATGAGCACGTCGCACACCACGCCCATTGACCGCGGGCGCCGGATTCTAGTGCGTGGCCTCGGGAGCCTCGCGGGGGTCACGGTGGTCTCGCCGACCCTCCTGTTGACCGCCTGCAATGATAAGACGGCGGCTGATGAAAACGGCAATGGCAGTGCATACCACGGCATCACAGATGGCCGGTTCAGCGTCGACATGCGCCTGCGCGCGCATCCCGATACGGTGTCGATCTTGTCCGGGTCGCCCAGCGAAGTCTGGCGCTATACCGCTAACCGGCTGAGCGGCCCGGAGGATACGCTCACGCCCCTGGGCGACGGCTATTGTGGGCCGGTCATCCGGCTGCGGCGCGGCCAGCGTGTACGGATGCGATTGGAAAACCGGCTACCCGAGGACACCACTGTGCATTGGCACGGCCTACACGTACCGCCGGATGTCGATGGCCAACCGCGCCTGCCAATCGGACCTGGCGCGGCCATGACCGTGGCATTCAACGTGGTCGATCGTGCAGGACTGTACTGGTATCACCCGCATCCGCATGGGCCCGACGGCGGCCGCGTGGGCTTTCAAAGCTATGCCGGGCTGGCCGGGCCGTTGATTATCGAGGACGACACCGAGCGTGCGCTAGGCCTACCGGCCGGCGATCAGGAAATGATTCTCTTGTTGCAGGATCGCAGTTTCGCCGGCGACAACGAGCTGACCTATCTGGATGGCGGCATGGGATCGATGATGACGCGCATGCGCGGCTTCCTCGGGGATCAGGTTTTGGTCAACGGCCGGCCGCCTGAAACCAGAGACGTTGGCACTAGGCCCTATCGCCTGCGCATTCTCAACGGCTCCAATTCCCGTATCTACAAGCTGGCCTGGAGCGACGACCGGCCGGTCACCGTGATCGGCACCGGCGGCGGCTTGCTGGCCGCGCCAGAACAGCGTCCGTTCGTCACCCTGGCCCCCGCCCAGCGTATCGACCTGTGGGTCGATCTATCGACGACCGAACCCGGCAAAGCGCTACGCTTGGTTAGCGACAGCTATAGAGCCGGAATGATGGGCGGCATGGGCGGCATGATGAGCGACATGGCGCTACCTGCCGGCGCACGCTTCGATGTGCTCACTCTCAGCGTCACGCGCCGCGAGCGCGGCGGAGCGCCGCTACCCAAGCGCCTGGCCGACGCTCTGCAACTACCGACCGTGGACCAAGACACCCGGGTGCGCCGCTTCGAACTGGGCGTGGTCATGATGCGCGGCTTTGCCATCAACGGGCGCCAATTTCGAGGCGCGACGGTGGCCGACGACGAAACCGTAACCCTCGGCGATACCGAAATCTGGGAGTTCGTCAACAACACGATGATGCCGCATCCCATGCACGTGCACGGCCTGCAGTTTGCGGTGATCGGACGCAAGCAGGTCGGCAGTCGCCGTGGTTGGTCCGGGCTCGCGGCCGGTTTGGTCGACGCAGGGCTGCACGACACCATACTCGTACTGCCGGGCGAACACCTACGAATTGCGTTGACCTTTACCGATTTCGATGGTCTGTATCTCTATCACTGCCACAATATGGAACACGAGGACAACGGCATGATGCGCTACTACAGGGTGCGAGCATGAATAGGGCCTTTTCAACAAAAAAAACTCCCAACTCTGTACCCGACTTCAGTCTTGTAAAGCACAAAACATACGCTTATATTCAACTTGTGAAGAAGATTATCGCCAATTTCCTTATGATATTTGTCGTGGTCGGCAGCGTGTTGTCGAGCCCGGCGATTATGGCGTCTTCCATGCACTCGGCTGTCCAGACCGCGCCCGCCGCCGTCGACGCCTGTGCGCTGTGTCAGTCCGATGCGTCGGACCAGTCCCAAGCGGCACCAGGCACACCAACCACTTGTGCTGCCTCTGCCTGTGCAATGTTTGCCAGCGTGGACAGTGCGAGATTACAGAGTGTCCAGCCTATCTCCGCGACACGTGTTTCTTCGGTCTGCGTTCACCGCGGACGACTGCTCGACGGTCCCGAGCCCTTCCCTCCGCGTCACTGCAACGCTTGATCCGGTGGGCCTCTAGCCCATCACTGTCCGGATTTCCTGACGAGCATACTTGGTACTGCTGTGCGCGCGTAACGCATCGGCAGTCTCCGTTCGCCACGACCTGAAAGGCGATCGTGCAAACCCGTGCTCTCACCGAACTTATCCGGATACGCATCAGTTCAAGTGACATGGAGTCATATCACAATGAAAAATCATCTCAACCGCGCCATCGCGACGCTGTCGCTGTGGGTTCTGGTATCGGTCTTTGCCGGTGTCGCTTCGTCCGCACCGGTTACAGCAACGCTGTATCACAACCCCGGCTGTATGTGCTGCGAGAAATACGCGGACTATCTAAATGAAAACGGCTTCGATGTGAAGGTTGTCGACAGCGACGACATGGCAAGCACCAACCGTGAACACGGCGTGCCGCCAAATCTCGCCTCCTGCCACACCATGATGGTTGGCGACTATGTGGTAGTCGGCCACGTGCCTGCCGAAGTGGTCAGGGAGCTGCTGAACGAACAGCCGGATATTCGCGGTATTTCATTGCCCGGCATGCCCATGGGCTCCCCGGGCATGGGCGGCGAGAAAGCATCGCCGTTCGTGATCCGCACCCTGAATGACGATGTCTACACCACCTACTAACCCGCAGCTTGATCGATAACAAGGAGAATCAATGATGAAAAGCTCGAACTCCGACGCATCGTCGTCGCAGCAGGAATCGCATCAAACCGGACAGCGCTGGCTTGAGCCGCGAAGCATGATCGTTGGCGGCATCGCCGTCGCAGCGATTGGCCTGATCTTCAACTGGAACTGGATCGTGGCCGTCGGGGTCGCACCCCTGCTATTCACCCTGCCCTGCATGATCATGATGGGTTGGATGATGTGGAGTATGCGGCCACGGCAATCCACTGAAGACCAACCGTCTATGACGACTAAGACAGAAGAAAGGTCGCAGACGCAAACCGATGAACATAGTTCTAATCGCATTACTCATGTTTAAACGGACCACATCCATGAAAAAATTTATCTACACCGTCATCGCAGGCACTCTAATAGCTGCGAGCCTGACATCGACGGCAACCGCGCAACAGGAATTTGTTGAATCTCAATTGACCAACGACAAACCGATGGATTCCAGCATGTCTCAACAGCATGGAATGAAAATGATGAGTCAGCCCCACATGAAGAAGATGATGCTCCACATGAAGGACATGCTGGCGAGCTGCGACACGATGATGCAACAACGGTCTGCGCCCGATAGTGCATCGAACGCCTATAAATCTCTACGTCCCGACGGCGCTTAACAAGAACCGTAGCAACTTCTGAAACAGTCCTCTCCGGGGGACTGTATCGATCTTCTAGAACAATTTCATAGGTAGCAATAATGAGTTTACATTTAGGCGACGACTCTCCCGATTTCAGCGCCGATACCACGGAAGGCAAGATCAATTTTCATGATTGGCTGGGCGACAGCTGGGGTGTGCTGTTCTCGCACCCGGCGGATTTCACCCCGGTGTGCACCACCGAACTGGGCGAAACCGGCCGTCTCAAGGACGAGTTCGCCAAGCGCAACACGAAAGTCATCGTGGTGTCGGTGGACTCGGTGGAGGACCACAAGCGCTGGTCGGCGGATATCGAGGAAACCCAGGGCTGCGCGGTGAACTTCCCGATCATCGGCGACACGGATCGCAAGGTCGCCGAGCTCTACGACATGATTCACCCCAACGCGGGTGATACGTCGACGGTGCGTAGCGTGTTCGTGATCGACCCGAACAAGAAGGTGCGCATGACGCTGACCTACCCGAAGAGCGCGGGCCGCAACTTCCGCGAAATCCTGCGGGTGATCGACTCCATGCAGTTGACCGACAACTACAAGGTCACCACCCCGGCCAACTGGGAAGACGGCGACGACGTGATCGTGTCGCCGGCGCTGTCCAATGAAGAGGCCGAGAAGCTGTTCCCGGCCGGCTGGAACGAGCTCAAGCCCTATCTGCGCATGACTAAGCAGCCGAATAAATAGCGAGCCGGTAACGCATTAGAGCAAAAGCGTCGGGGGTAGAAGCCAGGGCCGTACCCCCGACGCGGGCCATGCCGAAGCCATTCCGAGTCCAATGGAACACCTTTCAAGCAGGTACCTACGCGTGCATAGCCAGATGGTTGCCACATACGCACGTCTGTCGAAGACATATGATGCGAGGCGGGCGTGCAGCACCGAGGCTACCCCGCTCAAAACCATTGCGTGTTTGTCGCTTGCCACCGACGATCGATTGCTCGATATCGGTTTTGGCGATGCCACCTCGAGAATCGAGACTTACAAAACCAACGGCCTATGGGTTCGCATGAGCGCCCAATATACCCATGCTTCCGCTAGGTTGCACATGGCAAGTCATCGCCGGGGAAGACAACCATGGCAATGACCGCTGGCATGCTGTGGGCTTGTACGGCGTTGGCTGCGATCGGATCGATGTTTCTGATCGTTGCGCTCCGAGCATCGCTGGAAAATACAAAAAGACGCGGGTCGACAAACAGTCTTCGGTTGGCAGTAACGGTGATGCTGACCGCCAGTCTGCTCTGGATCGATATCGTGATTTTGTGGTGCCTTGTCGAATACGGGTTGCTGGGTATCGATTTCAGCACCATGGGCTTGCGCGTCCTGATGGAGCAAGCCGGCCTCTGGGCGCCGCTCGCGTCCGTTGGTCTGATGGCTGCCCATTCGTTCCTGCCTTTCCCAGCCGAGATAATCGCGGTCGCCAACGGCATCGTGTTCGGGCCATGGATCGGCGTCGTGGTGACCTGGCTCGGCGCCATGCTCGGCGCGACCCTGAGCTACGAGGTGGCGCGCGGCCTCGGGCCGGCCGCACGAGAGCGTTTCGTCCCGTCGCGCTACCGGACCCGACTCGACGCATTCTCAATAAATATCGGGATTGCGCCCCTGCTGGTATCGCGCATGCTACCCATCGTTTCATTCAACTTGATCAACTATGCGGCCGGATTAGCCGGTGTGCCACGCTTAACTTTCCTTTGGACGACTGGCCTCGGCATATTGCCGTTGACCGTCCTCAGCGTTGTACTGGGAAGTCAGGCGCTTGAATTGCCCGTATATGCCTGGATTCTCGCAAGTGTTGCTCTAGTCGTTATCTTTGCGGCAGTCCACATGGCTACGCGATTGCGTGCGCGCGGCCACGAGACGGGACGATCGGCGGCCGCCGTGCGGGGCCGCTCACCCGGACAATCCACGCGATGACGATCTCGACGAATCTATTGTTGGCCACGGTTGCCGGCGTGCTGCTCAACCTCACGCCTTGTGTGCTTCCCGCGCTGCCAATCAAACTGCGCAGCATAGGGCGCGTTGTCGGCAACGGCAGGCGCGAGCGTCTGCTCGCCGGCGTCGCTTTGCTTGCCGGTACGTTGACTTTTTTCGGCGCGCTCGCCCTGGCTACTGCATGGTTGAACTGGACTTGGGGCACTCTGTTCCAGGCAGTATGGTTCCGGGCAGCACTGGCCGCCGTGCTTGCAGGGCTCGGTGTGTATAGCCTCGCCGGACGCGGATTCCAGCCGCCTCAATGGGCTTATCGGGTGCAAGGCGCAGGCTACGCCGAACCCTATCTGGCCGGCTTGTTGGCGGCGATACTGTCCACCCCCTGCACCGGCCCGTTTCTGGGCGGCGTCATGGCTTTCGCACTGACCCAAGCACCCAGCACGATCTTCGCTCTGTTCATAGCAGTTGGCGTGGGGTTGGCTCTGCCCTATCTGCTTCTGCTGGCACGGCCAGGGCTTATCGTACGTGTGCCGCGCAGTGGCCCGTGGTTGTCACGCGTGCAACAGGTTATGGGCCTCGTTCTACTGGCGGGCGCGACCTTCTTCGCGACCACCGTAGGGCCAGAGCGATTTGGAATGCTGCTGTGGAGTGGCTGGCTTGGCGTTCTGACGTTCTGGTTGTTGCGTGCGTTATGGATTGGTCCGGGGTTCGGCGCGCGTTTGGTACCCGCCGTGGTGCTTGCGACGCTCGCCACGGCCTCCCTCGCCATCCAATTCACTCAGGCTGGAACAGCGGGCGACCGCCTGGCGTGGCGACCGCTGACCGGATCTGAACTAGTCGCTGCGCGTACCGCAGGCGATCCGGTACTGATTGAATTCACTGCCGATTGGTGCATCAACTGCAAAGTCCTGGAGCAGACCGTGTATGCCAGCGACACCATCGTGAAATCGGCACAGGCCAAGAACATCCGCTTGCTTAGAGCTGATCTCACGCGTCCGGACGCGCGACTCGACGCCTACCTGCGTTCGTTCGGAGGGGCCGGTCTTCCATTTGCCGTCGTCTTGAGAGCCGACGGCTCGATTCATCGTCGTTTGCCAGACTTATTCACTGTAAGCACGCTTAAAGCAGCCATCGAAACGAGCACCGATTGAAATCATGGCAGATCGCAAAGACCTCATCACCCACTGGCTCATACCCCTGTTGGGCGCAATAGTCGTAGGCGGCTATTTTCTCTATTGGCAGTGGCCATCGCAATCAAACGTGTTTGATCCCGGCGCCAGCGACAGTGTTCCCGCATCGGCAGACGCCCTTTCGAGTACTGAGATCGCAGATCTATATTCGCAAGAGAGTACGGCTACCGACGCCGTAGTGGGTGACCAGTTGCCCTCGAGATCAAAGCGCCTTTCAAGCGCGAGCTTCGTTCAACTTCATGCATCGCGCGAGGCGGGCCACGTTCGTGTCGAACTCATTATCGACGACCAATGGCACATCAACGCGAACCCAGCCTCATACGATTTTCTTATCCCTACGGAGGTCCATATCACTGCCGACGGTACCCAATTGCCGATCACTATGGATTATCCGGTGGGAGATCAGATATCAGTCGGCTTGGATGAGCCCATTCATGTTTATTCTGGTCGAACCGATCTCGTCGCGAGCCTGCCAGAGCGAAGCAGCGATGGGCCTTTGGAGATCAAGGCGCAAGTACAAGCATGCAATGATTCAGGCCTATGCCTGCCACCCTCGATGCTTTCTACCGAAGTACTGCCGTGACTCTTACGATCATTGTGGGCGCACGCCTTGAAAAATCTTGAGATAGGCTCTATTTTCTGATTATGCGTGGCTTCGCCGTAATCATTCTCTTAATCGTCGCTGTAGCGGCACAGGCTATGGCGCCAGATGCCACGCATGCCCATGCGGCTAATCCGCACGACAATGCGCTGGCACATGCCTCCTCTGCTGCGCCATCCGCCTCGGCCTCAAAGCATCCTGTGGGCACCGAGCAAACTACTTCCCACGACCGCTGCGCGACAGTCGGTCATTGCACAGCAAGCGCCATCGGCGCGGAGTATTTTGTGTACGAAGCGGCGCGCATGCGCGCTTCGAGAACCGCCACTCGAGTTCGCAATGAACCCGAAAGCGGCTTCGCTTTCCCTCCATACCGCCCCCCTTCTCCGACGCTATAAACAGCCGTTGAGGTACGTCTGTACCCGCCACGGCTCACCTCAGTTTTAGCGATGGGCGAGATAGACCGCCTCAATCGGTTTTGTCTCACTTTTCTGAAACAGAAGCCGCGCCGCTAAATCCAGAGCGCCTGGATCGACGCACCCATCGTGTCTCATAGCGAAACGTTCATCATGAAACGAAATTCAAGACATTGGATGTCTTATAACGGAGATTGGAACATGTACTATTTAAAGAGAAATTCCCTGTTCAATACGCTGATAGGAGCTGCCGCGATGGCTCTGGTTAGTGTGACCGCAACAGCAGCCCAGACAAATACCGGCGGAGCGATGTCGACGGACAGTAGCAGGTCCGGAGAACGGCTCAGCGATCAGGGAATGAACCCCCACCGCGACGCACACAGCGAAGCCGTTGGAAGCGATACCCATGCCGAGGGTCTAGAACCAGGCGCCGGTTCGGTCGACAGTGCAACAAAAGGCCATCCCATGAGTGACCACGGCATGGCGCATGTGCGGGGAGAGACGGAGGGCACAATGGGCTCTGACGACTTCGACGGCAACAATGACCGGCCAGATCCCCAAAGCTTATCCGTTGATAGTGCGGCCAATGGGGATAAAAGCAGTAATTACGGAATGGAGGCGACCAAACCTTACTCGGATAACGTAAATGTCGACCCTCAGTCGCACATGCACGCTGGCCCGCATCCGGAGAAGTAATCCACTATTGAGAGAGGCCCACCGGCCTGCATAGACAGATCGGGGCACCGTAAATGCCCCGATCTCTTTTAGTAGTCAGTCGCAAACTCGAGCAGGTGCCCACCGGGCCGCGGAGTTTCAACTCGTTGCGACCAAGCTAAGTACTCAGGGTTTCAGCGCGAGTGCGTTAGCCAGTCCGAAATAGAGTTCAATTTGATCTGCTCTCTTTCTGGCTCGTATCTCATCGTTGGTGATGAATCTTCCCATAAGTGACTATCGGTCCAGTTCGCGGGGCAATGAAATATATTGTGAGGCGTGCAATTTTCTGCTAATTTTGAACAAGATGCGTGCATTCCTTATCACACTTCTTTTGCTCCAAGCACTGGTTGCTCAAGCCGGTGTACCGGGAATTTCTTGCCTACACACCAGCGGTAATACGTCCACAGACGTCACCACCGCAACGCATCTCCACGCGCAGACGGACGCGCATTCAAGTGCCAATGGGCATATGAACGATGAATCCCCCACCCACGAACGTTGCTGTTGCACGTTCATGGGTCATTGTTCATCGAGTGCCATCGATAGTCATTCACCGGGCGATGCGCAGCCAGCTCCCACTGCGCCCTTGGTGAGCCGTATTGTCGATTCTGTCGCGCGCGGCTTCTACAGTCCCCCGTACCGCCCCCCGTCTCTGACCGTATAGCTGAACATACGCGGTGCACCTGTTGCACCGACTATTTGGTTAACGGTGGTGAAAGCGCATTGCGTTCGCTTGCCTGAAGTCTAAGTCGAATCGTCGGAATTCCAGTTTTTCGGCCCTGAACGACGGCTTCGAGGACAGCGTTCCTGCATGAGCGTCACCGTTTGACGGAGACAAAATAATGAAAGTCTGGAAGACAGTCTTGGCAACCCTGGTTGTCAGCGGGCTGGTCATCGGTTTGGCGGCTGCGGGCGTGGTCTATTCGGGCGCTTACAACGTTGGCGCCAACGCCAAACACTGGCCGATTACACACTGGGTCCTCACCGCGGCGGTCCACCACTCCGTGGAACAGCACGCGGCGGATATCAAAGCGCCTGAGTTGGGTAGTGAACAGCAATTGCTTGCCGGCGCAGCTAATTTCGACGCGATGTGCAGCGGTTGTCATGAACCGCCGGGCGCGAAGCCCTCGGTTGCTGCACAAGGTATGTATCCCCGCCCACCCAACTTGGCTCATGCCGGCAAAGAGATGTCGCCGGGCGAGATTTACTGGGTCATCAAGAACGGCATCAAGGCATCTGGCATGCCCGCTTGGGGTGCGTCGCACGGCGACGAGGAAATGTGGGCGATGACCGCTTTTATTCAGCAGCTGCCCGACATGTCAAAAACCGACTACGACCGCCTATTGATGACAGCCAAGGCCGACGGCATAGGGCACCACGACGGAGAAAGTCACGAAGACGGACACGGCGAAGCGGGTCACGACGACGGCGACGAGCATGCCGACGGCGGGCACAACGAAAACCCGTCCCAATCCGATTCTCACGACGATGCGCACGCGCACGGATGAACGGCATCAACAAATCAATTCAGGAACGAACACCATGAATAGACACTCTCACGACAGTGATCGAAGACGCTTGCTGCGCGCCATGGGCGCGACCGGCCTGCTGGCCGGTTTTAATGCCCTCCTTCCTGCCTATGCTCGAAGCAGCATCGGCGGTTCCCATCTAAACGCCGCTGCGGCGCAAGTCCCGGGTGGGAAGCCACGTGATGTCGTGATGGATTTCCATGTGCGTCGCGAAACCATCGATATCGCCGGCGGCCGCGCATCAGCCATCACACTCAACCATTTGACACCGGGCCCGATCCTCGAACTATGGGAGGGCAAGAACGCGCACCTGAGGGTCCACAACCATCTTGACGAATCCACCTCCATTCATTGGCACGGCATCCTGTTGCCCTTCCAGATGGACGGCGTACCCGGCGTCGCCTTCCCTGGCATAGACCCGGGCGATACTTTCGAGGTGGACTTCCCGGTCCGCCAGGCCGGTACCTATTGGTATCACAGCCATTCCGGCCTTCAGGAACAGGTCGGGCAGACCGGTCCTACCGTCATCCACTCGGCTGAAGACGATGGCATAAATGCCGACCGTGAATACGTGATCGTTCTCAACGACTGGACCTTCGAGGACCCCCATCGGCTGCTCGCCAAGCTCAAGGAAATGAGCGACTACTACAACTTCAGCGAGCGAACGGTCGGCGACCTGATGGAGGACGTCTCAAAGTCGGGTGTACAGGCTGCACTGCGTGACCGTCTTGCCTGGGGCAACATGCGCATGAGCCCGCGCGATATTGCCGACGTTACCGGCTATACCTACAGCTACCTGATGAACGGCATGCACCCTGAGTCCAACTGGACCGGCTTGTTCACCCCTGGTGAGCGCATTCGTCTGCGCGTAATCAACGCCTCCTCAATGACCTATTTCAACGTCCGCCTGCCGGGCCTGGCGATGACGGTGGTCGCGGCAGACGGCAAAGAAATCCAACCGGTCGAAACCGACGAGTTCCAGATAGGCGTGGCTGAGACGTTCGACGTGGTCGTTCAGCCCAAGGCGGATCAGGCGTACACGATCATGGCCGAAACCATGGATCGCAGCGGCTATGCCCGCGGCACGCTGGCTCCGCGTGCCGGCATGATGGCACCTGTGCCCGCTCTGCGCGAGCAGCCACAGCGCACCATGGTCGATATGGGCATGGATATGAGCAAAATGGACATGGGCGGCATGAAAATGGGCGGTGGCTCCATGGGCCACGGCTCGATGAAGCAGATGGACATGTCCGGTAGCAGCCAAGGCCCGGCCGGCATGTCACATAAAGACCACGACATGGGCGGTTCCAAGATGTCGGGAAAGATGGCTCACGGCACCGGCGCTATGGCGGGCAGCATGGGCACTGGCGCGATGATGGAGCAGTCGGGACCGATCATCGCCAGGCATGGCCCGGATCATCACGGCCCGGGCAATCTGACGGTGGCCAATGTCGAGCGTTATCGGCTCGGGGAACGCGGCACCGGCCTGGAGGATGTAAACCACCGGGTTCTCACCTACAGCCAACTGCGCAACGTCGTGCCGATGCAGGACCGCCGCGACCCGTCCAGAACCATTGAAGTTCATCTAACAGGCAATATGGACCGCTACATGTGGTCGTTCGATGGCGTGAAGTACTCGAACGCCACGCCGATCGAGTTTCCCTACGGCGAACGCATCCGACTGATTCTCGTCAACGACACGATGATGGAACACCCGATCCATCTGCACGGCATGTTCATGGAGCTTGAGAACAAGCAGGACGATTATCTGCCCTTCAAGCACACCATCAGCGTAATGCCCGGCTCTCGAGTATCGCTGCTGATCACCGCCGACGAACCGGGCCGGTGGGCCTTTCACTGCCATCTGCTCTACCACATGGAAATGGGCATGTTCCGCGTCGTGCGCGTGAGTGATCAATCGGGAGATAAGAATGCTTAACAATTATTTACTTCGTAGCGGCGGTAGCCTTTTGCTTTTTCTGGCGTCAGTCAGTGCCGTTCAGGCCGCCTCCAATGGCAAGTCGGATTTGGACTCTGTAGTGCCGGCAGGCCCGATGGATTCCGCCAGCGGTGCCCCGGTGGCCTGGTCCAAGCCGATCAACGATCAGAAACTGCATAAGTTCGTGCAAATCGACCGTCTCGAATATGGAGATCCGGAAGGTCCGAATAACTATCTCTGGGATGCGCAGGGATGGGTCGGTGGCGACTTCAACAAGCTCTGGCTCAAGACCGAGGGCGAAGGGCCGATCAGCGGCGGCTCGCCTGAATCCACGGAATTTCAGGCCTTGTACAACCGAATGATCAGTCCGTTCTGGGGCGCTCAGGTCGGTCTGCGTTACGACGTCAACCCTAATCCGGACCGTGGTTTTGCAGTCATCGGCCTGCAGGGGCTCGCGCCCTACTGGTTCGAATCCGATACCGCGTTGTTCGTCAGCGAAGACGGCGACGTGAGCTTTCGTGGCGAGTTCGAGTACGAATTGCTGCTCACCCAGCGCTTGATCCTGCAACCCCGGCTGGAAATCAACGCCTCGGCACGCGACACACCTGAATATGGCTTAGGAAGAGGCCTGAACAACACCGAGATGGGTGTACGCCTACGCTACGAAATCCGGCGCGAATTTGCGCCTTATATCGGCGTGCGCTGGGAACAAAAATACGGTGATACCAAGGACATCGCACGTGCGGAAGGCGAATCGACATCGTCGACCGCTTTCGTGGTCGGCGTCCGCGCCTGGTACTAGCCGGTGCTATGAGCGGGCGTCGATCCGGAATTGGATCGACGCCCGCTCCCTGTTCGACACGGTAAACAAGCCCGACATGGGCACATCGTTATGACTGGCTGTTCAACGACAGAATAAGGTACTCCATGATTCCAAACTGGCTTCACTGGCTGTCCATCGCGTCGCTACTCGTGGCATTCGCCTGCGCCTCCATCATCGCAGCGGACGAGCGAACGCATCCACAGAAGATGTGGATCATGAACGTGGTCTGGCCGGTCACCGCGCTTTTCGGGTCGGTCTTCGCGGTATGGGGCTACTATCGCTACGGGCGCCTCGCCGCACAGGACGGCGTCGAGGACCACACGGCCGCGACGCCCTACCCAGCCATGGTAGGCAAAGGCTCGAGTCACTGTGGAAGTGGCTGCACCTTGGGCGACATTTGTGCGGAGTGGCTGGCGTTCTCCCTTCCAGTCATTGCGACCTGGTTCGGTTGGCACACGCTGTTCGAAACCAAGATGTTCGCAGTATGGGTTCTTGATTACCTCTTCGCTTTTGGCTTCGGGATTGCCTTTCAGTATTTCACCATCAAACCCATGCGTGACGTTACCGCTTGGCAGGGTCTGATTGCCGCCGTTAAAGCCGACACGCTATCACTCACCGCATGGCAAATCGGTATGTACGGCTTCATGGCCGTGGCGCATTTCTGGATCTTCGCGGCCCTTCTGGGTACTGAACTGAAGACAAATACAGTCGAGTTCTGGTTCATGATGCAGATCGCGATGCTGTTCGGCTTTGCCACCAGTTACCCGGTCAACTGGTGGCTGATTCGTATTGGCGTCAAGGAGAAAATGTAGACCCCGGCGGCGGCAGTGAGCCACCCGAACTGACAACGGCCCCGTATCGAGAAATTGAATAGCTATTGACTCCGTACTCCACTACGGACTTAGTATCACGCTCGTTGAGCAACATGGAAGCTGTCATGTCTTACTCCATCGGCCAACTCGCGAAAACCGCGGACACCGGCGTTGAAACCATTCGCTTCTATGAGCGGCGTGGTCTCATGCCGGAGCCTCCGCGGGCCGCCAGCGGTTACCGTCGGTACCCACCGGGCGCCGCGGACCGGCTGCGTTTCATCCGACGCGCGAAGCAACTCGGCTTCACCCTCGACGAGATCACGACGCTGCTGGGCCTGCAGGCCGGCGGCGAGCGCGCCGAGGTCAAGGGTATCGCCCTGGCTAAACTTTCGGAAATCGAGGCGCGTCTGGCCGATCTCGAACGCATGCGCGCCGCGTTGCAGGACATGACTCGACGTTGCTCCGGCGAAGGCCCGGTGGCCGGGTGCCCCATCATTGAAACGCTGACCGACAAGGAACAGCACTCATGAGCGAACAGAACGCGACCGCGACCGTAAAGGACCCCGTCTGCGGCATGACCGTCGACCCCGACCATGCACCCGCGCACGAGCACGACGGCAACCGCTATCATTTCTGCAGCGAGCGCTGCCTTGATCGCTTCGTGGCCGATCCGGAAACATTCCTGAACCCGGCCAGGCAAGCGCGGAAACCAGTCCCCGCAGGCGCTACTTATACCTGCCCCATGCACCCGGAAATCGAGCAGGATCATCCGGGAGATTGCCCGAAATGCGGCATGGCGCTGGAGGCATCCGGCCCGCCGAAGCGCCAGACCCAATACACCTGCCCCATGCACCCGGAGATCGTCCAGGACGAACCGGGCGACTGCCCCAAGTGCGGCATGGCACTGGAGCCGACGCGCGTATCCGCCGCCGACGACGAGAACGGCGAACTCACGGTCATGCGTCGGCGCTTCTGGGTGAGCGTGCCGCTGTCGGCGGCCGTGCTGCTGCTGGCCATGGGCGAAATGGTGCCGGGGCTGGGTATTCGCGGCTTGTTCGGCAATGCCTTCGGCTGGATCCAGTTCGCACTGGCCACGCCGGTGGTGTTCTGGTGCGGCGGCTTTGCCTTCAAGCGCGGCTGGAAATCGATACGCAATACCAGCCCCAATATGTGGACGCTGATCATGCTGGGCGTCGGCGCGGCCTACGGCTTCTCGATATTCGCGCTGCTGCTGCCTGGCCTGTTGCCCGCCGCCTTCCTGAGCGACGCCGGCCACGCGCCGATCTATTTCGAGGCGGCGGCGGTCATCATCACCCTGATCCTGCTGGGACAGGTCATGGAGGCCCGCGCCCGCGGCCAGACCTCGCAGGCATTGAAGTCGCTGCTTGACCTGGCGCCGCCCAGCGCCCATCGCATCAACACGGACGGCGACGAAGAAGAAGTCTCGCTGGACGCCCTCGCCGCCGGCGACAGGCTGCGCGTACGCCCCGGCGAGAAAGTGCCGGTAGACGGCGAGATCGTCGAGGGTCGCTCGACCCTGGACGAATCCATGATCTCCGGCGAGCCCATTCCACAGGAAAAAGACGTCGGCGACAGCGTCACCGGCGGCACCGTCAACCAGACGGGCGGTTTCGTGATGGCCGCCGGCCAGGTCGGCGACGATACGGTGCTGGCCCGGATCGTCGGCATGGTGGCCCAGGCCCAGCGCTCGCGCGCGCCCATCCAGGGCCTGGCCGACAAGGTGGCCGGGATCTTCGTGCCGGCGGTCGTGGGCACCGCGATCGTGGCGTTCATCGTCTGGGCCCTGGTCGGCCCGGCGCCGGCGCTGGCCTATGCGCTGGTCGCCGCGATTTCGGTGTTGATCATCGCCTGCCCCTGTGCGCTGGGCCTGGCCACGCCCATGTCGGTGATGGTAGGCGTGGGCCGCGGCGCGCGCGAGGGCGTGCTCATCCGTGACGCCGAAGCGCTGGAACTCATGGAACAGGTGGATGTGTTGCTGGTGGACAAGACCGGGACGCTCACCGAAGGCAAACCCAAACTGGTAGCGGTGGAAACCGCCGACGGCGTCGACGAAAACGACCTGCTCAAGCTGGTGGCCTCCCTGGAACACGCCAGCGAGCATCCGCTGGCCCGCTCGATCGTCGACGGTGCCGCCGAACGCGGTATTACGCCGGTCGATGCGAGCGATTTCGACTCGATCACCGGCAAGGGCGTACGTGGCACCGTGGATGGCCGCTCTGTCCTGATCGGCAATACCCGTCTGATGCAGGACAACGATATCGACCCCGGCGCACTGGCCGATACGGCCGAAGAACGCCGCACCCGGGGCGAAACAGTCATGCTGGCCGCCGTGAACGGCGCCATCGCCGGGCTGGTGGCAGTCGCCGACCCGATCAAGCAATCCACCGATGAGGCCGTGCGTATCCTGCACGAAGCCGGCCTGCGGATCGTCATGCTCACCGGCGACTCGGAGGCGACCGCCCGTGCCGTGGGAGAACAACTCGGCATCGACGAGGTGCATGCCAACGCTCTGCCCGAGGACAAGCACGCGCTGGTGGAGAAGTTCCAGGGCGACGGCTACAAGGTGGCCATGGCCGGCGACGGCGTCAACGACGCACCGGCACTGGCCCTGGCCGATGTCGGCATCGCCATGGGCACGGGCACGGACGTGGCAATGGAGAGCGCGCGTGTCACCCTGGTCAAGGGCGACCTGCGCGGTATCGCCAAGGCCCGACGTCTATCGGAACAGTCGATGCGCAATATCCGCCAGAACCTGTTCTTCGCGTTCATTTACAACGGCGCCGGCGTGCCAGTGGCCGCGGGCGTGTTGTATCCGATTTTCGGCGCAATGCTCTCGCCCATGCTGGCTGCTGCTGCGATGAGTTTTTCTTCGGTATCAGTGATCACCAACGCGCTACGGTTGCGGCGAATCGGCCTTTGACTGTCTTAGCGTGTGCACCCTTTCACCCCGGCGTAAACCGACTCGGGCGCGCCATGGGCCCGGTCGAGTTTTGCGAGCAGAAGACAGCCCCAATGAGATCGAGATTTCGTCATAATCGCCCGTCATACGCCAACCATCGGCGACTCAACACCGTTTGAGAAACTGGGCTACCGCAAGCCAACCGGTCATCCGACACGTCGGCGTTGCATACGTTGCCGAGATTCGGGCCCGCGAGTGTCTCAAGCCTTGTATCGCCGTTTCAGCTTGTGTCGGCGCCGGAATGGCTGCCGTTTCCCGAGTTACAGGCCTCGAAATCTTGAAACGGTGACGACACGGCCGCGACACCCCAATCCGCCCCAATCCGACGGTAAAGAAAGTGTCGTCGCCAATCGTGTCTAAATGGAAATGCTCGATTTGCTGGACGAGGCCGAACCCCTGGAAATAGTTGGCCGGATGGCGAGAGAGCTAGGTTGGGAAGACCCGTAGCATTTCGCAAATCTGAAGCTAGCCGCAGGTTCGCTGACCCGCCAGAATGTATATATACGCTGATCTTCTCATGAACCGGCGACTTCAAAGGCAATCGGGTAGGCCTTCCTTTTTCGGCTAAGATTGGTCGAAGTCCCGGCCTCTGCCCGTGTGCCTATAACCACGTACCGGACAAACTATCCGAGCATTGGCGGTTTATCGAATAAACGGCCCATCACGCACTATTGACACTGCGCATCGAATCTATTTAGCCTTTATCCGAACGCCTACCGCTAGGTTCATAGCGGCCCTTTAAGCCTCGACGGATCGTGTAACGAGGCGGCTTTCGAGTCCGATCCAGTTTCCATTCATCGTTGCATCAGCAGCACCTTCCAACCCACTTTCGGGAACATCATCCCGAAAGGGCGTGGTGTGTCCCGTATCAGGAGAAACACCATGTCTGAATACTTCGACCTTCACACGCAAGGCATCGGCTATCTGAACCGCGTTCGCGAGGTTCGTCCCCAGAACGGCACGCCGTTCTGGGCCTGCGACATCGCAGCACTGCACGGTTCGGCTGACAACGTCAACACCACACGTTTTGATTGCCGCGTCAGCGGTGCCAAAGCGATCGACCTGGTCCAGCAGTATCAGGACGCCGTAAAACAGGACCGCAAGGTCTTGATCGGTTTCCGGCTCGGCGATCTATACGTAGACACGTTCACCTATGCCAAGGGCGAACGTGCCGGCGAGACGGGCGTCAGCCTGAAATCCCGCCTGCTCTACATCGGCTTCATCAAGATCGATGGCGTGACTGTTTACAGCGCCGAGACGGCATCCGACGACGGCGAGGAAACGGAATCGCAGCACAGCGACTCCCGATCCGAGACCGCATCCGAATCGGAAGCGGCCACGCCTGAATCGTCCGAGTCGAGTCCGGACTGCATGCCGACCGAAGTCGCGCTGTCGAAGGACGATCCCGACTTTCAGGAGCGCAAGAAAGCACTCAAGGAAGCGGGCTATCGCTTCGATGGCCAAGACAAGGTCTGGCGTCTGTCCGCTGCAACCGCGGCCGTATAGGCCATAAAACGACATCGGGACGTTCGCGTCCCGATTTTCAACCACTCGTTTTCACTCCCGGCCGGGGAACATCGTTCCCTATCGGGCGCGGTGTTTCTCGCCGAATGATCAGGAGAAACACCATGTCCAAAACCGATATCCGCAAGCAGATTACCGATCAGATCATAGACGCACTGGAACAGGGCACCCTGCCCTGGCGCTGTCCCTGGGACCGCACACACACCCTCAACATCCCGGTCAATTTGAGCACCGGCCATGATTACCACGGCTTCAACGTCGTGTTTCTGTGGTGCTGTCAGTTGCAACAGCGCTATAGCACCGGTCACTGGCTGACGTACCGGCAGGCTCAGGAGCTGGGCGGCCAAGTTCGCAAAAATGAGCACAGCTCACCGGCGATCTTCTACAAGGCGTTCGAGAAAGAAACCGGCGAGGTCGACGACAACGGCGATGCTGTCACTGAGCAGATTCGCGTGCTGCGTCACTTCAAGGTCTTCAACTTGGATCAGATCGACGACCTCAAGGCGCCTGATTCGCGTCCGCGGTTCGGCTTCGAGCCGGTCGAGGCAGCCGAGCGCATCCTGAATGCGTCCGGTATCACGATCCTGCATGGCGGCGCCCGCGCCTGCTATCGACCCAACACGGACATCATCACGATGCCCGACCGGGATCGATTCGGCTCTGCGACCGACTACTACGCCACGGCGTTACACGAACTGGCACATGCGACCCAACATGCGTCACGTTGTGCTCGACCACGATACGAAACCACTGTCCGCGAGGGCGCTTATGCGTTCGAGGAACTGGTCGCCGAGCTCGGCTCGCTCTATTGTATGTCGGCGCTAGGCCTGCACGGCGAAATCGCCGGACATGCCAGCTATATCGACCACTGGCTCAGTATCCTTAAAGAGGATAAGTCCGCCATTTTTCGAGCCGCAGCCTACGCCGAAACAGCCTATCAATGGCTGATCGCTCCGCTTAAAAGCGGATCGGTTGATACCGCCGCCTGATGACGGCCTTCACTCAAGCCCTGCACACCGTGCGGGGCTTTTTTCCGACATCAAAAGGCAGCTGGCACTGATAGCGGCGCTTTATCCGTATCGTGAGTAACCCTTCTGCCACGGTAGCAGCCCTCTTCCGATCGTGGAAAAGGTATGAGCCCTTCGGAGCAGCGATCTTGCGCGCTCGGCCGGGTCGGACGCTCGAACAAATTCATCTCCACTCGAAAACGCGCCACATAGCGCCAGGCGTGTATTGATGCGCTCCTTTCAAGCTGATTCAGGCGTGGTCGCGCCGTGGCCTTCCCAGGGCCGGCTCTCGGAGCCGATCTCGGGAAGGCCACGGCCTTCTTGACCACGCCGGCTGCCCGTCTCCGGAAGTCGACGGTGCCCCTTTGTGCGGTGAGCCGTGCCCAAAGATGAATCAGGTTCCGACGCCCCGATACCGAACCCGCGTGACCGGGCCTTACCGACGACGAGGCCGATGTCATAGCCTTGGGGCAATCCTCCAATCCGGCGATGCACGTTTTCACTATGCTGCGCGTCGCGATCAACACGCTCAATACGGTAGTCACCCGGGCCGCGCCGATGCGCGGCCTTTTACGTTGGGCCAGCGATGACAGCGAAGGGCTGGCGTAAAGGGCCGAATGGAATAGGTTTTTGAATGGTAATGGACTTACCCGTGGAAAGGCTCCGATAGAGCCTGCTCGAAAGGGCGAAAGGGCCGCGCATACGCGCAAGGGCAGAAATTCACTCGGTCGCCGAGTGAATTTGTCGCACCAAAAACCCGCTTTATCCGGCACGCTCGATCACCGTGATCGTTTCGCGTTTCAAGAAATGGCTCCGTTCCAGCGAAGACGCTGGAACAGCCGGCCGTGTCGAGCGTAATCGTTTCAAGGTTCGCTCGGCTTCGGAATTGCTCGCCCCATTTGAAGGCGAGCTCGCGGCCATCCGTGCACGCGCGGGCGTACCGGCCGAACATTGGCGTTCGCTGTACCAAGTGGTCTTCGATAATTATGCGGCGCTGGTACAGCATCTGCCGGCCTCCGAATCCCATCATCACGCCGGCGCCGGTGGGCTGCTACAGCATGGCATCGAAGTCGCGCGCCATACGCTGGATCTGAAACAGGGCATCATCCTGCCGCGCGGCGAAGCACCCGAGGTGCAATCCCGAGTCCAGGATCTGTGGACGTATGCGTGCTTCACCGCCGCCCTGCTCCACGATCTCGGCAAACCCGTAACAGATCAGCACATCACACGCTATGACGGGCCGCATGCCCGTCGCAGCGCCTGGTCGCCCGTGCACGGTCCGATGCCGGTCGGGGCGACCTATGGCATTGAGTTCAATTCCAAGCGTGTCTATCGCCACCACGAGCGGATTCCCCCGTTGTTGGTACACCATCTGCTACCGACCGAGGGGCTGCAGTGGATCGCAAGCGACCAGGACGCGCTGCATGACTGGCTCACGGCAATCCAGGGCGATCCATCGGATGCCGGCGCCATCGGTGAAATCGTGGGCCAGGCGGACGGTCTGTCGGTGGCGCGCAATCTCAGTGGCAGCAAAAACGTGCAGCTACCGACCGCTAAGGCCAAACCGCTTGTCGAGCGCTTGCTCACAGGACTGCGTTATCTGTTGGATAACGGCAACTTGCCGATCAACCGCCGCGGCGCGGCCGCCTATCTTGATGACGATACGCTGTGGCTGGTGTCGAAGACCACGCTCGACAAGCTCCGCACCCACCTGATCGAGGAAGGACAGCCAGGGATCCCGACGCGCAATGACCGGCTCATGGATGAAATGCAACAACATAGTCTGTTGGTTCCCAACGACGACCGCGCGGTTTGGCTCTGCTCGATCACAATCGCGGACTGGCAGCAACAGCTGACGTGTCTGCGCGTGCATGCCAGCCAGATCTGGCCGGATCCAACCCGTCGCCCGACGTCGATGCATGGCCACGTTGAACCGCTGGGATCTGAGACAGCCAAAGGCGCAGCCGACCAAGTCACCAACAGACCAAGTGAATCCGCCCAGTCCGCAGAACCGCGCTCAACCGGGGCTGCAACAGCTCCGGAGGGAAACAATCAACAAACAGCATCATCGATCGACGATCTGACTTTGCCGTTCGACCTACCGGCCGACGCGGCGGGCGAAGATGAGACTGCACCAGTTAACACGCCCCCGGCCAAGGCTCAAGAGAGCACTGCAACAGGCTCCGAATCGACCGTTCAGCGCGAGTTTGCCGCAGCCCATAAAGCGGACGGCCAAGTCGCCGGCATGGAGGCCAGCGAAGACGCTGGCGAGCGTTTCGTGGCCTGGCTCAAACACTCCATAGAAAACCAGACGGTGCCGATCAACACAGCTCAGGCACGAATCCACGTACTGCCCGAGGGCTTGGCCCTGGTGTCACCCCGGATATTTCGGGACTTCGACTCGGCGAACTGGAGCCATGCGCAGAAGCGGTTTCAGAAGCTCAAGCTGCACCGCAAGACACCTCGCGACGAAAACATTTGGACATGTCAGGCGGCAGGCAGCCGAAAACGGTCATTGTTGAAAGTGATTCTGATCCCGGATGCCGCCGCAACGTTGGGCGTAAATCTGCCGATGCCGAACGCGGCGATTACGTTGCTGCAGACGGAATGAATTTCTTTCCTCGGCTAGCCCAGCAAAATACCGTTTACCATCGTGGTATCGATGGTCGACAGCCGCACGCCCTATCAGTTGACAATTCGTTGCGCTCATTTCACTGCCGCGGCAATGGCCGAGTGGGCAAACTAGGCCGTTGGCGTGTCCGAGACTGACGCCGTCTCTGACGAGTTGCCCGCGTTTCGCGCCTTGCGCGCGTTTGAGAATTCGCTGTAATAGGCGCGGCTGTCCTGACAGCTAACACGCTTCAAACTGTGCGGGCCATCATTTACATAGGGTGGTCGAAAATAGCCTTTGGCGGAAGGTAGGCACTTGAGTATCATACTCTCGTAGCATTCCCGGAATATCTAACCACACAACTCTGGGGGTATTTCTGGGGGTACCTTACATTTAGTTCAACTGAAAAAATATTTATAAGCAGTGCCTTAGTGGCTATTTATTGGAGCCGCCCCGGCACCATCGATCCGGTTCTGGCCTCGCGCCGGGGCCAAAGCCCCCACGTCGGGCTCGCCAATCGAGCGCCGCAGCCAACGATCCCGCCAGAGCCGTAATGTCGGTGACGGGTCTCTCGGCTAGAAGCCGCTCTCGCGGATGAATACGCTGGCCGCATGCCGGAACAACCGGCCGGCAATGCTTTCCGGCGGCCCGTCCACCACCGCTGTACCCGCCAGGCGCCATCGCGGCACGTCACCTTCGCCCACGGGCCTGAGCACGACGCGGTAGACACCGTCTTCCAGTCGTAGCGCACGATCGCCCTCTGTGCGCTCGGGCGACACGGCCAGCGGGCCTCCGTAGGTGCTGGCCAGCACCGGGTACGGCAACCGTTCCGTGCCGACATCTTCCACGCGCACGACCTCCAGATCACGGGCGCCGTGATCGCCGTCGTCGGGAATGAAGCGCGCCTTGGCCCCGAGTTCGATCCGGGCCACATCCTGCTCGCCGACATACGCATATACCCGCCCCGCGCCGGGCGCGACCAGATCGGCGAGTTCCTCGCGGGCAGATACGTACTGGCCGGCCCGCAGGTCGGCGCGATCGACCACCCGGGCATCGAACGGGCTTTCCAGCACGAGCGCGCGTTCGCGTGCAGCCAGCCCCGCGAGTTCGGCTCGCAGCTCGGCCAGCTGGGTACGCAGCACGCCTTCGGCGTCGAGGTCGCGCTGCGAGCCGGCCCGACGTGCCAGCCGGGTCTGTATGACATCGATCTTGCGACGGGCCTGCTCCGTGCCCAGTGCCAGTTCCGGCTTGTCGAGCACGAACAGCGTCTGACCCGCGCTCACCTGCGCACCCGACTCCACCGCCACACGTTTGATCCGTGCCGCCTCGGGTGCGTGGATCGCGGCATGCTCGGCGGCTTCGAGCACGGCCGGCAGTCCGAGCGTGCCGCGCCAGGGCACGAACAGCAGCGCCACCAACCCGGCGCCGAACAACAGCGTGCGCAGCAGCGCCCGGTTCCAGCGCAGCCGGCGTTGCGATACCTCGCCGATCTCGTTGAGCACCGGTCGCAGGATGAAGTAGCCGATTTCCACGCAGAACAGAAAGATGCCCAGCGCCTTGAAGGCAAAGTGATAGACCAGCAGCGCGATACCCAGAAACAGAAAGAAGCGATAGATCCAGGTGGCCACCGCATAGGCGATCATCAGGCGGCGCCGGCCGGGCGCGAACGCTTCCGGCGGCGCCTCGCCGAAGCCGAACAGGGCTTCACGCATCCGCCACCGGGTCAGTGCGAAGGCCCGCGGCTGCAGGTTGCGTATGCCCCACACGTCGCTGAGCACGTGATAGCCGTCAAACCGCATGAACGGCGACAGGTTGATCAGCAGCGTGGCGACCCAGCTTGTGGTGGCCAGAAAGAATGCCGCCTGCCGCAGACCACCGTCCGGCAGCACGCCCCAGGCGAACGTGGCCAGTACCGCGATGGCCATCTCGGTCGCCACACCGGCCAGCGATACGCGCAACCGCTCGGCATCGCGGGTCAGCCGCCAGGTATCCGTGGCGTCGGTGTAGAGCATGGGCACGAGCACCAGAAACGCGATACCGATGGTCGGCACTCGACAGCCGTAGTGCTTGGCGACGAACGCATGACCAAGCTCGTGCGCGCTCTTGACCGAAATCAGCGCCACGCCGTACCACGCCAGCCCCTCCCAGCTGAGAAACCGCATGAACGTGCCAGCAAGCTGCTCCCACTGCCGGATCACCAGCGCCAGCGCGATCAGGCCCACCAGCACGAACAGATAGCGCGCCGGACGCGATACCAGCCGCCGCGCCCAGGGCAGCCAGCGCGACAGTGCGGCATCCGGACGCAGCAGCGGAATACGGAAGAACAGATACCGGTGCAGCAGCCATTGATGCCAACGCGTCTGCGAGCGCGCATGCTGTTGCGCCAGACGCTGGGTATCGGCGGCGCCACGCGCGGCGATCAGGTTGTTCGCGGTCATGAATCGGGCCATGCCGACCACTTCCTCCGCGGACACCGCCACACCACGTTCGCGCACAGCGTCGGCCAGCTCGCCGGCGGTGTCGCCGCCGTGCCACTGGCGAATCAGGCGCAATCCCTGCAGGTGCAGATGAAAATACTGGTTGCGCAATGGATCGAACAGCGTCCACATGGGCGTGCCGTCGGTATCCGGCGCGCCTCGGGCCAGGCGCAGATCGCTGCGCAGCCCGGGCAGGACGAAGGCGCGATCGTCGTCGGACGGCTGCAACGGGATCGCCACGGCGTCAGTACCCGATCATCTGCCGCAGCGCTGTCAACGGTCGCCGCAGCAGGTAGTAGGCCAGCGGCACCCGGCCGCCGGATATCTTGGCCGTCCCGCGCAAACCGATCCGGAGATAGTCCCGCTGTTCGGACAAACGGGCCGTGACCCGGTACACCATCTGATCGCGCGCGTTGGCGACCGGCTTGTAGGCCACCCGAGTCACCTCGCCCCGCACCGGCGCCAGCGGATGCGAGTCCAGAAACAGCTTGACCGGGGCGCCGGCGGCCAGTAGCAGGGCATCCTCGACCGGCAGTTCAACGCGTACCTCGCGCGAGTCCGGATCGGCCAGCTGCATGATACGTTCGCCGGTCTGTACCGGACGGCCTGCCCAGTCGCTGGGGTCGTTGAAGATCGCAAGCCCGGCATGGTCGGCCGATAGCACCACGCGATCGAGCTGCTGCTTGGCGTAGGCCTTCTGTACGCGGCGCAGATCGACTTCCGCCGCGCGCTGGGCGAGTTCGGCGCGCGAATCAGCATCGTCGAATGCCTGCTGCTGGGCGGTGTCGTACTGGGCCTGGGCGACCTTGAGCGCCTCGCTGGCCACCGCGTAGCGGTTGCGAGCCTCGATATCCTGCATGCGCACCAGCGCCTGACCGGCCTTGACCCGCGCGTTCGGCTCGACCAGCACGCGCTCCACCACGCCGTCCATCGGCGCCGCAATGATGGCCGGATCGCGTGCCACGATTTCGGCCGGTGCCAGTGCCGACAAATGCACCGGCAGTGCCAGAACCAGCGCCAGCAGCACGAGCAGGCCGATGGCCACACGCCGGCGGCGAAGGCCGGCCAGCCAACCGGCCCGGTCGCGGCGCGGCGCCAGCGCGGCGAAGGCGTGCCCGGCCACTTCGGCGATATGCGCACACATGAAGCGGTCGGTTTCGCTCCAGTCCGGCTCGCGGGCCAGCCAGAGCCAGGCCACCGGTTCGCGGCCCGGACCGGCCAACGGCGCCAGCAGCACCGAACTCGGGCTGACTTCCGACCAGACGCCGCGCTCCCACTCGCCGAGTGCGTCGGCGTCGAGGGCCCGCGGGCCGGCCTCGGCGCGGTCCTGAGCCGCGAAGGCGCGCTCGACGAACTGCGCGAACAGACTGTTGCGATCGACGGCCGGCACATCCGAAAGCGCTGTGATACGCCAGCCCGACACCCCCGGCTCCAGCAGCGCGGCGTGGCCATAATCGACCACGCCGCGCACTTCGTTGGTGACGACAAACCGCAGCGTGATCAGCGATTCGGCACCGCGCAGCCGGTGCTCGATCTCGAACAGCGCCGACAGGCGCTGGCTATCGACATGCTCCTGGTCCGCCACAGGCTCGGTTGCCCGTATTCAGGAGGCGGCCGGCGTATCGCCGGCCGCCTCGTTGCCGTCATCCGTCCTGGGACGTTGCGGAAAACGGGCGCTCGCAGTCATGCCCGGACGCAAAGACTGCGAATCAGCCAGGCGCGCCCACACCGGAATGGTATGGCTGACCGGATCGACGCTCGCGCCGACTCGCTCCACGGTGCCCGCGACGCGCTGTCCGGTTTCAGCCACCTCGAATTCCACGCGCGCGCCCTTGTCCAGCCACGCCAGCCAGGTTGCAGGCACGATCACACGCGCCTCGAGTTGGCTGCCCACGATCTCCAGCAGCTTGTCCTGCGCCTTGACACTCTGACCTTCACGCGCGAACAGGCGCACGACACGACCGGCGAACGGGGCGTCGACGCTGCAACGACTCGCATTGGCCTGGGCGCTCCGCAGTTCGGCCAGCGTCTCCTGCACGTCGAGCTTGGACAGGTCCAGCTCGAGCTTGCCCACCGATTGCAGCCGCGCCAGTTCCTCGTTGCTGTCGCGCTTGCGCCGGGCGGCGGCATACTTGGCCGCGACGCGGTCCTTCTCTGCGTTGTAGAGCGTGCAGTCGATACGGGCCAGACGCGCGCCCTCTTCGAAGGACTGCCCCTCGCGATAGGGCAACGCCTCGATCTGGCCCGAGAGCTGGCTCGACATCACCGTACGCTGAACGGCTTCGATCTGCGCGCGCTGGTCGCGGTCGTTCTGGGCGTGTGCGGCGAACGTCAGCGACAGCCCGACGCCGACACACAGCGCACGCAGTCCACGAATTGCATGCCGGGAGCTAGTGGTGGCTTGCATTGGCGAGTCGCTCGAAGTTGGTCAGGGATTGCCAGTGTGCATGGATCACTTCCATCAGGCCGGAACGTGTCCAGGCAGCCAGCGTAACGTCATCCAGTGCTTTCACACGATCACGATCGACGACACACAGGCCGCCGATGCGTCGGTCGCGCGCCGAGGGCACGCGCACGCGCAGCGCGCGGGCCACGAGTACATCGTGGGCGGCCAGCGGCGCGAAGAAATCCGGCACGGCGTCCGCCGCGCGCTGATAGCGGCTGAGAAAAGCCACCGCTCGCTCGATCACCGCGCTGGGTTTGAGCGCCTGCGACCCGGGCTCGCCTGCCTGGAACAGCGGTTCGCCGTCCGTGGTCGAAAAATGCGGTGCCGCCCGATCGATCATGACGTCGAGCCGGGCGTCGTCTGCCGCCGCGCCGCGGGCGAACGTAAACGGATAACGACGTAACCAGGCCGGCATGTAGTCCGCCTGCCAACCGCCGTCGGCGTCCACGAACGCACATTCACCGAGCCTCACCCCAAGCAGGGCGATCGGCCGCACGGTCTCGCCCTCGGGAAACACCACGGGAAAATGCTTGGCAGACTCGCCGATCTCGTCGACCACCAGCGGCGCCTGGCTGACCGGCCGCGCGAACGCGTAGCCGGGCGGTATCCGCAGGCGCAGGTCCCCGTGTGTACTGCCGGCCAGGCGTTCGAGCTGGCCATACAGCGCGGGCACTGCGGCGCCTGAGTTCATCGGCGGCCTCCTTGCGAAGCCATGCTGGCCACGGTGTGGCCTCGCAGCTGCACCCGAATCAAGAGTTCTGCCAGCCCGGGCGCAACACGAACCGGTCGTTGGCGTAGATGCCCTTGTCGTTCTCTATATGCATGCGCACGGTGACCGGGCGCGCCGCCGCCGGTTCGTTGACCGTAAAGGTGCGCGTGGCCGGGTCAAAGTCGAGCCAGCTCGGCAGACCGCTGCCCTGGTCGGTCGAGAACCGGTAGTGCCGCGCACCGGCAAGCGCAAACGTGTCCCCGGCAAAGGTGAACGACGGCGCCTGACCCGGGGCGCGTGTCTTCAGCACCGGCTCCTGCTCGGCGATGGGCGTCACGACCACAGCGATTCCGCCGTCCTCCCAGGCCTGCTTTCGATCGCCGATCCGGGCAGCGAACTCGGCCGGTGTTTGCGACGGCGTGGTCGGGTACAGATCCAGGCCGATACTCTGATAGACACGCGCCGTCGCGTTCTGGATTCTGGCGTATGCCAGATCGCGCCGCAGTTCGGCGACCAGTGCGTTGAGCTGCTCCTTGATGACGGTCAGCTGTCCGACGCCGCCGGCGCTGGACTGACGATCCACCAGCTCGGAGATATTGCGGGATACGCCGAGATACTGTTCGGCCGTATCGAGGGTGTCCTGGGACGCCTGGTACTGCAATGCAGCCAGATGCACCTGGGTGAGCACAGCCAACGAGGCCGCCAGCCGCTGCTGACGCGCGACGTCGACGCTCATCTTGGCGGCGTTGCGCTTGGCGTTGACCTTGAACACATTGAGCAGATCGTAGCTCACCGCGGCACCGGCGCTGGTCCAGTCCTGATAGCGCAGGAAATCGTTGCTGTCATGCTGGTAGCCGGCGGTCAGGCTCAGATCCGGGAACATCTGTAGAAACGCGGCCTTGACGTCGTCGCGGGCGATGCGTTCGCGGTAGTCGGCGGTACGGATCTCCGGTCGCATGATCAGCGCCGTCTGCTCCATCGTATCCATATCCAGCCGCGGCTCGGCTGCGGGGAAGTCGCCGCTGTCGTAGTCAGGCAGATTCAGCGGCGTGGTCGGCGGGAGGCCCATCAGGCTGGCAAGCGTTTCGCGCGCACCGACGAGCTCGCTGCGCAGGCTCTCCAGGCTGCGCTTGACGTCCAGCAGGCTGCGCTCGAAGGAGAAGTTGTTCAACGGATCCGACAGCCGGTTGCGTGAGATCTCGCGGCTGTTGGCCAGCGCGTCGTCCACGCGCTTCATGAGCGGATCGATCTTGCCGAGCAGCCGATTCGCGGACACGGTCTTCCAGTAGGCGGTGCGCACCTCCTGGGCCAGGTTGTGCATGACCTTGCGCTCGTCCTCGACCGATATCAGATACTGGTTGGCCTGCTGCTTGGCCCGCACGTAGGACAAGCCGAAATCGAGCACGCTCCAGGAAAAATCGATGCCGTAGGTATAACGACTCTTCTCCTGACCGACGCTGTACTGGGACGGCCCGAGGTTGTCCAGCGGCTCGCCGCCGACGAACGGCACGCTTTCGGTGGCGGCATACTGGCTGCGCGTCGTGTAACCGGCCTGCGCGGTCAACGATGGCAGCATGTCGTAGTTGGCGGCCGACAGCTCGCCCCGCGCAAGCGCCGCCTGCATGGCCTTGACCCGCCGGTCGAGGTTGTACATCAACGCACGCGCAATAGCCTTGTCGGGCGTAAGTTCGCCGGATAGCGGCGGCTCGTGATCGTCCAGCTGCATCATGTTATCGCGCGAGCGATCGAGCACCTCGCCGCGATCCAGCGGCTCGGGCGAGACCGCACAGCCGCCCAGAATCACCACGGCCATGGCTGCTCCCAGGCAGCGAACGTGGAATCGATCAATCATGTGAATCCCCAATACCCTTAGTAGTCCCTGATCTGTTCCGATACGGCGTGTCCGTATAGCCGGCGCCCTGTACAGCCACTACGAACGGAACGCGGCCGCGATGCGCGCGCCGTAGGAAGCACGCCCACCGTCGCCGATATCGGCAAGCGCCGCGTCCGCTTCGTCCGCGAGAGATCGCCACGCACTGCGCCCCGCGTCCGACGGGTTCGAGATATCGATCTCGAGTACACGGGTCGTGCCGTCGGTCCCCTCGGCGATGACCCGCAGGTTCAACTGCTGGCGCGGCGCCGGCCATTCGCCGCGTATATCGCCCGTGCGCTCGTCGACGGTCAGACCGGGCGGTAGCGGCGACCCGTCGGCCAGGCTGGCGCTATAGCCTGCGCCGGCGCCGGCCTGCGGATCGGCGATATCGATCGCCAAGCGACCGGCGCGTGCGGTGATCGACTGGACCGCCATTCGATTGCCCGCACTATCGTCGGACACCATGCGCGCGGTGCCGTCGCGATGGATGACGAACTCGGAGCGCCGATAGGCGTCGGTCCGCACCGCGTCGTGGGCGGTAGCGGCTGTCGGTGACGGCAGAATGTGACCGTCGGCATCGACCCATACCTCCTGGGTCCGCGTGTTGCCGTTATCGTCCACCGCGATCACCGTCAGACGCGCCTGGCTCATGCCGTCCGGCAGACGGCCGCTGAGTTCGCCGGTCTGCGAATTGACGGTGAGCGTACCGGGCAGCGGGCTGCCGTCGGTCTGTGTCGCCTGGAAACGCAGATTGACCGCCTCCACCCCGGACGCTTCGAATTCGCGCGGCAATCCAAAGCCGAAATCGACCTCGCGAAGGAGTCCATCCGATACGATCGGCTCGTAGGCCAGACGCGTGTCGATATCCGGCGCAAGACCGGCGAAACGTGCCGTGACCAGCGATGGCGACTGGCCGGCCGACTGCCCGAGGCCCGGGATCGTGCCCGGCTCGTCGGAGAAGTACACCGCCGGCGGCGAGACCCCGAGTGTGAAGCTCGAGCTCAGCTGAGTGCCGCGGGCCGACGTCACCGTCACGACGATATCGAAATCGCCGATACCGATCGGGTTGCCGCTGATTACGCCGGTCTGCGGATCGATGCTCAACCCCTGCGGCAGACCGGTCGCGCCGTAGCGCAGCGGGCCGGCCAGACCGGCGTTGTCGAACGCACTGGCGGTATCGGCCCGAAAGCCGGCACCAAAGGCCACGTCGCGGTCCGGTAAGGTGCCGACGGCATCAACCGCGCCGTCCACGGTGACCGTTACGGTCTGGGTATCGAAGCCACCCTGGCCATCGCTGACCTGATAGCTGATCGTGGTGGTACGGCTCTGGCCTTCGCCCAGGTCGTCGAAGTCGGCGCCCGGGTCGAATGTGTAGCTGCCGTCGGCGTCGATCGTGAACGTGCCGCCGTTGCGGCCCGCGGTCGGTTGCCCGACGTTGGCCGCATTACCACCAACCTGGCTGACGGTGAGATCGTCGCTGTCGTTACCACCGTCGCGATCGTTGGCGAGCACGTTGCCGGTCGCCGGCGTGTTCTCGCCGGTGGTGGCGGTGTCCGGGCTAGCCGTCGGGGCGACGTTCGCGGGCGTCAGGGTGAACTGGTTGGTGACCGTGCCGCCGTTGCCGTCGCTCGCGGTGACCGTGACGGTGTACGGGCCGTTGGCAGAGGCATCCGCGCCGAGCGTGCCGGTGATCAGACCCGTATCCGGGTCGATCGACAAGCCGGCCGGCAGACCCGCTGCAGAATAGGTGAGCGTGTCGCCTTCGGCGTCGGTAAAGGCGTCCCCGGCGGCAATCGAGACCGTATCGCCATCGTTTGCCGTCTGGTCGGGCGTCGGCCGGACTACGGTCGGCGCGTCGTTGGCACCGGTCACGGTGACCGTCACGGTCTGGGTGTCGACACCGCCCTGGCCGTCGCTGACCTGGTAGCTGATCGTGCTGGTACGGGTCTGGCCCGCGCCGAGATCGTCGAAGTCCGCACCCGGGTCGAAGGTGTAACTGCCGTCGGCGGCGATCGTGAACGTGCCGCCGTTGCTGCCGGCCGTCGCTTGCCCGACGTTGGCGCCGGCGCCGCCGACCTGGGACACCGTCAGCGTGTCGCTATCGTTGCCGCCGTCGCGGTCGTTGGCCAGCACGTTGCCCGTGGTCGGTGTGTTTTCACCGGCGGTCGCTGCATCGGGGGCCGCCACCGGCGCACGGTTGGCCGCCGCGATCGTGAAACGGTCGACCGCGGTCCGGCCGTTGCCGTCGTTGGCGGTCACGGTGATCGTATACGGGCCGTTCACCGACGCGTCCGGCCCGAGCGTGCCGGTGATCAGACCCGTGTCCGGGTCGATCGTCAAACCGGCGGGCAGGCCGGTCGCAGTGAAGCTCAGGTCGTCGCCTTCGGCGTCGCGGAACGCATCGCCGGCCGCGATCGAGAGCGTATCGCCGTCGTCGGCGCTCCGATCGGGGGTGGGTCGGGCCACGGTCGGCGCATCGTTGGTGCCGGTGACGGTCACGGTGACGGTTTCGGTGTCGAAGCCGCCCTGGCCGTCGCTGACTCGGTAGCTGATCGTGCTGGTACGCGTCTGGCCCGCGCCGAGATCGTCGAAGTCGGTGCCCGGGGCGAACGTGTAGCTGCCGTCGGCGGCGATCGTGAACGTGCCGCCGTTGCTGCCGGCCGTCGATTGCCCGACGTTGGCGCCGGCGCCGCCGACCTGGGTCACCGTCAACGTATCGCTATCGTTGCCGCCGTCGCGGTCGTTGGCCAGCACGTTGCCGGTGGCCGGCGTGTTCTCGCCGGTCACGGCACTGTCCGGCCGTGCCACGGGTGCGACATTGGCGGGCGTGAGCGCAAAGCGGTCGGTCACCGTGCCGCCGTTGCCGTCATTGGCGGTAATGGTGACCGTGTACGGGCCGTTCGCGGAGGCGTCCGGACCGAGCCGGCCCGTGATCAGCCCGGTACGCGGATCGATCGACAGCCCCGGGGGCAGTCCGGCGGCCGTATAGGTGAGCGTATCGCGGTCCGCGTCGGCGAACGCCTCGCCGGCCCGAATCACCACGCGGTCGCCGTCGTTGGCCGTCTGGTCCGGGGTCGGCCGGGCGACGGTGGGCGCGTCGTTGGCGCCGTTGACCACGACTACCAGCCGACCGAGCGCGGTACCGCCATTGTCGTCGTCGATTCGATAGGTGACGGTGGTCGTCGCGCTCTGGCCTTCGCGCAAGCCGGCAAAGTCACCGTTCGGGTCAAAGGTATAACTGCCGTCGGGCCCGATCGTGAACAGGCCGCCCTTATCGCCGGCTACCGCACGGCCGATATTGCCGGCCGCCCCGTCGACGGCGATCAGCGTGATGCCGTCGCCGTCCGGATCGCTGTCGTTGGCGAGCACGCCGTTACCGCTGGCCGCGGAAACCGTAATCGACCGACCCTGCGTAGTCGACGCCAGATCGTCGTTGGCGATCGGCGGATCGTTGCTGATCGACCAGTCGAAGGCCTGGCTGACCGTGCCACCCTGGCCATCGTTGGCCGTGATCACGACGCGGTAGATACCACCGTCGCCGCCCTGTGAGGCACTGGGCGTCAGGCGACCGCTGATCACGCCGGTATCGGGGTCGATCGACAGCCCCGGCGGCAGGTTGGTCGCGCTGTAGGTCAACGTATCGCGGTCGACGTCGGTAAAGCCCCCGGCCGTACCGACAACCACATCCTGGCTGTCGCGCCCGGCGCGATCGGCCAGCGGCGTGTCGCTGACGACCGGCGCATCGTTGGCGCCCGTGACCGTGACCGTGAGCGTCGCGGTATCGAAGCCGCCCTGTCCGTCGCTCACCTGATAGCTGATCGTGGTGGTACGGGCCTGGCCGACCGGCAGATCGTCGAAGTCCGCACCCGGTTCGAAGGTGTAGCTGCCGTTAGCGTTGACGGTGAACGAACCGCCATTGCTGCCCCGTGTGGGCGTACCGACGGCGGCCGCGTTGCCGCCGACCTGCGAGACGGTCAGCGGATCGCTGTCGTTGCCGCCGTCGATGTCGTTGGCCAGCACGTTGCCGGTCGCCGGCGTGTTTTCGCCGGTGGTCACGCGGTCGGGCGCGGCCAGCGGCGGCTGGTTGGCCGGCGTCAGTTCGAAGGTGCTGGTCGCCTGGCCGCCATTGCCGTCGTCGGCCGTGACCCTGATGGTATACGGTCCGTTGGCCGAGGCGGCCGCGGTGAGCGTGCCGCTGATCAGGCCGGTATCCGCATCGATGCGCAGGCCTTCGGGCAGATTGTCGGCCGTGAAGGTCAGCGTGTCGCCCTCGGGATCCCTGAAGGCTTCGCCCGCCGCGATGGACACTGGATCGCCGTCGCGTGCGGTCTGATCCGGCGTCGGACGCGCGACCATGGGCGCATCGTTGGCGCCGGTCACGGTCACGGTCACGGTTTCGGTATCGAAGCCGCCCTGGCCATCGCTGACCTGATAGCTGATCGTGGTGGTACGGCTCTGGCCTTCGCCCAGGTCGTCGAAGTCGGCGCCCGGGTCGAATGTGTAGCTGCCGTCGGCGTCGATCGTGAACGTGCCGCCGTTGCGGCCCGCGGTCGGTTGCCCGACGTTGGCCGCATTACCACCAACCTGGCTGACGGTGAGATCGTCGCTGTCGTTACCACCGTCGCGATCGTTGGCGAGCACGTTGCCGGTCGCCGGCGTGTTCTCGCCGGTGGTGGCGGTGTCCGGGCTAGCCGTCGGGGCGACGTTCGCGGGCGTCAGGGTGAACTGGTTGGTGACCGTGCCGCCGTTGCCGTCGCTCGCGGTGACCGTGACGGTGTACGGGCCGTTGGCAGAGGCATCCGCGCCGAGCGTGCCGGTGATCAGACCCGTATCCGGGTCGATCGACAAGCCGGCCGGCAGACCCGCTGCAGAATAGGTGAGCGTGTCGCCTTCGGCGTCGGTAAAGGCGTCCCCGGCGGCAATCGAGACCGTATCGCCATCGTTTGCCGTCTGGTCGGGCGTCGGCCGGACTACGGTCGGCGCGTCGTTGGCACCGGTCACGGTGACCGTCACGGTCTGGGTGTCGACACCGCCCTGGCCGTCGCTGACCTGGTAGCTGATCGTGCTGGTACGGGTCTGGCCCGCGCCGAGATCGTCGAAGTCGGCGCCGGGATCGAACGTGTAGCTGCCGTCGGCGGCGATCGTGAACGTGCCGCCGTTGCTGCCGGCCGTCGCTTGCCCGACGTTGGCGCCGGCGCCGCCGACCTGGGACACCGTCAGCGTGTCGCTATCGTTGCCGCCGTCGCGGTCGTTGGTCAGCACGTTGCCCGTGGTCGGTGTGTTTTCGGTCGCATCGGCGGAATCGGCCGCAGCCACCGGGGCCATGTTGTCGGCGGTCAACGTGAAGCGGTTTTCGACCGTACCGCCCTGGCCGTCGTCGGCCGTGACCGTGATGATGTACGGGCCATCCTGCGAGGCATTCGCACCGAGCGTACCCGTGATAAGCCCCGTATCGGGATCGATCGTCAAGCCGTCCGGCAGGCCGGTCGCGGTATAGCTCAGCTCGCCGTTGTCGGCGTCGGCGAACGCGCTGCCGGCGGCGATCGCCACCGCGTCGCCGTCGCTGGCGCGCTGCGGGGCGGTGGGTTGTGCGACCACCGGTGCGTCGTTGACCCCGGTGACCGTGACGGCCACGGTCTCGGTATCGAAACCGCCCTGGCCGTCGCTGACCTGGTAGCGGATCGTCGTCGTGCGGCTTTCGCCGGCATTCAGATCATCGAAGTCGGTGCCCGGGTCGAAGCTGTAGCCGCCGCTCGCGCCGATGGTGAACGACCCGCCGTTGCTGCCGGCCGTCGGTCGGCCGACGTTGGCGGCATCGCCGCCGACCTCGCTGACGGTGAGGGCGTCGCGGTCGTTGCCGCCGTCGATGTCGTTGGCGAGCACGTTGCCGGTCGCCGGCGTGTTTTCATCGGTCGTTGCCGTGTCGGCGGCGGCCACGGGCGCCACGTTGGTCGCCGTGATCGTGAACCGCTGGCTGACGGCGGCGCCGTCATCGTCGGTCGCGGTGACGGTGATCGCGAATGGGCCATTGATCGATGCGTTGGCATCGAGCGTGCCGGTGATCCGGCCCGTATCCGGATCGATGGTCAGCCCGGCGGGCAGACCATCGGCGGTGAAGGCCAGTGCGTCGCCCTCGACGTCGATGAAGGCATCGCCCGCGGCGATCGAGACGGCATCCCCGTCGGCCAGGTTCTGATCGGGCGTCGGATCGACCACCGCAGGCGCATCATTGGTACCGGTGACCGTGACGGTCACGGTCTGGGTATCGGTGCCGCCCTGCCCGTCGCTGACCTGATACGCGATCGTTGTGGTGCGGGTATCCCCCGCCCCCAGATCGTCGAAATCGGTACCGGGCTGGAACAGATAGCTGCCGTCGGCGTTGATCGTGAACGTGCCGCCGTTGCCGCCGGCCACCGCCTGGCCCACGTTGGCCGCGTCGCCGTCAACCTGGGCCACGACCAGCGTATCGCCGTCGTTGCCGCCGTCGGTATCGTTGGCGAGCACCGACCCGAATGCCGGACTGTTCTCCTCGGTGGTGTTGGTATCGGCCCGGGCCACGGGCGCGACGTTGGTCGCCAAGATGACGAACGTATCGCTGGTCGTGCCCCCGTTGCCGTCGTCGGCGGTCACGGTCACGCTGAACGGCCCGTTGGCAGAGGCGTCGGAACCCAGCGTGCCGGTGATCCGGCCCGTGCCGGCATCGATCGACAGCCCGTCCGGCAGACCGGTGGCACTGAACACCAGTCGGTCGCTGGCATCGGCGTCGGCAAAGGCAGCGCCCGCGGCGATCGACAACGTATCGCCGTCGCGCGCGCTCTGGTCGGGCGTGGCCTGGACGACGGTCGGCGCATCGTTGCGGCCGTCGACGGTGACCGTCAACGTGGCGGTATCGAACCCGCCCTGGCCGTCGCTGACCTGGTAATCGACCGACGTGCTGCGGCTTTCGCCGACAGCGAGATCCTCGAAATCGACGCCCGGTTCGAACGTGTAGCTGCCGTCGGCGTTGACCGTAAATGCCCCGCCGTTACGCCCCGCAACGGGCGTGCCGACGGCCGCGCCGTCGCCGCCGACCTGAGAAACGACCAGCGTATCGCGGTCGTTGCCACCGTCGACGTCGTTGGCCAGCACGTTGCCGGTGGCCGGGGTGTTCTCGCTCGTGCTCGCACTGTCGGCCATCGCAGCGGGCGCCACGTTGGTCGCGTTCAGAATGAACGTATCGCTGACCGTGCCGCCGTTGCCGTCATCGGCGGTGACCGTGATCTCGAACGGGCCGTTGGCCGAGGCGTCGGGGCCGAGCATGCCGGTGATCAGGCCGGTGTCGGGGTCGATCGACAAACCGGCCGGCAGGCCGTCGGCGCTATAGGACAGATCGTCGCCCTCGGCGTCCGAGAATGCATTGCCCGCGGCGATCGAGACCGTATCGCCGTCGCGTGCCGTCTGGTCCGGCATCGGGCCGGTGACCACCGGCGCGTCGTTGCCGCCGGTGACGGTCACGGTGAGTGTGGCCGTGGCGGTACCCCCCTGGCCGTCACTGACCTGATAGATGACCAGGGAATCGCGTGTCTGGCCATTGCCGAGATCGGCGAAATCGACGCCGGGGTCAAAGCGGTAGTTGCCGTTGGCATCGACGGTGAACGTGCCGCCGTTGCTGCCGGCGACCGAGATGCCCACACCGGCGGCATCGCCGCCGACCGCGGACACGGTCAGGAGATCGGTATCGGCACTGCCGTCGCGGTCGTTGGCCAGCACATTGCCGGTGACCGGGTCGCGTTCGGTGGTACTGGCAGCATCGTCGCCGGCCACCGGTACCACGTTGGCTGCCGTGATCGTGAACGTATCGGTCACCAGGCCGCCGTTGCCGTCGTCGGCAGTGACTGTCACGGAGAACGGGCCGTTCTGCGACGCGTTCGGACCCAGCGTGCCGCTGATCAGCCCGGTATCGGGGTCGATCGAAAGCCCGGCCGGCAGACCATCGGCGGTATAGCGGAGCGTGTCGCTGACATCGGCGTCGGCGAAGGCGGCACCGGCAGCGATCGACAGCGTGTCGCCGTCGCGCGCGGTCTGGTCGGGCGTACCCTGTGCCACCGTCGGTGCATCGTTGGCCCCCATCACGAGCACGGTGATCGACGCGGTCGCGGTGCCACCCTGGCCGTCGCTGACCTGATAGCTGACGGTGGTCGTCCGGCTCTCGCCAACGGCCAGATCGTCGAAATCGGTCCCGGGATCGAAACGGTAGTCGCCGTTCGCCGCCACCGTGAACAGACCGCCGTTGTTGCCGGCCGTCGGCTGGCCCACGCTGTCGGCATCGCCGGCGACCTGGGACACCACGAGCATGTCGGTGTCGTCGCCGCCGTCGGTGTCGTTGGCCAGCGCGTTGCCGGTGACCGGGTCGTTCTCGGCGGTTTCGGCGTTGTCGGCGGTGGCCACAGGGGCCACGTTCGCCACGGCCAACTGGAACGAATCGCTGACCGTGCCGCCGTTGCCGTCGTCGGCGGTGACCGTCACACTGAACGGGCCGTTTTGCGAGGCGTCCGGGCCGAGCATGCCGGTGATCAGGCCCGTATCCGGGTCGATCGTCAGGCCATTCGGCAGCCCTTGTGCGCTGTAGGTCAGCTGATCAGCAGCGTCGCGATCGGCGAACGCCGCCGCCGCGTCGATGCTGACCGTGTCGCCGTCGCGCGCGCTCTGGTCCGGCGTCGGTGTCGCGACCGTGGGCGCATCGTTGGTGCCGGTGACCGTGACGGTCAGGGTGCTGATATCGAAACCGCCCTGTCCGTCGCTGACCTGATAGGCAATCTGGGTGGTACGGGTCTCGTCGACGGCCAGATCGTCGAAGTCCGCGCCGGGCTCGAAGGTATAGCTGCCGTCGGCCTGGAGTGTGAACGAACCGCCATTGCTGCCGGCCACGGCGACGCCGACATTGGCATCGCTGCCCTCGACCTGCGAGACGGTCAGCGTGTCGCGATCGTTGCCGCCGTCGACATCGTTGGCGAGCACGCCGGCGATCGCGTCGGCCGATACCGGCGTGTTCTCGTCGGTCGCGGCGGTGTCGGGGGCCGCGACCGGCGCCGGATTGGCCACGCGCCAGGTGAATACGGTGCTGACCTGGGCGCCGGAAGGATCGGTCGCGGACACGGTCACGGTATAGGGCCCGCCGAGTGACGCATCCGCGCTGATGGTGCCGCTGATCCGTCCGGTGTCCGGATCCAGGGTCAGGCCGGGCGGCAGCGTGTTGTTGTCGTTGGCGTCGAGCGCGCTGTAGGTGAGTCGGTCGCTCGCGTCGGCATCGCTGAAGACATCGGCCACCGAAATCGATACGGCATCGCCGTCACGATCGGACAGATCGGGCAGCGGCGTGACCACGACGGGCGCATCGTTGCCGCCGGTGACGGTCACGACCAGCCGCGACATCGCGGTACCGCCCTGGCCGTCGCTGATCTGGTAGGTCACCGCGGTCTCGCGGCTTTCGCCCACGGCCAGGTCATCGAAGGCGTTGCCGGGATCGAAACGGTAGCTTCCGTCGGGATTGATCGTGAATTGGCCGCCTCCGGATCCGGTGATGCCCTGGCCGACGTTGGCGGCCGCGCCGCCAACGCTCGACACGGTCAGGGTATCGGTGTCGCGGTTGCCGTCGGTGTCGTTGGCCAGCACGCCGTTGGCCGCGGCACGATCGATGGCGGTGTTCTCGGTCGTGCTCGCCGTGTCGAGCGCCGCGATCGGCGCGGGGTTCGCGATGGTCCAGCTGAAGGTGTCGCTGACCGTCGCTCCGGCGGAATCACGTACGGTCACGATCACGCTGTAGCTGCCGTTGTCACCACCCTGGGAGGCGTCCGGGCTCAGACGGCCCGAGATCTGCCCGGTCGCGCTGTCGATGGTCACCCCGTCGGGCAGACCCGTCGCGCTGTAGGTCAGCGCATCGTTGCTGTCGAGGTCGGCGAAGGCATCGGCGGTGGCGATATTGACGGCGTCGCCGTCGTTGGCCGCGAGGTCCGGCAGCGGGCTGTCGACCGTCGGGGCATCGTTGGTGCCGGTGACGGTGACCGTCAGGCGCGCGCTGTCGAAACCGCCTTGACCGTCGCTGATCCGGTAGGTCACGCCGGTGACCGCGGTCTCGCCGGCCGCCAGGCCGTCGAAGTCGGTGCCGGGCGCGAACGTATAGTCGCCGTCGGCATCGAGCGTGAACGTACCGCCCAGATCGCCGGGGACCGTGGCCGGCTGGCCGGGTGCCACGGCGCTGCCGTCGACATCGACGACGGTCAGCGGATCGGTATCGGGGCCGCCGTCGCGATCCGCGCCGGGCCCGACGAGCACGTTGCCACTGGCCGACTGGTTTTCGGTTACCGCCGCACTATCGTCGACCGCGTTCGGCGCGACGTTGGCCACCGACCAGGTGAATGCGGTGCTGACGGCCGTGCCCGCCGCGTCGGTGGCGGTGATGGTGACCGTATACACGCCATCGGCGTTCGGCCCGCCCTGGGAGGCGTCGGCGGTGAGCGAGCCGGTGATGCGGCCGGTCGCGGCATCGATCGACAGGCCCGGCGGCAGCGTACTGCCGCCCGCGCCGTCGTCCGCGCTGAAAGTGAGCGTGTCGTTGTCGTCCACGTCGTCGAACGCCGCGGCCGTGGGAATGGACACGGCCTCGCCGTCGTTGTTGGACTGGTCGACCAGCCCGTCGCCGACCACCGTCGGCGGGTCGTTGACGCCGGTGACGGTGACGGTCAGTCGGGCCTCGTCGGTGCCGCCCTGGCCGTCGCTGATCTGGTAGACGACGCTGGTGGTCGCCTGCTCGCCGGCGGCGAGTCCGTCGAAGCCCGTGCCCGGATCGAATACGTAGCTGCCGTCGGCGGCGATCGTGAACGTCCCGCCGTTGTCGCCGGCGGTGGCCGTACCAATGTCGACGGCCAAGCCGTTGACGCTCGACACGGTCAGGGGATCGGTATCGTTGCCGCCGTCGCGATCGGCGCCCGTACCGTCGGCCGCACCGGCGATGACGTTACCGCTGGCGGTGTCGCCCACAGTCACGGCCGCGGTGTCGTTGACCGCGACCGGTACCCGGTTGGTCACCGTCCAGGTGAAGGCCGTGTCCACGCTGGCAGTGCCGTCGTTCACACTCACGACCACGCTGTAGCGGCCATCGCCGTCGGGGCCGCCGGCGGAAGCGGCAGCATCGATACGCCCGCTGATCACCCCGGTCGCGGAGTCGACGGACAACCCGGGCGGCAGGTTGCTCGCACTGAAGGTCAGCGTGTCGTTGCGGTCGACGTCGACGAAGCTGCCGGCCGTGGGCACGGTCACGGTATCGCCGTCACCGCTGGCCAGCGGCTGCAGCGCGCGCACCACGGTGGGCGCATCGTTGGCGCCGGTCACGGTCACGGTCAGGCGCGCGGTATCCGAAGCGCCCTGTTCGTCGGCGATCTGGTAGGTCACCGAGGTGCTGGCCTGGTCGCCGGCCGACAGATAATCGAAGTCGGCACCCGGGTCGAAGCTGTAGCTGCCGTCTTCGTTGATGACGAACACGCCACCATTGCCACCGGCGATCTCGTTGCCGACATTCGCCATGGCGCCCGCCACGCCGATCACCTCGATACCGCCGCCGTCGGCGTCGATATCGTTGGCGGTCACGCCGTTGGCGGCATCGACTGCCAGCGGCTGGTTCTCGCCGGTCTGGTTGATATCGTCGGTGGCCACGACCGGCTGGTTGTTGATCGTCCAGTCGAAGCGACTCTGCACCTGAGCGGTGCCGTCGCTGGCGGTGACGGTCACCGTATACACGCCGTCGTTGTTCGGCCCGCCACCCGCGGCGTTCGGGTCGACCATGCCGCTGATGATGCCGGTCGCCGGATCGATGGTCAGCCCCTCGGGCAGACCCGTGGCGCTGTAGGTCAGCGTATCGTTGGCATCGACATCGTTGAAGGCGCCCACGGTCGGCACCGAAACGACTTCCGAATTGTTGCTGCTCAGGTCGGCCAGCCCGCCGCCCACGACCACGGGCGCATCGTTGGTGCCCGTGACGGTGACGACAAGGCGCGCCGTGTCGGTACCGCCCTGGCCGTCGCTGACCTGATAAGTCACCGACGTCATGCGCGTTTCACCGTCGCCGAGATCGTCGAAATCGGTGCCGGGCTCGAAGGTGTAGCTGCCGTCGGCGTTGATCGTGAACGCACCACCGTTGCCGCCGGCTACCGCGTTGCCGACACCGCCGGCCCGACCGTCCACCTGATCGACCACGAGCGGATCGGTATCGTTGGCCCCGTCGCGATCGTTGCCGAGCACGTTACCGCTGGCCGGCGTGTTCTCGCCGGTGCTGGCGGTATCGTCGCCCGCCACGGGACGGCGGTTGGCGATGTTCCAGGCGAACGTGTCGCTGACGCTGCCGCCGCGGCCATCGCTGGCGGTGACGACGACGTTGTACTGGCCGCCAGCGTTCTGGGACGCCGATCGGTCGATGATGCCCGAGATGACGCCGGTCTGCGTGTTCAGGCTCAGCCCGGGCGGCAGGCCGGTCGCACTGTAGGTGAGCGTATCGTTGGTATCCGGGTCGCGGAAGGCACCGGCGGTCGGCACGGATACGCTGTCGCCGTCGTTGGCGGCGAGATCGCCCAGCGGCGTGCGCACGATCGGGGCGTCGTTGGTGCCGGTGACGGTGACGGTGAGCGTGGCGGTGTCAGTGCCGCCCTGACCGTCGCTGACCTGATAGGTCACCGAGGTCGTTGCCGTCTGGCCTTCGGCGAGACGGTCGAAATCGCCGTTGCCGCTGAAGCTGTAGCTGCCGTCGGCGTTGACGATGAACACACCGCCGTTGCTGCCGCCGACCGCTGCGCTGACGTTGCCGGCCGCGGCATTCACCTGCGCGACGGTCAGCGTATCGCTGTCGGCGCCGCCGTCGGTGTCGTTGGCAATCACGTTGCCGCTGATCGCGGCCGCGTTTTCGGTGGTCGCGGCGCCGTCGTCGTTGGCGATCGGCGGCCGGTTGGTCACCGCCCAGTCGAACGTGCTCGTCGCCGTACCACCGTTGCCGTCGTCCGCGGTGACGGTGATCGTATACACGCCGTCGGCCCCGCCCTGCGAGGCATCCGCGGAGAGCGTACCCGATATCACGCCCGTTGCAGGATCGAGCGTCAGGCCCGGCGGCAGCTGGTCGACGGAAAAGCTCAGGTTGTCGTTGGCGTCGACATCGGTGAACGCACCGGCAGTGGGTACGGATACGGTCTCGCCGTCGCCGTTGGCAAGATCCTGCAACGGGCTGTCCACCTGCGGCGCGTCGTTGATGCCGGTCACGGTGACGGTCAGGCGCGCCGTGTCGAGCCCGCCCTGTCCGTCGCTGACTTGATAGATCACCGACGTCGTCGCGCTCTCGCCCGCGGACAGATACTGGAAATCCGCGCCCGGGTCGAAGTCGTACGAGCCGTCGGCGTTCAGATTAAACGTGCCGCCGTTGCTGCCGACGACATCGCCGCCCACGTTGGCGGCCGTATTGTTCACCGAAGTCACGGTGAGCGGGTCGTTATCCGGATCGAGGTCGTTGGCGAGTACCCCGGTCGCGGCATCGCGGCTCACGGCCGTATCTTCGGTGGTGGTCGCGGCATCGTCGACACCGTTGACCGGCAGATTGACAATGGTCCAGTCGAAGCTCGTGCTTGCCGTGCCGCCCTGGCCGTCGTCGATCGATACGGTGACGGTATAACGCCCGTTGTCGCCGCGCTGCGAGGCATCAGCGGCGAACTGGCCGGTGATCACGCCCGTGGCCGGGTCGATGGACAGCCCGGGCGGCAGACCGGTGGCATCAAAGCTCGGCGTGTCGTTGACGTCGGCGTCGCTGAAATAACCGGCCGTCGGCAGATTGACGCTCTGGCCATCGCTGCCGGCCTGATCCGGCACCGGTTGCGCCACCGGCACATCGTTGGTTCCGGTGACCGTCAGTGTAAGCACGCTGGTATCGGTGCCGCCCTGGCCGTCGCTGACCTGGTAGATCACGCGGGTGGTGGCGGTCTCGCCGGCCGCGAGATAATCGAAGTCGGTGCCGGGGTCGAACACGTAGCTGCCGTCGCCGGCGATCGTGAATGCACCACCGGCATCGCCGGCGGTCGCCAGCCCGACAGCGGCCGGATCGCCGTTGACATGGTTGACGGTGAGCGTATCGGTATCGTCGCCGCCGTCGACATCGTTAGCCAGCACGTTGCCGGTGGTGATGGCGTTCTCGGTCGTCGTGGCGCTGTCGGTGCCGGCCACCGGCGCGGGGTTGGCGACCGCCCAGGTGAAGATCGACTCGGCCTGTTTGCCGGCGCCATCGGTGGCAACAACGCTCACGCGATAGGGCGCGCCCTGCGAAGCATCGGGGCTGAGTCGGCCGCTGATCTGGCCGGTCGCCGCATCGATCGACAGGCCGGGCGGCAGGTTCGCCGCCGAATAGGTCAGCGTATCGTTACCGTCGACATCAAGAAAGCTGCCCGCGGTCGCCAGCGAAACCGTGTCGCCGTCGCTGCTGGCCTGGTTGTCCAGCGGTGTGGCGACGATGGGCGCATCGTTCGCGCCCACCACGGTGACGGTGAGCGTGGTGGTGTCGCGCCCGCCCTGGCCGTCGCTGACCGTGTAGCTGATCTGCGAGGTGCGTGATTCGTCAGCGGCGAGATCGTCGAAATCGGTACCCGGATCGAAGGTGTAGCTGCCGTCCGCGGCCACCGTGAACGTACCGCCGCTGCTGCCGGCGACCGGCTGTCCGACGTTGCCCGCCGCGCCCTCGACCTGACCGACGGTCAGCGTGTCGCGGTCGTTGCCGCCGTCGATGTCGTTGGCCAGCACGTTGCCGACGGAGGCCGTGTTCTCGCCGGTCGTGGCCGTGTCGGCACCGGCGGTCGGCGCGACGTTCCGGCTGGTAATCGAAAACGTATCGCTGACCACGCCACCGTTGCCATCCCGCGCGGTCACCACGACCTCGTACGGGCCCAGTACCGAGGCATCGGACGGCAGATTGCCGGTGATCTGGCCGGTATTGGCGTCGATCGACAGGCCGGCGGGCAGCCCGGCCGCGCTATAGGTCAGCGTATCGCCGTCGACGTCGCTGAACGCGCCGGCGGTGGCGATGGTGATCGTATCGCCGTCCTGGCCGCTGCGATCCGGCAACGGCGCGGTGACGACCGGCGCATCGTTGACCGGCGTCACGGCGACCGTCACCGTGGCCGTTTCGGTGTTGTTGGCCGTGGCCACCGTGTAATTGAAGCTCGTATCGCCGTTGAAGTTCTGTGTCGGCGTGAACTGCAGCCGTCCGTCGGCGAGCAGACGTACGCTGCCGTTGGACACCGTCACTGCGCTGCCGCCGGCGGTGATCGCCGTGCCGTTGATCGCGCTGACGGACGCGTTCGGATTCTCGAAGCTGTCGTTGGCCAGCACGTCGATGATCGCGGACGTGTCCTCGGCCGTGGTCGCGCGGTCGTCGACGATGTCGGCCACGTGCGTATAACTGATCTGCAGCGTATCGATATCGCTCGGGCCCTGCGCGCCGCCGCTGTTGCTGCGGACGGTGAGGCTGGCGTTGCCGATATAATCGCCCGGAGACGGCGCGAGCTGGGCGCCTTCAAGCGCTGCGTTGACGTTGGCCAGGCTGCCGGTGAAGGTCATGGCCGCGTCGGCAACGCCGTCGCCGGCGGCGAAACTCAGGCCGGTGGTGCGGCTGAGCGTGACCAGCCCCTGGCTCGCCGTCAGGCTGACCGTGACCGTATCGCTGTCGATATCCTGAACGGTGATCGGGTTGCCGTTGGCCTGCGCAAAGGTGATCACGCTGTCTTCCGGCACCACCTGACTGGGCGGCAGGTTGTTTTGCGGCGCATCGTCGACCGCGTTGACCAATACCTCGACAGCAGCCGTTTCCGTAACGCCGCCGGAGGCCACCGTGTAGTTGAAGCTGGCGTTGCCGTTGAAGTTGGCCGCCGGGCTGAACTGCAGCTGGCCGTTGGCGAGCAGCCGCACGGACCCGTTGGTCACCGCCACCGCACCGCCGCCGACGGTGATCGCCGTGCCGTTGATGGCCGTGATGGTCGGATTGGCACCTTCGAAGCTGTCGTTCGCCAGCGCGTCGATCGTGACCGGCGTGTCCTCGTTGGTCGTGGCCGTGTCGGCGACGATATCGGCGACCGGGGTGACGTTGATCGCCACGGTGTCGGTATCGGACGCACTCGTGAGCTGGGCGCTGCCGTTGTAGTCGGCGCTCGGCACGAACGTCGCGCCGGCCAGCGCGGCGTTGATATTCGCCAGACTGCCCCGGAAGGTCATGCTGGCATCGGCGCTGCCGTCGCCGCTGGTGAACGTCAGGCCGGTCGTGCGCGATAGATTGAACACGCCGTTGGTCACGCTCAGCGTCACGGTCTGGCTGTCGCCGTCGACGTCGGTCACCGATAAGACATTGCCGTTGGCCGCCGAGAACGTGAGCGTGGCGTCCTCGGCCACCGTCTGCGTGCCGGGGACCGTGTTCACCGGCGCATCGTTGACCGGATTGACGGTCACGGTGACGGCCGCGGTTTCGGTCACACCGCCCGAGCTGACCGTGTAATTGAAGCCCGCCGCGCCGTTGTAGTTGGCGTTCGGGGTGAACGTCAGCGTCTTGTCGGCGTTCAGACGCACGACGCCGTTGGTCACGGCCACGCTGTTGCCGGCGGTGATGGACGTGCCGTTGATAGCCGTGATCTGCGGGTTGTTGCCTTCGAAGCTGTCGTTGGCCAGGACGTTGATCGTGACCGGGCTGTCTTCGTTGGTCGTGGCCGTATCGGCCGCGATATCGGTGACTGGCGTGACGTTGATCGCCACGGTGTCGGTATCGCTTGCCGCGCCGTCGTTGCTGGTCAGCGTGAGCTGGGCGCTGCCGTTGTAGTCGGCGCTCGGCACGAACGTGGTGCCGGCCAATGCGGCGTTGATGTTCGCCACGCTGCCGGAAAACGTCATCGCGGCGTCGGCCGTCCCGTCGCCGTTGGTGAACGTCAGACCCGTGGTCCGCGACAGGCTGATCGCGCCGTTGGTGGCGCTCAGGGTGACGGTCAGCACGTCGTTGTCGACATCATTAACCGACAGGGCATTGCCGTTGGCCGCCGAGAACGTGAGCGTGGCGTCCTCGGCCACGGTCTGGGCGCCGGGCACGCCGTTGACGGGCGCGTCGTTGACCGGCGTCACGGTGATGTCGAGCGTCGATGTGGTCTGGCCGTTACTCGCTGCCGCCGTGTAGGTCACACGCGGCACGGTGCCGTTGAAGTTCGCGGCGGGCACGAAGGTGTAGCTGCCGTCGGCACGGATCGTGAGCGCGCCGACGCCGGCGATGGCCGCGGTGCCGCCGTTGGTGGCGTCCACCGTGAACGTCTGGCCGTTGACCGTGAAGCTGCGTACCGACAGCGCCTGGTTGTTCGAGCGCGTGTCGTTGGCGAGCAGGCCGTTGGCCGCGTTGCGATCCAGCGTGGTGTCTTCGTTGGTGGTGGCCGTGTCCGCGGCCGCATTCGGGCGCTGGTTGTCACGGAAATCGAGATCCGCGGCACGCGCGACGGCATCGTTGCCGGTCCGGTTGGGCACCGCTTCGTTGGCGTTGGTGTCCTGATCGCTGTCGGGCAGCGTGAAGCGCGTATAGGCGCCGGCCGCACCGCCGGCATCGCCGGCGATTTCGTCGTCGTTGACGTCGTAGCCGCTGACCGTATCGAAGGCGTTGTCCAGCCCGTCGCCGTCGCTGTCGGCGCCGGTGAGCGTGGTGGTCGGGTTGCCGGCTTCGGCGATGTCCAGCATGCCGTCGTTGTCGCTGTCGGTATCGCGATAGTCGGCGATGCCGTCGCTGTCGGTATCCACCGGCGTCAGGCCGATGCCGCCCGCCGCGCCGAGGGCGCCGGGGTCGTAGTTGTCGTCCAGGCCGTCGCCATTGGCATCGATGAATGCCGACGTGCCGCCGCGGCCCGACGGCGCCTTGTAACCGGCGGTGGTCTGGGCTTCGACGTTATCGGTGATGCCGTCGTTGTCGGAGTCGATATCCAGATAGTCGGGCTTGCCGTCGCCGTCGGTGTCGCGCGCCTGCGGCTGGGCTTCAAGGATGAACCCCACGCCATCGGCCGCCGCGCCGGTCGAACGAATGGTGAACGAACTGACAAGACCGTTGACACGCAGCGAACCCGCGGCGGTGCCGGTTGCGTCCTCCCGGGTCGAACTGGCGACCCACCCATTGGCCGCGGCCGTGCCGTCGCCGCTATCCTTCACGCTGGTCGATGTGGCGCCGAAGTCGTTCGTGCCCGCCAACTGCGACCAGGTCAGGCCATTGAGCAGCGTGAACGTTTGTGAGGTCTGGACTCCAAGACCGGATCGGCCGCCGATCCGATCCATGTGCAGGATCGGGTTGCGGACCTGGATGGCGTTACCGCTAGTGTCTTCGAACGAGAACGTGATGGTGTCGTTGTTGTCGAACAACGTCGCCAGGCTGGCATCGCCGGACTGGTCTCCGCTCCAGAAACCGTTGCCGTTCGCGTTGAAGCTGTCCTGGCTGAATGCATCGGTGCCGATGCCTGTGGCACGAATCACCACGCCATTGCCGAGATTCATGACCGCGCTGGTGCCCTGGACTGTCCAGGTACCGGTCTGGGCAACCGGGGCGTAGCCCTCGTCGACGTCGCGGATGCCGTCGTTGTCGTCGTCGATATCGATGTTGTTGGCCACGCCGTCGCGGTCGTTATCGATGAGCGTGGTCACCGTAGCCGTGGAGATACGCCCGGCGCTGTCGCGAATCGTGTAATTGAACGATTCGGTGCCGTCGAAGCCGGTATTCGGGGTATAGACGAAATCCCCGGCCGCGGTCAGGCGCACGCTGCCGTTGGCCAGGGCGACCGCCGACCCGCCGGCGGTGATGGCGGTACCGTTGACCTGGGTAACGGTCGCGTTTCCGGCGCCGGCGCTGTCGTTGGCCTGCGGATTGAAGGTGACGGGCGTGTTCTGATTCGTGGCGACACGATCGTCCTGGGCGACCGGCAGCTGCACGGTGACCGGGTCGGCGTAGCGGATCGTGTTCGCGTTCGGGGTACCGGTCTCGAAGTTCTCGAACAGCAACGAGGTGAACCGCTCTCCGCCGTTGACGCCGGCGCGGTAGGTGAACGACGTCGTGTCGCGATAACCGGCCGAGACGATATAGCGCGTATCGCCTCGCGAGGTCGGCGCCACGCCCGGACCGTTGCCGCGGATATCGAGATTGTTCTGCGCGTCGACCGTCAGGCTGACGACCGTATTTCGCTCGGTCGTGTAGTTGCTGGCACGCTGGAACTGAATGCTCTCGGTCGTGGAGTCCACGTCCAGCGCGTTGGCATTGAAGCTGACCACGCGCGCGTTATTGGTGCCGCTGTCGACGAATCGGAAGGAAAATTGCACGAAGGCACTGGCCGACCCGCCGGATACGGTCGGCGAGAAGGCCTTGGCGATGCCATTCGCGCTGTTATCGTCGAAGGTGACCAGCGTGGCATTGGAAATCTGGTCGATGGTGACCAGCGCATCGACGCCCGTGGCGACGTTGGTGAACCGATAGACCGCGCCGACGCTGTTGGCCGTGCCGCTGACCAGCGTGGCGTTGCCGGAAAAATCCAGGCTGATCGGATCCGCCAGGCGGCCGCCCCACGCCGCGGCGTCGAGCGCATGGGTCTCGATATCGCCGATATGGGTTTCCAGATTCCAGTCGCCGCCGAGATCCGCGGCGCCGGTGTCGTCGACCGAGCCGGCCACATCCGCGCCGGTGGCCTCGGCCAGCTGACGTGCCACCTCGGTGCCGGCCTCGCTACCGGTGAAGTCGCAGCCGTAGATCAGCAGATCGCCATCGGCGGTCATGGCTGAGCCGATGGCAGCGAACGCGTCGGCATAACGGCCCTCGATCGACTCGGCGTCGACGCTCGCCGAGCCGAGGCTGAACTGGCCGTCGCCGCCGTGCGATAGCACGTGCACGGCCGATACGTCGTGCCGGCCGTGCAGATAGTCGGCCATCTGGGTCACGCCGTCGCGCGCGCCGTCGATGACCACCACGGTGGTCTGGTCGGCGTCCAGCGTGTCGATCAGACCCTGGTAGTCGTGCACGTTGCTGTCCACGAAGACCACGCTCGAGCCGGCGCGCAACGCTACGTCGGCGTTGATGGCGTCCACATCGGCACGGCTCGGCTCACCGGGTGCATTCAGTTCGATGTCGATGCCGTCCGGCGCGTCGGGATGAGCCCAGTGCGATTCCACGAGCGCATCGCGCGCCTCGGACTGCAGGCCGGATTCGTCGAACAACAGGACATGACCCTCGCCCTGGGCTTCGATGACGGGCGTGATCCCATGCTCGCCCTGGGCGTCGAAACGGCTTGCGCCGAGCGACAGATCGCTGCCATCGCCGCGAGCCACTACCGCTACCGTGTCATAGGGCGCGTGCTGGGCAAGCTGGTCGGCCACATCGGCCATGCTGCCCTGCGAACGGTCGATGAGATAGACGTCGACATCTGCCCGGTTCTCGAGCGCCCGGACCGTATCCTGTGCGTCGCGCGCGGCCTCGGAATCGATGAATACCGCGCTGCGGCCGTCGGCATCGTCGCGCGCCGTGCGACTGGCCTCGAGTGCCTTGACGATCGGCGACTGCGACACATTGACGCCCTTAGCCGCCTGGCTGGCGTCATGGGCCTGACCGTGGTCGGACGGCGCTGCGTCCTGGTGCCCGGCATAAGCCTGGTCGGTGGCCGTATCCATTGCGGTGCCGGCCGCGGCCCCGTCGTACAGCAGACGAGGTTCGAGTGCGCGGATGAAGGGGGCCCGGGGGGTCTTACTCATCTGTCGAGGTCGGTCTCTTGTCATCGAAAAGGCGCGCCTTGCAATGTTAATGACAGCATCAAAGGATACTGTCAACTTTTCAAGACGAATACCATGTCACGGAAAACATTACGAAAAACGTTCAGCACGGAGGACTGCGTCATCCGAAACAATATCGTGTACATCAGGATTGCGACTGATATACCTGAGGTATCGGCCAGTTCGCCGCCCTATGAAGCCGGAAGCCGACGCCGATGATCGCAACCGCTGCACCGACGCTCGAACCCTTGCGATTTCGGTTGATCAGGAGAGGCAATGGAACGCCATTGCGCAGGTGACGACGCGCTCCGTGACAGCCGCTGCCGGACGCCACATGGTCGGGCACATCGTGCGCTGGCGCGATGTGCGCAGCGTGACTTATCGCGCGGTTCGAAACGCTGTCTTTTCTGTATGATGCGCGCGGACCGTGTGTCGCGGCTCAACGAACCCTATCCGGATTGTCCGATGACTCTCGATCCGCAACTATTGAGCGATTGCCACCTGATCGGCACGCTGGACCGTGCGACCGTACTGCTCAACCGCAATGCCTGCGTGGGTTGGCTGATACTCGTGCCGGCTACCGAAGCCGTGGATTGGCACGAGCTGGACGACGCCGAGCACGATCAGCTGAGTCTGCAGATCCGGGCGCTGTCCGGCTTCACGGCGCGCTGGTTTGCCGCCGACAAGCTCAACGTCGCCACCCTCGGCAACGTCGTTCGCCAGATGCATATCCATCTGATCGCGCGTCATTACGACGATGCCTGCTGGCCGCAGCCGGTCTGGGGCCATCTGACCGAGTCGCGCGAATATGCAGCAGCCGAGATCGAGGCGCTCCGGCAGGCGCTGGATACCGAACTGGGCCTGACCCCGGCCCATGCCGCATGAGCGAGCAGTCGCTCGAATCGCTGGAGACGCGTATCGCCTACCAGGACGACGCGATCGAGCAGCTCAGCGACACGCTCTACCGCCAGACAATGGCGATCGAGCGGCTGGAGCAACGCTGCCAGGCGCTCGAAAACCGGCTACAGGCGCTGGCCGAGGCCGGCGAAGGCAGCGACGAAGATGCGCCGCCGCCTCACTATTGAACCGGCACCACGGCCCGACCCGGTCTAGAACTGAATCCGACCGCCGCCCTGGCCACCGCCCATGCCGCCCTGGCCGCCACCGAAGTCGCCCTGGCCCGGCACCTGAATCTTCTGACTCTGCTGGCGCTGCATTTCCTTGAGCTCTTCGATCGCACGCTCGGCGGCGGCGTTGACCGCCTCCGGGAACTGCTCGATAGCGCCCGACAGGCTGTCGGCTTCCAGCTCGAACGACAACGGCAGGCTGCCGGCGGGCGTCATCAGACTGGCCTGACCCTCGTATCGTGTCTCGCGCGCGCTGTCGTCGTCGCCGTCGGCAGTCACGGGTACCAGCCGTCGGATGCTGCCGACCTTCAGATCCGTAAAGGATTCCTCGCGGAACATATTGTCGGCGTCGATCTTGATTTCGGGCATGTCGTTGGCAGCCATGAGTTCACTCTGTCAAAAAATGGATGGCGGCAAGGATACCAGCGCCGGTGCCCGCGGCTAAGCCCGGCCCGCTAGAGCGCCTCGGCCCGCTGAAAGGCCGAATCGATCCGAGCCTGCAACTCCTTCTTGAACGCATCACGCAACAACGACTGGGCGCGTTCCATGTCGGGGCCGCTGACCAGCGTCTGCTGCAGCCCGTTGTAGACCGAAAGCGTCTGCATCTCGCCGTTGCCGGTGGCCACGGTGCGCAGCAGTTCGGTCGATGCCGAGGCGGCCAGCGTCACCCCGTCCGCTTCGGGCTGCTCGTGGACGATGTACATCACCCGCAGCACGCGCACGCCGGACGGCAGGTCCTGACCGTGCATACGGATACTCGCCTGCCGCGCACCCGATAGGGCTTCGCTGGCCATGGCCGCCACCACGTCGTCGGGCAGGATCGAGTTACCGGCGTCGGCTACCGGCATGACATCGATATAAACCGGCCGCTCCGGCGCGGCGCGCCGTGTCTGATCCTCCGCCGGCTGAGCCAGCGCTGCTGCACAGAATACAAACAGCATCAGACCGATGGCGCCGATACGCAGGAATGGACCACGAACGCTGTGCATGGCTTTGTCCTTTTCGAATACAGGCCGCCAGTCTAGGGTGCGCAGCCGAACCGAAAATGAACCGTTGTGCTGTCAGCCGGTGTTGCGCATGCCGGCGGCGATGGCGTTGATCGAGCGCAGCACCGGATCGAGCCAGACCCGGTCGCCGCTTTCCCGATAGCGCGCAAGCGCCACGATCTGGATATGGTTGAGCGGGTCAAGGTACGGCCGCCGCCGGTCCAGGGACGTCTGCAGTACGCGGTCGTCGTCGAGTAGCTGCGACTCACCGGTGATGGCCAGCACGCCGGCCACGGCCCGGTCGTATTCGGCACGGATGGCCTCGAACACCTGATGATGCTCGGCGGCCAGCGCGGCATAGCGGGCGGCGATCGGCATGTCGGCCTTGGCCAGCGACATCTGTACGTTGTCGATGATGGTCGCGAAGTAAGGCCAGCGCTTGTAGAGCGTCTGCAACTCGTCGGCGCTGGCACCGCCCTCGGCCAGAGCAGTTCCCAGGCCCAGCCAGCCGGGCAGCGTGTGTCGCGACTGGGCCCAGGCGAACACCCAGGAGATCGCGCGAATCGAGCTCTTGCTCATGCTGGCCGAGGACGGCCGCGAGCCGGGCCGCGAGCCGATGTTCAACGCACTGATCTCGGCGGTCGGCGTGGCCGCCTGGAAATAGTCGAAGAATCCGTCGGTCTGCTCGGTCAGTTGGCGATAATAGCGCTCGCCGGTATCGGCCAGGCGGCTGGCGATGTCCGAGAAATCGGCATCGCCTTCGGTCTGCGCGCTGGCCTTGGCCGTTCCGGTGATCCCCAGGGTCAGTTCGTGAACCGCGGTTTCCGGATTGCTGTACTTGGCGAAGATCATTTCGCCCTGTTCGGTGAACTTGATCTTCGAGCGGACGGTGCCCGGCGGCTGCGACATGATCGCCTGATGGGTTGGCCCCCCGCCACGACCCACGGTGCCCCCGCGGCCGTGGAACAACACGCACTCCACGCCGTGGCGCTGGCACAACGCGACCGCTGTCTGCTGGGCCCGATAAAGCTGCCAGCGCGAGGTCATGATGCCGCCGTCCTTGCAGGAATCCGAATAGCCGAGCATGACCTCCTGGACCGGCGTACCGTCGGCGTCGCTCGCCGCCGCCATGAACGCGCGATAGGCCGGATGGCCGAGCAGCGCGTCGAGCACCGGCTCGATATGCTCGAGATCGGCCACCGTCTCGAACAACGGCGAGATCGCCAGCGGCGGAGTACGCTCGGTTCCCGGCTCATACACGCCGGTCACGCGCATCAGCCAGACCAGGGCGAGCACATCCGATGCGCTGTGGGTCATGGAGATCACGTAGCTGCCGAACGCCTCGCCGCCGAGCGTGCGGGTGAACTCGCGGACCACGGCCAGGCTGGCCAGCGTATGGGCGACTTCCGACGACACATCGAGACGCTCGATCGAGGGCGTGTCCTGGCGATCCAGCTGGCGGCCGAGAATCTCCACACGGCGGTCCTCGTCGGCGTCGCCGTAATCGGACTCGATCTCGAGCGCGCGCAGCAGCTCGTCGACACACTGCGCATGACGCGTGGATTCTTCCCGCAGGTCCAGCCGGGCGAGATGGAACCCGAAGGTTTCGACCAGCCGCTGCCAGTCCTTGATCTCGGCGTCGGCGATGGCCCGGTCGCCGTGACTGATCAGCGACGCCCGCATGATCTGGATATCGGTCAACAGATCCCCCGCGCGTGCGTAGGCGATCGACGCGGCCTCGGTACGCTCGGCGCGCAGCCGCAGTTCGATCTGGATCTGATCCACCATGGCGGCGATACGCTGACGCATCAGGTAAAGCTTGCGACGATAAGGCTCGGCGGCAAACCGCTCGGCCCGGGCACCGGTATGGGCAGCGATCAGGCGTTCATCGGCGTCTAGCGAGGCCCAGAATTCGTCGCTGGGCGTACACCAGCGCGTGGAGAACGAAAGCCGGCTGGAGAGATTGTCGATACGCCGCAGGTATTCAGTGAGCACTTCACGCGCCTGCATGCGCAGCGCGTAACGCGTCTCGCGCTCGGTGACATAGGGATTGCCGTCGCGATCGCCGCCGATCCAGGAGCCGAAGGTCAGCACGTTCGGCGCCTCCACGTCTTCCCCATAGGCGTTGGCCAGCGCGCGCTCCAGGTTGCGGTAGATCAGCGGCACGCTGGCGAACAGCGATGCCCGGAAGTAATACAGCCCGTTGCGGATCTCGTCGGCGACCGTGGGCCGCGATCCACGGACTTCCTCGGTCTTCCAGAGCACCTGAATATTCTGGCGAATATGTTCTTCGATATCGGCCTGGCGGCGCATGTCCGGCGAGCCGAAGGTCAACTCGTGAAACCATTCGAACAGGCGTCGCAACGCGTCCAGCACGGCTCGCGGCTTGGCTTCGGTCGGGTGAGCAGTGAACACCGGCACGAACGCCAGTCTGCGCAGACGCCGAACGGCTTCGTCGCAGCTCACCCCCTTATTGGCCATGTCGGTCAGCGTGCGATTGAACGAACCCGGCCATTGCGGATTGCCTTCGGCGGCCAGCCGGCGGCGGGTTCGATGGGCATGCAGCTCCTCGAGCAGATTGGCGAGGTTGAAATAGATCGCGAACGCACGCGTGACCTCGGTCATGGTCTCGGCCGGCAGGCCGTCGATGAGCTGCTGCAATTCGGCGCGCTGGTCAGGGTCGTCGTGCTCGCGCAGAGCGATATAACCGCGGCGCAGTTTCTCCACCGTATCGAAGACCTCTTCACGGGCCTGTGAGCGCAGCACGTCGCCCAACAGCGCCCCGGCGGCACGGACCTGGGCGCGCAGGGCACGGTCGTGTTCGGTCTGATCGGCCTGACTGGCGGCCGGGTGTTTTTCGTTGATGGCAGGATTCATCGCAGACAATTCACCGGTTCGTATCGATGGCATCAAAGCATAGCAGCGGGTTCGTCGTCGCCGTCCAGGCCTGGCAGGGACCTGCAAAACCGTGAGGGGGCTCGCCGTGGCGTTGCGGTCTGATAATCTGCACGTCCTATGCCAAAGCCCATGTCCTTCTGCCCGAACTGCGGCGCGCCGATCGAATTCCGCGTACCCGAGGGCGACGATCGCAAGCGCAATATCTGCAGCGCCACCGGCGAAATCTTCTACGACAACCCGCGCAACGTGGTCGGCTGTATCGTCGAGCACGAAGGCCGGATCCTGATGTGCCGGCGCGCGATCGAGCCGCGTCTGGGTTTCTGGACTCTGCCGGCTGGTTTTCTCGAGCTCGGCGAGACGATCTACGAAGGTGCGGCTCGCGAGACACGCGAGGAAGCGCAGGCCGAAGTCGTCGACGCCGAGCTGTTCGCCATGATCGACGTCACCCATATCGGACAGGTGCATATCTTCTACCGCGCACGCCTGGCCGGCAGCCATTACGGGGCGGGCCAGGAAAGCCAGCTGGTGAGCCTGCTTGCCGAAGACGACATCGACTGGCCGCAGCTCGCGTTTCCGACCATTTACCGAGCACTCGAACGCTACTTCGCCGATCGCCGCGCCGGCACGTTCGGCCTGCATACCGAAAGCCTCGGCGCCAACGACTGGAAGGCCATGCAGCTGGCCCGCTCGCCGGACGGCGGGCGCACCTGACCAGCCGCAGCTGGTAAACTTCGCGGCTATCTCCCCGTCCTGTCACGAGGTCGTGCGATGACATTCGTTGTCACCGAAAACTGCATCAAGTGCAAATACACCGACTGTGTCGAAGTCTGTCCGGTGGACTGTTTTCACGAGGGCCCGAATTTTCTGGCCATTGACCCTGAAGAGTGCATCGATTGCACCCTCTGCGAGCCCGAGTGTCCGGTCGAGGCGATCCTATCCGAGGACGACCTGCCCGAGGATCAGGCCGACTTCCTCGAGCTCAACGCCGAGCTGGCGGCTCAATGGCCGGTGATCACCGAGGTCAAGAAGCCGCCGGAAGACGCCGACGAATGGGCCGACAAGCCGAACAAGCGCGAGCTGCTCGAACGCTGAGCCGCCTGTTTCATCGGCACGGTACGGCCGTGATCAGGTCGATATAGGCGCCCTCCACAAGCGCGCTCGCGTCGATCGCCAGGGTCTGCATGAGCCGCCGCGCCTCGTCACGGCCCGTCGACAGGTGAGCGTTGGCGGCCAGTACGACTTCGAGTTCGACGAAGTCGCCTAGTCCGGCCACCCGATCGACATGGACTCGGGTTCGCCCGAGCAGATACAGCGTGCGGGTCTTGTTCACCACGCCCCGGATACCCAGGGCATCGGCCAGCGTTGCGACCAGCCCAGCCGGATCCGAGGTCGGCGTACGTCGATAACACGACGCGCGGAGCCCGGCGACGTCGTCGCGCCGATAACCGATCAACTCGCCGTGGCCGTCGCCGAAATCGCGCACCTTCAGTCGGCCGTTCGAGCACACCAGGAACGTGTCTTTCTGACGGATCTCATAGGGTCCGTCCGCGGCCATTCCCGCAAGACATGCCTCCAGCCGGTCGCGATCGGCCAGTCGCGCCTTGATCTCGATATTGCGCGCCACGTCTTCACCCACGTGGGTGGTGTTCGGCATGGAGAGCGGCCAGCCGCGCCCGTGCGACATGCGTATAGATCTGGGTAGTGGACAGATCCGCGTGGCCGAGCAGCATCTGTACGGCACGCAGGTCGGCCCCGTGGTTGAGCAGATGCGTGGCAAAAGCATGCCGCAACGCATGGGGGGAGATATCCGCGCGAATACCGGCCTGGCCGGCGTGAGTACGAATACGGTGCCAGACATTCTGGCGGGTCATGCCGCCACCGCGCGCGGTCACGAACAGCGCGTCGCTGGCTGCCGAGCCCAGCAGCGCACCGCGAGCGGCGACCAGATAACGCTCGAGCCAGGCCACGGCGGTATCGCCCAGCGGCACAAGCCGTTCCTTGCCGCCCTTGCCGGTGATCCGGATCACGCCCTGGCGCGTGTTGACCTGGGCTCGGGTGGCGCCGACGAGTTCGGACACGCGCAGGCCTGCGGCATACATGAGCTCCAGCATCGCCCGGTCGCGCAGGCCCAGCTCGGTGTCCGTATCCGGAGCGCGCAGCAGCGCTACGACATCGGCCTCGCTCAACGACTTCGGCAATCGGCGTCCTTGGCTGGGCATGGCAATCAGCGCCGTCGGGTCCTCGTCGATGACGCCGGCGCGCAGCTGATAGCGATAGTACTGACGCAGGCTCGACAACAGGCGCGCCGCACTCCGAGGGCTCGAGCCCGGCGTGTTGCGCGCCGCGAGGTAGGCCTGGATATCGTGGCGCCGGACGCCGATCAGCGATCGCGAGTCCAGCCAGGCGGCGAAGTGGGCGAGATCGTTGCGATACGCGCCGAGCGTGGCATCGGCCAGACCGCGCTCGGCCCACAGGCCGTCGACAAAGGCCTCGATATGCGCGGCGGTCTCCTCGGCAAGGGTATCGATGGCAGCCATGGCCGCGAGGTTATAATCCCGGCCAATCTTTTGCGAGAGTTTCACCCATGGCCGACGGCGACAACCAGCGGCGCAGCCCACGCGCTCGCTACGAGGCCGACCTCGAGAACGACGATTTCCAGCACGACCCGGCACAGGCCGAAGCCGTCGACGCGCTGGAGGATATCTATCGAAAACTGCTCGATCGTCCGACCAGCAAATCACTATTCGGGAAGAAAAAACGCCAGCCGGTCCAGGGTCTGTACCTATGGGGTGGGGTCGGCCGTGGCAAGACCTACCTCATGGACTGCTTCTTTGATGCGCTGCCCTTCGAGGAAAAGACCCGGCTGCATTTCCATCGCTTCATGCAGAAGGTCCACGAGGCACGCAAGCGCTACGCAAACCAGTCCGACCCGCTGAAGCTGATCGCCAAGGAATGGTCGAGTGACCGGGTGCTGTGCTTCGACGAGTTCTTCGTCTCGGACGTGGCCGACGCGATGATCCTGGCCCGACTGACAGAAGAACTGTTCGAGCGCGGCGTCACGCTGGTGACCACCTCGAACGTCGATCCCGACGATCTGTATGCCGGGGGGCTGCAACGCGAGCGTTTCCTGCCTGCCATCGAGCGTATCAAGACCTATTGCCGTGTCATGCATCTGGCCGACGGCACCGACTTCCGGCTCGACCATATCGATGAAGCCGCGACCTACCAGACGCCCGCGGACGAGGCCGCCGACGACGTGCTCGCCCGCCATTTCGACCGTCTGTGCGCGCGCGAGCACGACCAGGCGAACAATGTGCAGGTGCTCGGACGCAAGATCCCCGTTCGCCGACGCGGAGACAGCGTGGTCTGGTTCGAGTTCGAGGATCTGTGTCGCGGCAATCGATCGGCCAACGACTATATCGAGCTGGCGCGGGAATTCCCGACCATCATGCTCTCCAACGTGCCGGTGTTCGACGATACCGAGAACAATGCGGCCCGGCGCTTCATCAACGCCGTGGACGAATTCTACGATCGCCGCGTCAAGCTGTTCTGCACCGCCCAAGCCGGCCCGGACGACCTCTACAACGGTACTCGTCTGTCCTTCGAGTTCGAACGGACCGCCAGCCGCCTGCATGAAATGAGCTCGAACGACTATCTGGGCGAATCGCACCGCAGCTGAGGCTATCCCGTGTGTATGCATCGGCTGATGCGGCGCTGCGTACACTATCGTCGAGGATCGTCCACACGCGAGGTCGACGATGGACTGGCAGGCAGCTCGATGGGCAGGCTCGATCGCCGGGCTGCTGTTCGCTCTGGCGTCGGGCGCCACCGGCGCGGCCAGCGCCCCGAGTCAGCCTGCCCCGGGTCTGCCCGGCGCTCTTGTGAATGTCGGCGGCCCGCGCATGTATCTGGACTGTCGCGGACGGCCCGGTGCGGCCCGTGGCACGACCGTGGTCTTCGACGCAGGCCTGGGCGACAGCGCGCTGGTGTGGTCGCGGGTGCAGCCGATCGTGGCGAACAGCGTGCGCGCCTGCAGCTATGATCGCGCCGGCTACGGCGAAAGCGACGCCCGCCCGCCCCCGCGTACCAGCCGCGAGATCGTCCACGAACTGCACTGGCTGCTCGAAGCCGCCGATATCGAGCCGCCCTATCTGCTCGTCGGCCATTCGTTCGGCGGCTGGAACATGCAGCTGTATGCCTCGACCTGGCCTGAGGAGATCGACGGCCTGGTCCTGGTCGACAGCAGCCAGGTGGACCAGATCGAGCGCTATGCGCGAGAAACCGGTACCACGATCGCACCCAAGGGCGAGTTCCATATGAACATGACGCCCTATATACCGCCCGGGCTGCCGCCCGAGGCTGCCCGACGCGCCCGCGAGCTGAGCTATGATCCGCTGACCTGGCGTACCGCCTACAGCGAGCTGGTGGCCTTTCGCACCAGCGAACGGCAAGTGGCCGAGTCCCGCCCGCTGCCTGGCGTGCCCATGGTGGTCGTCAGTCGGGGCGCGCGGATCGACACTCGGGATTCAGGCCATGCCGATCGCGAGCATCTGTGGCGCACGCTCCAGCAAGAGTTCGTGGACGGCCACCCGGGCACGGTACATTTCGTGGCCCATGACAGCGGCCACTATATCCAGCTCGAACAACCCGAACTGGTCATCCAGGCGATCTGTCTGACGCTGGGACGCGCCGGCGAGCCGACCGACGGCTGCGACCGCTCGGGAACGCGGCCGCCGAGGCTGGGCGCGGCCGACTAGTTACCGATCGTCCGAGCCGGCGTCGCGCCGGGCCACCATCGATACCGTGTTGAAACTCATCACGACGACCTCGTCCTGATTGAGCGTGGCGATACCGAAATGAACCAGGCCCATTTCCGGCCGTGAGCGTGAAACCCGTTTGTCGGTCACTGTGACCTCTACGGACAACCGGTCGCCGGGATACACCGGGCGATGCCAGCGAAGATCGTCCAGCCCCGGCGAGCCGAGACTGGCCAGCGGCGCTTCGCGGCCGGTCATCATCAGCTTCATGGTCAATGCCGCGGTATGCCATCCCGAAGCGGCCAGCCGGCCGAAATAGGTATCGCGTGCGCCCTCGTCCGACAGGTGAAACCGCTGCGGGTCGTAGCGGCGAGCAAAATCCACCACGGCCTCGGCGGTGACCTCGACCGGCCCGAAGAGATCGACCTGTTCGACCGCCAGGTCTTCGTAATGAATCATGGCCGAGCCTCCCCGGCCGCATCGCGCCGAGCGAACAGGCCGTTGGAGGCGATCTCGCAGACCAGTTCGCCGTGCTGATTGAGCACCTCGAAACGGTTGACCACCAGCCCCATCTCGGGACGACTGGCCAATACGCGCGTAGACAGGATCTGCTGACGCACGCTCAACGTATCGCCGGCTAGTACCGGCCGCGGCCAGCGCACCGAATCCACGCCGGGAGACCCCATCGAAGCCGCATCGGCAAGGACATGGTCGACAAGCATGCGCATGAAGATCGCGCAGGTCAGAAGGCCCGGCGCGGTGAGCCGGCCGTAGGGGCTGGTCTTGGCGGCCTCGGGATCGGTATGGAAAGGCAGCGGGTCGTAAGCCTCGGCGAATTCGATGATCTCGGCCTCGCTTACATGATAGGCACCGAACGTCGATACCTCGCCCGCATTGAAATCTTCCCAGTAGCGCATCCGCCTGCCTCCACCCGATAGGCCGGCGAATATAGCAGCCGCGGCCGCTGCGCCGCTATGGCGACGCCGGCATGCCCTTGGCCTGGTCCAGGCCGCTGGCGTCGGTCAGCGTGGCGCTGTCGAAGCTCGCACCGGTCGCATCTGCGCCGGCGAACTTCGCCCGGCTCAGGTTGGCCCCGTCGAACTCTGCGCTGCGCAGATCGGCACCGGTGAAGTCGGCGCCGGTCAGATCGGCGAAACGAAACAACGCGTGGTTGAGTGATGCGTTGGAAAAGTCGGCGCCGGCCAAGTGCGCGCCTTCAGCCTCGAAACGCATCAGCCCCATGGATTGGTTGCCCATATCCGCGCCCAGTTCGCCTGAGCTGAAATTGGCGTTCTCGTCGTTGCCCTGGCTGAGCTTGGCGATCACCCGCGCCCCGGACAGATCCGCACCGGCGAAAACCGGCGACTGTTCACGCGAGGGTTCCAGACCTTGAGCGACCACCGGCCCGAACATGTGTGCGTTCTGCAGATTGGCGTTGGAAAAGTCTGCGCCGATCAGCCACGCGCCGTCGAGATTGGCGCCCTTGAGGTTCGCCCCGATCAGTTTCGTATCCTGCAGACGGGCGTTGGACAGGTTCGCCCCGGCCAGATTCGCACCCGACAGATCCATACCCGACAGATCCAGACGACTCAGGTCATGGCCCGAGAAATCGGCCGGCTGTTCCGGGGTTGCAGCATCCAGCTCGCCCTGGATTTCGTCGGCGGTCAGTTCATCGGCCAGAGCGCCGCCGACATGGCCGATCGCCACCGCTATCGAAAACACCAAAGACAGGAATCGGTTTTTCATTGGTCCATCTCCATCGCCGGCACGAGAACGCGGTCCGACTCATGGCCAGAAGCATACGCGGTCGTGCGTATGGCAACTGAACGCCGCACCCGGTTCCGATGACCGGTAACGGCTTCCTGAGAAGGCTCGAACAGTAATATCAATTACTGACGCTGCTGGCCAGCCCGGTACAGGTATAGGACAAGGATTTTGGACCTTGGCCGACGATCGATGCCATTCTCGGTGAGGTCGCGGAAAAATAATTCGTACAGAGACAAGATACGAGGAGAACCATGCAATCCACGATGATGGACCGCCCGCTGCTGCTCGACGACATTCTCGAGCGCGCCGGCACACAGTTCGGCGATGTGGAAATCGTCACGCACATGCCGGACAAATCGCTGCACCGGCAGACCTATGCCGACATGGTCCGGCGCGCCAAGCAGCTCGCCCAGGCGCTGACCCAGGCCGGCATCAGGCACGGCGACCGGGTCGCCACGTTTTCCTGGAACACCTACGCGCATCTGGAAGCCTATTTCGGCATCCCGATCACCGGCGCGGTGCTGCATACGCTCAACCTGCGCCTGCCGCCGGACGACGTGGCCTGGATCGTCAACCACGCCGAGGATCGCTTTCTGATCATCGACGACGTGTTGCTGCCGCTGTATGAAAAGTTCGCCGACCAAGTGAACTTCGAAAAGATCATCGTGGTGCCGCTGGCCGGCAAGCCAGTGCCCGAGGGCATGGAAAGCTACGAGGACTTCCTGGCCTCGGCCGAGGGCGAGTTCCGCTATCCGGACAAGGACGAACGCGACGCCTGCGGGATGTGCTACACCTCGGGAACCACCGGCAAGCCCAAGGGCGTGGTGTACTCGCACCGATCGAGCGTGCTGCACGCGATGGCCGCGGCCACGCCGGACACGCTCGATCTGTCGTACAACGACGTGATCCTGCCGGTCGTGCCGATGTTCCATGTCAACGCCTGGGGTCTGCCCTATGTCTCGACAATGGTCGGCGCCAAGCAGGTCTATCCGGGTCCGCACATGGATGCGGAGAGCCTGCTCAATGTCTATGAAGGCGAAAAGGTCAACGTAACGGCCGGCGTGCCGACCATCTGGATGGGCATCATCAATGCGCTGGATGCTGAACCGAAGCGCTGGAAACTGCCCGAGGGCATGCGCATGACCGTGGGCGGCTCGGCCGTGCCCGAAGCCATGATCCGACGCTTCGACAAGTACGGGCTGACCATCATCCAGGCCTGGGGCATGACCGAGACGTCGCCGCTGGCCTCGGCGGCACGCCTGAAGCCGGCGATCCAGAAACTCCCGGAAGACGAGCAGTACGCGATCCGCGCGACCGCCGGCATGCCGGTGCCGTTCGTGGACACCCGTATCGTGGGCGACGACGGTGATCCTCTGCCCTGGAACGGCAAGGACATGGGCGAGATCCAGGTCCGCGGGCCGTGGATCACCGGCAGCTACTACCGTCTCGACAACAGCGATGAGAAGTTCACCCGCGACGGCTGGTTGCGCACCGGCGATATCGCCACGATCGACGCCGAGGGCTATATCAACATTACCGACCGTACCAAGGACGTGATCAAGTCCGGCGGCGAATGGATCTCGTCGGTGCAGCTGGAAAACGCGATCATGGCGCACGACGACGTCGCCGAAGCGGCCGTGGTTGCCCAGCCCGACGAGAAGTGGGGCGAACGCCCACTGGCCGCGGTGGTGCTGCGCGAAGGCCGCGAACTGTCCGGCGACGATCTGGCTGCCTTCCTGCGCGAGCGCATGGACAAATGGATGGTGCCGGAGAACTACGTGTTCGTGGACGAGATTCCGCGCACGTCGACCGGTAAGTTCAGCAAGCTCGATCTGCGCAGGCAACTGCTCGAAAAAGCCTGAACGCGACAGGCCTGAGTGCGGCAAAAACCCGGCACGCATAGACGGCGTGCCGGGTTTTTTTATTGTGCAACGCGGCAGGCCGCAAGATTGACGCAGGCACTGCTCGCTATCGGCAGCACAGAACTGGACCTATATTTAATCGTCTTATCAAGCGGTTGAACATTCTTGTGAACAGTTGTTGACATCGGTCACTGAAACTGCCGACAATGTGAACATTCGTACACATCGAGTTCGCCATGTCGACTGTCGTCTGCCCTCGTCCTGCCGGTTTCATTCGTGGCCCGATCGTGAACATGTTGCGTTCGCGCCTGGGCCGCACCCTGACCTACCCGCACGGCCCCGACCGCTTCATCGAGCTGTTCGATCGCACGGCCGTTGCCGACGAGACCGTGGGCATGGTCACCCGTGTTACGCATCCGACGCCGCGCAGCGTACGTCTGGCGGTCCGTCCGAATGCTCGCTGGCAAGGTTTTCGCGCAGGCCAGTATGTCGAACTCGCCGTCGAGATCGACGGCCGGCGCGAACGCCGAATGTTCTCGCCCGCCCAGTCGCAGCACGCCGGCGATGAACTCGAATTCACCATGGCGGTACAGCCGGACGGACGTCTGACCCGCCATATCAAAAACAATGCCCGGGCCGGCGACCGGGTCATCCTCGGCGCGGCCGCGGGGACGTTTCACCTGCCCGACGCGCGCCCGCAACGCCTGGTACTGATCAGCGCCGGCTCGGGCATCACGCCCGTGCTGTCGATGCTGCGTACGCTCATCGACGAACGGCACGCCGGGCGTATCGATTTCATCCACTATGCGCGCTCGCCGGACGAGGAACTCTATGCTGAAGCGCTAGACACACTGAGCACGGCCCTGCCGGGCCTGCATATCCACCGTTTCCACACCCGCGGCGGCGGCGCGCATTTCACCGGCGCGCAGCTGGACGCGCTGGTGCCCGATCACGCGCAGGCCGAGACATTCGTCTGTGGCCCGCAACCCCTGCTGGAGGCGACCCGCGCCCATTTCGGCATGCGCGGTATCGGCGAGCGGCTGCATCAGGAAGCCTTCGGCCCGGCCGCGGCCGACCCGCCCGGAAACGCCGCCAACGGCGATATCCGTTTCGCACACAGCGCGCAGTCGGTGGCCAACGACGGCCGAACGCTGCTCGAACAGGCCGAGGCTGCCGGACTGAGCCCGACCCACGGCTGTCGCATGGGGGTCTGCTACGCCTGCACCTGTCGCAAGACGAGCGGCCGGGTGCGGGATCTGCGCACCGGCGAGGTCGGCCCCGACGGTGACGCCGAAATCCAGATCTGCGTGAGCGTGCCGGCCGGCCCGGTTGCGCTCGACCTTTGAACGGTCCGGCCGCTCGCCCGGGCGGCCCCACTGACCGATTGCCCCGAACAACCGAGGACATTGCCATGACCCAACTGAACCAACTCAGCGAGAGTCAGATCGAACGCATCGGCACCGAGCTCGACGCGCTGCGCAAGCGCACGCTCGCCGAGCTGGGCGAACGCGACGCCCGTTATATCCGTACCGTGATCAAGCGGCAGCGCCAGTTCGAAGTGGCGGGCCGCGTGATGATGATGATCCCGCCGGCCTGGCCGTTGGGGGTGGCATCGCTGTCGCTGTCCAAGATTCTAGACAACATGGAGATCGGCCATAACGTGATGCACGGCCAGTACGACTGGATGGGCGATCCTGCGATCAACTCCCAGACCTTCGAGTGGGACAGCGCCGACACCGCGGACAACTGGAAGCATACCCACAACTACGAGCATCACACCTACACCAACGTCGTCGACCGCGATCACGATATCGGCTACGGGCTGCTGCGCATGTCCGAAGACCAGCCGTGGGAGCCAAGGTTTCTGCTCAACCTGCCGCTGACCGTCCTGCTCCATCTGTTCTTCCAGCACTTCGTGGCGGTCCAGAACCTGCGGCTCGAGGACTATCTGGTCTACAAGACCAAGACCCGCGCGCAGCTTGCCGAGGAGTTCAAACCGGTGGGTCGCAAACTGCGCCGCCAGCTGGCCAAGGACTACGTGGTCTTTCCGCTGCTGGCCGGCCCGCTGGCGCCCATGGTGTTCATCGGCAACATGGGCGCGAATCTGGTGCGTAACGTCTGGGCCTGCGCGGTGATCTTCAACGGCCATTTTCCGGAAGACGTCGAGCAATTCGACGAATCGGTGCTTGACCGCGAAACCCGCGGCCAGTGGTATGTCCGCCAGCTGCTGGGCAGCGCCAACTTCGAGGGCAGCAAGCTCATGCACCTGATGAGCGGCAACCTCAGCTATCAGATAGAACATCATCTGTTCCCGGATATCCCGGCCTGTCGCTATGCCGAGATGGCACCCACGGTGCGCAGAATCTGTGAGGACAACGGCCTGCCCTATCACAGCGGTTCGTTCCTGCGACAGGCCGCCTCGACCTGGAAGCGCATCGCGCGCCTGTCGCTACCACGGCTGCGTCGACGCCGGCGGACCGGACAGCCCATGGGCGAGTCGGTCCAGGCCCAGCCGCTGGCCGCCTGAACGGATACGCGCCTCGCTGCGTCGCCCGGCTGCCGGTCCGCTGCACGGGCGGGCGACCGGCGCACGCGATCACGATGTCCATCTCGTCATGAAACGCACGACTCATCTCGACCCAGGCCGTATCCGCTATTGGCGCGAGTTGCGCGGGCTGACCCAGCAGGCGCTCGGCCAGGCCGTGCTCGGCACGCGTGTGACCGCGGCCTCCTCGCTGCGGCGGATCCAGCACTGGGAGCATCACGGCCGTGTCTGGACACGCTATGCTCAGGCGCTGGCGAACGCGCTGGGAGTGCGGCTGGCACAGCTGAGCGACTCCGACGCCGATATCGACGGGCTCTGGCTGGCCTGGCAGGGGTCGGCAACGCAACCCGACGGCGGCACGCTTCACAACAGCCTGCATGCCCTGCTCGACCGGATATTCACCGATCTGCCGCCTCGCGACAACGCGACCGACCAGGCCTGGCTCACCTATCGCAACGATCATTATCTGCTCACCCTGCGCCGCCGTGCGGATAGCCGCCGCTGTAGCGTGCAGCACCGGATCCGGTTTCGCCGTGTTCGCTGGCATCCCGATCGTGGTCTGCTCTGGCAGCGTCTGCGCCGTCTCGAGCAGGCCACCGCGGAACGACTCATCGAAAAACAGCTCTGCGAGGAAGCGGTGCCGATGTCGATCCGGCGTATGCACGGCTGCTGACGACCGTCGCTCGGCCGACCGGTGTGGGCAACCGTCGGCGTGTACCCGGCCGTGATGACTGATGGCCAGGTCGGCAAGGCCCGCAGCCGGGCGTATATCGCACGCCGGCGAACATCACGCAAACAGGCGCGGCGCGGCCGCCGGCCGGCTCAAGGCCTCGATGGCCCGTCAGCGTCCGTTGTGGCGCGCGGCCGGCGTCACGCATCGTGGTTGCCCAGCACGCGCCCGAAAAGTCGCGCACGCAGCGCGGACATGACGATTTCCGAGCACGTGTCGGAAACGGCGCGACGCAACGGTCGAAGCACAAGTCTCTGGTTTTCAACCAATTCTTAAAATTTTTCGTTTCCAATGACCGCGGATGTTGGCGCAAGCGCTTGTGCGCCGGCATGTTTTGTCGACCGCGGTCTGGCCCGTGCCGCGCCCCATTAGCGATCTGCGGTGTGCTAGAACGATACAAACAACGATCAAGGGGCGGCGGCATCGAGCGAGGCCGACACGTTCCATGCCGAATGTGAGACAGGAGATTGACCGCCGATGAAACCGATCATCAGAAAAGCGCTCAAGAGTTCCCTGGCCGAGTCGCTCGCCACGCCGTTGTCGGTGGACCACTATCTGGGCCTCATCGATAGCAAGCTGTCGGTCGACGAGCCGCGCGGGCGCATCGCCGAGGCCACCCGGCAGACTCCGGACAGCGTGACCCTCACCATCGAGCCCAACGACAACTGGACACGGCCGGCGCCGGGTCAGCATATTCTGTTCGGCATCGATCTGGACGGCGTACGCCATCGTCGCTGTTTCTCGATCGCCGGCGCACCCGACGAGAACTCGCTCGAAATCACGGTCAAGCGCAACGGCGACGGTGCGGTGAGCAATTTCCTGGTCGATAACGTCGAGCCAGGCCAGCTCGTCTACCTGACCCACGCCGAAGGCGAGTTCTACCCGAACGCAAGCCCGCCGGCCAGGGCGTTGCTGCTCAGCGCGGGCAGCGGCATCACGCCGATGATGAGCATTCTACGGGCCTGGATCGCCGCCGACGAACTGCCCGACGTGGTGTTCATGCACTACGCGCGCACATCGGCCGACATGATCTACGAAGACGCGCTCGACCGCTTGGCCGACGAACAGCCGTCGCTGGAGCTCGTCAAACGGTTCACGTCCGCCGACGGTCGTATTTCGGCCGACACGCTGGATGCCGCGGTACCGGACCTCGACGAACGCATGACCTGGCTGTGCGGGCCCGCAGGCTTCATGGACTCGGTGCAGCCGCTGCTCGACGCACGCACCACCAAGCCGGTATTTCGCGAACAGTTCGAATCCAGCCGCCGCGAGGCCGCCCACGGTGAGGGCGAAGTCCATTTCGTGCAGTCGGATGTCGCGGCATCGGGCGACGACGGCTCGCTGCTCGAGATCGCCGAACAGGCCGGCCTGAATCCGCCCTACGGCTGTCGCATGGGTATCTGTCACAGCTGCAAATGCCGGGTGACCGAGGGTACGGTCCGCAACCTGCGCAGCAACGAAGTCCAGGACATCCGCGATACCGATATCCAGCTGTGTATCCATGCCGCAGCCGGCGATGTCGCGATCGAACTCTGACCCCGCGCGTTCGCTTCGCCCGGACGCACACATGCCCGATTGCAGGAGATTCTCATGGGCCGACCGACACATCTGACCGACGCGGACGTCGAACAACTCGGCGCCGAACTCGACGCCCTGCGCGAAGAGGTGATGAACAGCCTGGGCAAGGAAGACGCGCGCTATATCTATCGCGTGCTCAACACCCAGCGCTTTTCCGAACTCGCCGGGCGCGCCCTGCTGTTCGCCGGCATCCTGCCGCCGGCGTGGCTCGCCGGCACCGCCCTGCTGTCGGTCTCCAAGATCCTGGAGAACATGGAGATCGGACACAACGCGATGCATGGCCAGTGGGACTGGATGCAGGATCCGGCGCTGGATTCGGCCACCTACGACTGGGACAACACCTGTCCGGGCCGGGAATGGAAGCATTCGCACAACTACATGCACCACACCTACACCAATATCGTGGGCATGGACCGCGATGTCGGTTACTCGATCCTGCGCATGAGCGAGGATCAGAAATGGCACCCGGCGTTCCTCGCCCAGCCGCTGTATGTGCTCGTGCTGGCTGCCTTCTTCCAGTGGGGCGTGGCCCTGCACGATCTCGAATGGGAGCGACTGGGCAAGGACAAGAGCTATGCCGAAGCGCTCTCCCAGGGCCGCGATATCTGGAAGAAGGTCCGCAAGCAGGTTCTCAAGGACTATGTCCTGTTTCCGGCGCTCGCCGGACCGATGGCGCCGTTCGTGTTCACCGGCAACATGGCGGCCAACTTCAATCGTAACGTCTGGTCGTTTCTGATCATCTTCTGTGGCCATTTCACCGAGCAGGCCGAGATGTTCCGGATCGAGGAAACGGAAAGCGAAACCCAGGGCGAATGGTACCTTCGCCAGATGCTGGCCTCGTCGAACGTGAACGGTTCGGTGCCCTTCCATGTGATGACCGGGCATCTGGGCTATCAGATCGAGCACCATCTGTTCCCCGACATGCCATCGAACCGCTACCGCGAGATTGGTCCGAAGGTGCAGGCGATCTGCGAGCGCTACAACCTGAACTACAACACCGGGCCTTTCTCCAGACAGCTCGGCGGCGTTGCCAAGCGCATTCTGCGCATGGCCTTGCCACATCGGCGCAAGCGCCGCGGGCCGATGCCTTCGAGTATCCATCACAAGCAGCCAGCGCGCGCCTAGCGGCGGTATTCCCGGCTTGCCGCCGCCCCGTGCAATCGAGGCGTCGGTTCGGCCGGTTTTGCCCGGTGCCTCCCATGCCGCGGCGCCGCCGTTTAGATACGGGTGGAGATCGGCCCGCGCCAGGGTCGCACGCTTGTCGCCCCAACAGCGGGCGAACCCGCAGGACTCCGCGCCGCCCAGGGCCCAGCGCCCAGGGCCCAGCGTTGCCGAGCATCAACCGGTATCACCTAGACCGGACACCGCCCGGGGCCCCCGGCGTCCTGGTTGTACTGGACCGGCCCGTGCCGCGGTTTTACCGTCATGACGCGGTATCGTGTTCGATCGCTGGCTGGCGTCGATACGCGCTGAGCGAAACGCCGGACTGCGGATGGACAAGCCTCGGGACGCACGCCGGCTTGCGCAGCGTCAACCCGTCACGGCGTGCGTTGGCCTGTCGATTGCTGTCTCGACCGCCAACATCCCTGCGGTCGCCAGCGGCGGCGAAACGCCCGGCGCAGCGGTGGACCCGGACACGTGATACGCACGTGATGCGTTGCAGGGCGATTGCAGGCGACACTGGGTGACAACCGCCCCCTCATTCGTGCCCGAGAGGACAGACTCCACATGCCAGACTGGTTACAGACCGCGCTCGATATCGTTCATCCGGCACGCAGCCGAACACAGCTCGTGCGCTCGACCGAAGGCCAACGCGCCGCGGCGCAGGCGGCCGGGCATCTGGTGCTCTACCACTTCGCCAGCTGTCCGTTCTGTGTGCGGGTCCGTCGCACGATCCACTGGCTGGATCTGCCGATCGCGATGCGCGATATCCGTGCCGACGACAGCGCGCGCCAGATACTGATCGAGGGCGGCGGACGCCCGACGGTGCCCTGTCTGCATATCCACGATGAACCACAGCCTACCTGGCTGTATGAATCCGACGACATCATCGCCTATCTGAATCGGCGTTTCGGGCCCGACGCCGGACCGTGATCAGGCCCGCCTCGATTCAGCAACAGCCGGCGCCCCGCCGTGCGTTTCTCGCGCTTTGGGGGTGGAATCGGTCTTGCGTGCGGGCCGACCGACGCGGGCCCACGCCGCACGCTAGGCGTTCGTGTGCCGGGCGACGGACGCGCATTGTTGCTGGGTTCCTGTGCGCGCTGACCTGCACCGGGGTCTCGGCGGCGGATGCCTGGGTCGGCCGGTTCGCCCCCAACAGCCTGACGGATTGGGAGTCTCGATCGTTCAAGGGCCAAACGACATACCGTCTGATCGGCGACGGTGCCACGCGCACGCTCGAGGCCCGTTGCCAGGCAAGCGCATCGGCGATCGCGCTGCGCCGGCAGATCGATCTCGTACAGACGCCGGTGCTGCGTTGGCAGTGGCGTATCGACCATGTCCACGAAGGCCTGGACGGGCGCACACGAGAGGGCGACGACTATGCCGCACGGGTGTATGTCATTCACGACGGCGGCGCACTGGTCTGGCGTACGCGTGCGATCAATTATGTCTGGGCCAACACCGAGCCGCGCGACACGCACTGGCCGAACGCCTTCACGGACAAGGCGATGATGGTCGCGGTTCAATCCGGCACCCCGGCCGAGCCCGACCAATGGGTCGAGCAATCGCGCAATGTCCGCGACGACTTCAAACGCTTCTACGGACTGGATCTCAGTGCGATCGACGGCGTAGCGCTGATGACCGACTGCGACAACGGCGGTCGCTCGGCGCGCGCGGAATATCGCAGACTCCGGTTCACCGCCCAGTAGCCTTCTCTGCCAGAGCCATTCGAATGAACAAAACCAAGCTGCTGCTTCTGGCCCTGGTCGCTGTGGCCATCGCCGCCTTCTTCGTGTTCGACCTGGGCCAGTTTCTCGATCTGGCCTATTTCAAGGCCCAGCAATCGCGGTTGCAGTCGGCGGTGGATTCGCGCCCGCTCGTATCGGCCGGGCTGTTTCTGATCGTCTATATTGCGGTGACTGCCCTGTCGCTGCCCGGCGCGGCGGTAATGACGCTCGTGGCCGGCGCGCTGTTCGGCCTGGGCTGGGGCACGCTGCTGGCATCATTTGCCTCCTCGATCGGCGCGACCCTGGCGTTTCTCACCGCGCGGTTCGTATTGCGCGATTGGGTACAGAAGCAGTACGGCCAGCGGCTCAAGGCAATCAACCGAGGCATCGAGAAAGACGGCGCCTTCTATCTGTTCACGCTGCGACTGGTGCCGGTCTTCCCGTTTTTCGTGATCAACCTGGTCATGGGCCTGACGCCGATACGTATCGCCACGTTCTATGTCGTCAGCCAGATCGGCATGCTCGCAGGCACCCTGGTCTATGTTTATGCCGGCACGCAGATCGCGACGATCGAACACGTGTCGGATGTGGTCTCACCGGGGCTGATTGCAGCCTTCGTGTTGCTGGGCCTGTTCCCCCTGGTTGCACGCAAGCTCGTCGAGCGGGTGGCCTCGCACAAGGTGCTCAAGGGCTACACCAAGCCGCGGCGTTTTGATCGCAACCTGATCGTCATCGGCGCCGGATCGGCCGGGCTCGTCACCGCCTATATCGCCGCCGCCGTACGTGCCCGGGTCACCCTGATCGAGAAAAACCGCATGGGCGGCGACTGTCTCAACTACGGCTGCGTTCCATCCAAGACGATGATCCGATCGGCGCGCGTGGCATCGCTGATGCGCCGCGGCGGCGAGTTCGGCGTTCATGCGGACAATATCCGCGTGGACTTCGCCGAGGTCATGAGGCGTATCCAGCGCGTGATCGCCGAGATCGAACCGCATGACTCGGTCGAGCGTTATCGATCACTCGGCGTGGATACGATCCAAGGCCAGGCTCGTATCACCTCGCCGTACACGGTCGAGGTGGACGGGCGCACGCTGACCACGCGCAGTATCGTCATCGCCACCGGCGCGCGACCGATGGTGCCGCCGATCCCGGGGCTCGAGACGGTCGACTATCTCACCTCGGACACGGTATGGGATCTGCGCGAGCTACCGGACCGGCTACTCGTGCTCGGCGGTGGCAACATCGGCTGCGAGCTCAGCCAGGCGTTCGCATGCTTCGGCAGTCAGGTGACCCAGGTCGAGATGGCACCGCGCCTGCTCACGCGCGAAGACCCGGAGGTCTCGGCTTATTTGACCGCGCGCTTGGCCGCCGACGGCATTGACGTGCGTACCGACCACACCGCCCAGGCCGTCGAGCAGCGCGACGGTGCCAATGTGCTGGTCTGCGAGCATAAGGGCCGAGAAGTCGCATTGATGTTCGACCGCATCCTGGTCGCGGTGGGACGCACGCCGAACACGACCGGCTTCGGCCTCGAGGACCTGGGCATCGAGATCGCCTCGACCCGCACGCTGGCGCTGAACGAATTCTTGCAGACGCGCTATCCGAACATATTCGCCTGCGGCGACGTCGCCGGTCCCTACCAGTTCACCCATGCCGCGGCGCACCAGGCATGGTACGCCGCCGTCAACGCGCTCTTTCTGGGTATACGCCGGTTCAAGACCGATTATTCGGTCATTCCTCGGGTGACCTTCACGGACCCGGAAATCGCCCATGTCGGCCTCAACGAGACCCAGGCCGAACAAGACGGGGTGGCCTTCGAGATCACCCGCTACGATCTCGGCGAGCTGGACCGCGCCATCGCCGAAGGCCAAGCGCACGGCTTCGTGAAGGTGCTCACCGTGCCTGGCAAGGACAGAATCCTGGGTGCGACGATCGTGGGCGACCACGCCGGCGAGCTCATCGGCGAGTTCGTGACCGCGATGCGGCACAAACTCGGTCTGAACAAGATCCTGGGCACCATTCATGCCTACCCGACCTTGATCGAGGCCAACAAGTACGCGGCCGGAGAATGGAAACGCGCGCATGCGCCCGAACGTGTCCTGGCCTGGCTCGAGCGCTTTCATGCCTGGCGGCGCGGCTCCGCAAGCTCGGGAAAACCCGGCCAGTCAGATGGCCCGCCCGCCTGAGACCGCCCGAACCCCGACGGCCAGGCCGCGGGTCTAGCCGGCGCTGCCCGGCCGACGCCCTTGCAGGCGCCGTTCCGCCGGGCAATCCGGCCGGGTGACGCCTCGAACGGTCCTAGAGATGACGCGCCGTATCCACGACCTCGATCACCTCCGAACCGCCCTCGACCATGGCCGCATAGCCGCGGGCGCGGGGCAGCACCTGGCGGACATAGAACCGCGCACAGGCCTGGCGGGCCTCGTAGAAATCGGCCTCGGCCGTACCCTCGGACAGCGCAGCGCGGGCGACATCCGAGATACGCGCGGCATACCAGCCGCCGGCGACCGTACCGCAGAGCATGAGGTAGTTGAACGCGTTGGCCATCGCCGGGCCTCGCCCGGCCTCGAGCAATGTATCGGTGGCCTGTTCGAGCAGACCCAGCGCCTCGGCCAGCGCCGGGTGGGGCTGCGAACCCTCGGTCACACCGTCCGCGGTTGCACGCATGTCGGCAATGAACGCCCGCATCCCGCGGCCTTCGTCTCGCAGCAGCTTGCGGCCTACCAGATCGATCGCCTGGATACCGTTGGTGCCTTCATAGATAGGCGCGATCCGTACGTCCCGCAGATACTGCGCCGCACCGGTCTCCTCGACGAAACCCATCCCGCCGTGGATCTGGATGCCAGTGTTGGCCAGATCCACGCCGAGTTCGGTACCCCAGCCCTTGACGATGGGAATCAGAACATCGACGCGGGCCTGCGCCGCCGAACGCGCGGTTTCGTCGGCCTCGGCTTCGGCGATGTCCATCTGGCTGGCCGCATCCAGACACATCGCGCGCAAGACGTCGATCTGGCTGCGCATGGACAGGAGCATGCGCTTGACATCGGCATGCTCGACGATCGCCGAGCCGCCCTGCTGCCGATCCCGGGCATAGGCCAGCGCGTCCTGATAAGCGCGGTCGGCCACGCCCAGCGCCTGCACACCCATCTTGTGGCGCGCGGCGTTCATCATCGTGAACATGTGCGCTAGACCCCGGTTGGGCTCGCCCACCAGATACCCGAGCGCGCCGTGGCCATTCTCGCCGTAGGCGATCGTGCACGTCGGGCTGGCGTGTATACCGAGCTTGTGCTCGATGGACACGCAGCGCATGTCGTTGCGCTCGCCCGGCGAGCCATCCTCGTCGAGTACGAATTTCGGCACCAGAAACAACGAGATGCCTTTAACGCCTGCTGGCGCGTCGGGTAGACGAGCCAACACCAGATGAACGACGTTGTCGGCCATGTCGTGGTCGCCCCAGGTGATATATATCTTCTGGCCGTACAGCCGGTAGGCACCGTCGGATTCGGCATCCGGCTCGGCACGGGTACGCACGGCGGCCAGATCCGAACCGGCCTGGGGTTCGGTCAGGTCCATGCAGCCCGTCCATTCTCCGGTGACAAGCTTTTCCAGATAGATACGCTTGAGCGTGTCGCTGCCGTGGTGGGCCAGTGCCTCCACGGCGCTGGCGGTCAACAGCGGGCACAACGCGAACGACATGTTCGCGGCATTCCAGAATTCGGTGGCGACCGAGCCGAGCACGCGCGGCATGCCCATGCCGCCGAACGCCGTGCTCCCGGTCAGCCCGTTCCAGCCAGCATCGACATACTGACGATAGGCGTCACCGAAACCGGGGGCCGCCGCGACCCCGTCGGCCGACCAGTGGGCGCCCTGCTGATCGCCCACGCGGTTGAGCGGCGCGAGCACCTGGGCTGCGAATCGCCCGGCTTCGTCGACGATCGCCGCCACGGTGTCGGGGTCGTAGTCGTCGTAGCCCGGCAGCCGGCGTATGCGCTCGGCGTCGAGAACTTCCTGCAATACAAACAGCAGGTCGCGAGTGGGTGCACGGTAGTCGGCCATGATGTCCTGTTGCCCTGTAGTCGATGGCTTTCATGAACGCTGCCAAGCGCAGCGCCGGACGAATAGTAAGGGTAATCGCCGTTACTTACCGCAGGCCGCGTCTGGCATGTCCAGACCTCCGGCCGCCGGGATCGAGATTCGCCGATCTGTCGCGCACACCGGTTTTTACGCTAAGCTGAGCGCTGCGACAGCCGGCGCACGACGTGAGCGGTGTCGAGGGGAACCGGTCCAGGGCATGCGCGTATCCACGTCGCCTGTCGTGGCGTGGCGTTGTCTTTCACAACGGTCGGAGCGGCCGTTTTTGCGTGGAACCGCGACCGACCGAGGCCCTGCATTGCCCCGAACTCGAACCATCGTCTTCTCGCTCGGCCTTGCCGTCGTGCTCTATATCACACTGGGCGCCGGGCTGGACGGTCAGCGCACGCTCGCGGCCATGCAACGGCTGGACGCACGCTGGTGGGCGGCCATCCTGGGTTTGTCGCTGATCAACTATGCGCTGCGATTCGGGCGCTGGCACGGTTATCTGCACTGGCTCGGCGAGCATGTGCCGGTGCTGCGGCATGCGGTGATCTATCTCGCCGGCTTCGCCCTGACCACCACCCCCGGCAAGGCGGGCGAAGGCCTCAGATCGGTGTATCTGGCGCGTCTCGGCGTGCCCTATCCCCACAGCCTGGCGGCCTTCTTTGCCGAGCGGTTTCTCGATCTGCTGGCGATTGCGCTGTTGTCGATGCTCGTGCTGATCGCCTTTTCCGGCTATGTATGGTGGGTGATCGCGCCCATCGTCGCGCTGGGCGTCATGCTCGTGGCCATTCGCCAACGACGCCTGCTCGAAGCGCTGCAGCGACGCACCGCCAAGCCTGAAACCCGTATCCAGTCCATGCTGCAGAGCATCGCCACCGCCTGGGACCAGGCCTTCGCGCTGATGGCCAACCGGCCGCTGTATGCCGGGCTGGCGGTCGGACTGCTGGCCTGGGCGGCCGAAGGCGTGTCGCTATTCGTGATCGCCCACGGTTTGGGGATCGAACTCGCGCTGGAGACCGCGATCGGAATCTATGCGGTGAGCATGCTGGTCGGTGCCCTGTCGTTCGTGCCGGGCGGTCTGGGCGGTACCGAGGCGGTCATGGCCCTGCTGCTCAAACTGTCCGGTGTGGATGGCTCGACCGCCATCGCCATCACCCTGATCGCACGTATCGCTACCTTGTGGTTCGCGGTGGTCATCGGCCTGGTGGCGCTCGGCGGCCTGGAGATCGACCGTCGCCGCCGGCCCCGTGCGCTGGATACCTCTTCCACGAACAGGATGTCTTGATGAACTCGACCAACACCGCGCCCAAGGCGGATGATGTCCCGCTCGTCGTCGATCTCGACGGCACGCTGGTCAACAGCGATCTGCTGATCGAGTCCGCTTTCATGGTCGCGCATACCTCGCCGCACAGTTTGCTGGGCATTCCACGCTGGCTGGGCACCGGCAAGGCGAAGCTCAAGGCCGAGCTGGCGCGTCGGGCGGATCTCGGCATCGCCGATCTGCCCTACGACAAGCGCCTGATCGCGTTGCTCGAGCATGAGAAAGCCAACGGCCGCACGCTCATACTGGCCACCGCCTCGAACGAGAAATATGCCCGCCAGGTGGCCGAACACCTGGGTCTGTTCGATGCGGTACTGGCCAGCGACGAGCACACCAACCTGTCCGGCCAGACCAAGCTCGACGCGCTGCGTGACCATCTGAACGGCGGCGCCTTCGACTATGCCGCCGATCATGATGTCGACCGCGTCATCTGGCGCCATGCGCGTCGGGCGATTCTGGTCAACGGCCATTCGAAGCTCGAATCCCGCGTGCGCGACGAGGCCGATGTCGGCCAGAACTTCGTCCGCGAAGGCGGAGACTGGCGCACCTGGGTCAAGGCGTTGCGGGTGTATCAGTGGGCCAAGAACGCGCTGATCTTCGTGCCGCTGCTGGCCGCCCACGAGTTCGCCGATGCGGTGACGGTCTCCATGGCGGTGGCCGCATTCGTCGCCTACAGTCTGCTCGCCTCGAGCGTGTATCTGCTCAACGATCTAGTCGATCTGGGCGATGATCGCCAGCATCCGCGCAAACGCGAACGACCGTTCGCCTCCGGCCGACTGCCGATCGCCCACGGCGTGCTCGCCATCCCGGTCCTGCTGATCGTTTCCGTGGCGATTGCCGCGTTCCTGCCGCCGCTGTTCTGGGGCGTACTGGCGATCTATTACGTGCTGACGCTGGCCTACTCGCTCGGCCTCAAGCAGCTCGCCCTGCTCGATGTGCTGACCCTGGCGGCACTGTATACGCTGCGGATCATCGCCGGCGGCGCGGCCACGGGCATCGATCTGTCGTTCTGGCTGCTGGCGCTGTCGATGTCGATCTTCCTGAGCCTGGCCATGGCCAAGCGCTGTACCGAACTGCTGGTGATGGCCGAACACAGCGGCGATGCGCCGCTGGGCCGCGGCTATATCGCCACGGATCTGCCTATGCTGCGCAGTCTCGGCACGGCGGCCGGTTATGCCAGCGTCGTGGTGCTTGCACTGTATATCAACAGTCCCGATATCACCGACCATTACAGCCATCCGGTGCGCATCTGGCTGTTGTGCCCGGTGGTGCTGTACTGGATCAGCCGGATATGGCTCAAGACGCTACGCGGGGATATGCACGACGATCCGATCGTGTTCGCAGCGCGCGACAACGGCAGCCGTGTCTGCGTGCTGCTCGGCGCCCTGATCATGTTCATGGCGATCTAGTGTTTCGCGATGCACGGACCCGCAGCGGCGAAAGCCTTTTCGCAGCCGGCCAGACCCCTATCGACATGACAGGACGCTAGCCCGCCATGGCCGGCCACGACTACCGATCCTGGGGCCGCTACCCGGCGGCCACGCCGGCCGAGGTGCATCGGCCGGTCACGCGCGAGCACGCGATCGCCGGCCGGGCCTCGTCGATGCTGGCCTACGGCAACGGACGCAGCTACGGCGACAGCTGTCTCAACCACGACGGCACGCTGCTGGCGATGCGCTCGCTGGACCGTTTCATCGCCTTCGACCCGGCCAGCGGACTGCTCGAATGCGAAGCCGGGGTGCTGCTGGGCGATATCCTCGCGCTGGTAATACCGCAGGGCTGGTTTCTCCCGGTCACGCCGGGCACCCAGTTCGTGAGTGTGGGCGGGGCGATCGCCAACGATGTGCATGGCAAGAACCATCACCGTGCCGGCACGTTCGGGCGTCATGTCCGCTCGCTGGAGCTATGCCGCAGCGACGGCTCGCACCTGGTCTGCACGCCCGACGACAACGCCGACTGGTTCGCGGCCACCGTCGGCGGACTGGGCCTGACCGGCGCGATCACCCGGGCGAGCATCGCGCTGCGCCGGATCCAGGGCGCGTTCATGGACGTCGAAAGCCGGCGCTTCGGCCATCTCGATGACTTCTTCGCCTTGTCGGCCGAATCCAACGACGACTACGAGTACACGGTCGCCTGGGTCGACTGCACCGCACGCGGCACGCGGCTGGGACGCGGCTGGTTCATGCGGGCCAACCACCGGCCGGCGCTGGGCCAGTCGCCCGACCCGGGGCGTCGTTCGGGGCCGACGTTTCCGTTCGTCACGCCCGTGTCGATGATCAACCGCTTCACCCTCAAACCGCTCAACACGCTCTACTATTACCGCAGTATCAAGAACCGATCGCGCACCAACCAGCATTACCAGCCGTTCTTCTACCCGCTCGACGGCATTGCCCACTGGAACCGTGCGTACGGGCCAAGAGGCTTCGTGCAGTACCAATGCGTCGTACCACACGACGACGGCCGCGCCGCGATCACCGAACTGCTGGACCGAATTGCGGCCGCGAATGCCGGCTCGTTCCTGTCGGTGCTCAAGATCTTCGGCGACGTGCCCTCGCCGGGCATGCTGTCGTTCCCGCGTCCAGGCGTGACGCTGGCACTGGATTTCCCGAACCCGGGGCCGCGTACGTTCGCGCTGCTGGACGCACTCGACCAAGTGGTCATGGCCGCGGGCGGCGCGGTATACCCGGCCAAGGACGCGCGCATGAGCGCGGCGGCCTTCGATCGTTACTTCCCCGACTGGCGCGCCTTTTGTGCCTATGTCGACCCCGCCTTCAATTCCGACTTCTGGCGCCGGGTCACCGACCACGACACCGATCCCAACCAGGACCGACCGACATGAGAAAATTGCTGATCGTGGGTGCAACCTCGACCATCGCCGAACATACCGCCCGGCGTTTCGCCGCCGACGGCGACGCGCTGTTCCTGGTCGGTCGAAACGACACGCGTCTGGCCGCGATCGCCGAAGATCTGCGTGTACGCGGGGCCGCGCAGGTGGCCACCCACGTCATGGACGCCGACGATCTGTCGGCCCATGGACCGATGCTCGACGCCGCCGAGGCCGAACTCGGCGGGCTGGACACGGTACTCGTGGCTTACGGCACGCTACCCGACCAGACGGCCTGTCAGGCCGACCCGAGCGCCGCCGTGGCCGCCTGGCATACCAACGCGGTCAGTGTGGTGGCCCTGCTCACCGACGTCGCCAATCGATTCGAACGTCGCGGCGGCGGCCTGATCGCGGCGATATCGTCGGTCGCCGGCGATCGCGGCCGGGCCAGTAACTATGTCTACGGCAGCGCCAAGGCGGGCCTGAACGCTTTTCTCGACGGGCTGCGCCACCGCCTGTTCGCCCGTGGGGTGCAGGTCCTGAGCATCCGCCCGGGCATGGTCGACACCCCCATGACCGCCGACTTCGACAAGGGTCCGTTGTTCGCCCAGCCCGACAAGGTGGCCGGCGACATACACAAGGCAATCTGCCGACGGCGTGCCGTGCTCTACACCCCCGGGTTCTGGCGGCTGATCATGACCGTGATCACCTGTCTGCCGCGGGCGGTGTTTCATCGCAGCAAGCTATGACGGCAGCCGCTGCATCATCGCCGCGCTTTCGTGCGATCGCGTGGCTTTCGGCGCTCTACGTGGTCTCGCGTGTCGGTTTCTGGCTGGCTGGGGTCCGGTTCGATCTGAGTCCGCTCGACACCTCCTGGCAGATACTGGATCCGGTCCTCCTGCGCGAGCATCTGCTGCAGAGCGTTTTCTACATGCCCGGCCAGCCGCCGTTGTACAACCTGATGCTCGGGCTGGTGCTCAAGCTCGGCGACAACACGTTACTGCTGGCCGCAACGTTCCGGCTGCTCTACAGCGCCATGGCACTGGCCAGCGTATTGCTGTTGTTCGGTGTGATGCGCCGCCTGGGCGTGTCCAAGCCGCTCGCGTTCACCGTGGCGCTGGTGTTCATGCTCACCCCTGCACTGGCTCTCTACGAGGCGATTCCCTACTACACGCTGCCGATACTGGCGCTGCTCGGCGCGATCGCCTGGCTGTTCCAGTCGTTGATGACGCGATTTTCGCTTGGCCACTGCCTGGCACTGTTCGTTGCCATGGCGGTACTGATCTATACCCGCTCGATGTTCCAGTGGCAGTGGTTCGTCGTGCTGGCGGCCTACTGCGCGCTCGTACTGCCGGGGTATCGGCGCCAGGTGCTGCTGGCGGCCGCCGTGCCGCTGATCGCGATCTTCGCGTTGTATGGCAAGAACCTGATGATCACTGGCCACTTCGCGACTTCGGACTGGATGGGTATGAGTCTGTCCAAGCTCACCACGCTGGCCATCGACCACGATGAGCGCCAGCGCATGGTCGAGGCCGGCGCGCTCTCCGACATGGCCATGATCGATTTCCCGTTCAACACGCCGGAGACCTACCCGGAGATCTTCGCCGCCACCCCGGCGACCGGCATACCCGTGCTCGATCAGAAACGCCGTTCGACCGGCCATATCAACTACAACCACCTGGCCTATGCCGAGGTCTCGCAACAGGCGCTCGACGATGCGCTGGCCGCCATCCGTACCCATCCCGACGTGTATCTGGATTCGATGGCCACCGCCTGGCTGATGTTCTTGCGCCCGGCCAGCGACTACCCGTTTTTGGCCGACAACCGTGCCGCGATCGAGCCCTGGAGCCGGGCGTTCTCGCGCTATCTCGCCGCCCAGCCCGTGTACCCCGACAAGCCCGGCTTCGATCTCGAACCTGGCCAGATCGGCTGGCTGATCGCCGTCGGCTATGGCCTGGCCGTCTTGTTCGGCTTTTACGTGCTGGTCCGGGCCGCCGTCCGTCGCCGAGTCAGCGCCGCCGATGCCGTAATCATCTTCCTGTGGCTGAACATCATGTATGTCAGCGTGATCGGCAACGCCTTCGAGGTCGACGAGAACCAGCGGTTCCGGTTCTCGGTCAATCCGTTCATTGCCTGTCTGCTGGCCGTGCTCGCCCAGCGCCTGTTCGAATCGCTACGCAGGACCAGCTGGCACGGCGGCCATCACACGCGCCAGGCGGACCAGTGACGGCTTGAGATCGGCGTAGAGCCTGCGATAGACCTCATCGTACAGGCGCTGGTAATGGCCTCGCGCTACCGGATCCGGGGCGAAACAGGCGCCGTCGTGCACCATCGCGCGCACCGCCTGGCCATGATCGGCATACCACCCCAGCCCCACCGCAGCATTGATGGCCGCACCCAGTCCGCTGGTCTCATGGGTATGGCTGCGCTCGGCGCGCAGGCCGAACACGTCGGCGAGTATCTGCATCGCCTGATCGGACTGCGAACCGCCGCCTGCCACCCGCAGGCGCGTGATCGGCACGTGCGTACGGGCCTCGATACGCTCACGCCCGCCCCGTAGCCCGTAGGCCAGGCCCTCCAGGATCGCCCGATACACATGGGCACGCGTATGCACGTCGGTAAAGCCGATCATCGCCCCGCGCGCTTCCGGGCCGGGCTCGCGCACGCCCGGCGCCCAGGTCGGCAGCACGATCAAGCCGTCTGAGCCCGGCGCCACCCCGGCGATCGCTTCGTCGAGCAGCGCTTCGACCGCTCGCCCTTCGCGACCGGCTGTACGCTGTGTATCGGCAGCGAACTCCTGCTTGAACCACGACACCAGCCAGAACCCGCGATAGATCTGGATCTCATCGGTATAGGCGCCCGGCACGGCCGCCGGGTAGGCCGGTACGAGTCGGGTCACTTCACGATAGTCGGGGCGACAGGTATTGATGGTCGCCGTGGTGCCCAACGACACGCAGGCGGTCTCCGGCGACAGGGCACCGGCACCCAGCACCTCACAGGCCTTGTCGGCACCGGCGGCGAACAGGGTCAGGCCGGCGCCCAGACCAAGCGCTTGGGCAGCCGCCGGGCTCAGCCGCCCCAGCGGCCTTCCCGGTTCGACCAGGGCCGGCATCTGCTCGGCGCGCAAGGCGATCGCCCGCCATTTCCAGTCGCCGGCGCGGGCCCAGCGCCGGCGCTTGTAGTCGAAGGGAATATAGCCGACCTGGGCGCTGGTGCTGTCGCGCCAGGCGCCGATCAGCCGGTACACCAGATAGCCTGACAACAGCGGCGCATGTGCGATGCGTGCATGGATCGCCGGCTCGTGGGCGACCAGCCAGTTAGCCGGCGCGGCCCGCTGGAAGTCCTCGATCACTCGGGCCGCACCGACCAGGCGCGCGAACGCGCGTACTGGCCAGCCCAGCGTCGGAATGACGTCAGCCCGGCGCTGATCCAGCCACGAAATGGCGGGGCCCAGGAGCTGGCCGTGTGCATCGACAAACACGCTGGTCGCCCGCTGGGCGGTCAGCGCCAGGCCCGCGATGCGCGCCGACAGCGCTGGATCGGCGCGCCAGAGGCCGTGGCAGGCCTCGATCATCGTCTGCCAGATTCGCTCCGGCGCGAGTTCCGCCCAACCGGCCTGGCGTGTCTGATACGGCGGATCCAGCGCCAGCTGGGATGTTGCGCATAGTTGGCCGAACCGGTCGAACACCAGTGCGCGCACGCTCTGGGTGCCGATATCGAACACGAGTATGCGGTCGCGGTTCATACTGGTGCGTGCACAGCCTGCCAGTGCGCGCGGTAGCGCTCGACCTCGCGTTCCCAGCGTGGCCTGTCCCAGCCGAGCGCCTCCTGGCAGAGCCCGGCCAGCTCGGGTAAGGCCTCGATCCCGCCCCGGCGGGCAATCAGCCCGATACGAGTCCGCCGCAGCAGCAGATCGTCCAGATGCTCTACCGCTTCATGACTTAGCGCGAAACGCAGTTCCCGCATGCAATAACCGGTCGCTGCCACGGTTCGCTCATCGTTCGCGGCGGCGGGCATGCGTGCATAGGCCGGGCCGTAGCGATGCGCACGCGCCGCGTCCGTACCGCGGCCCAGCACGCGGTGATGGAAGATCGGCGCGCGGCGATCGACATGCAGCCGCCGGCCGAGACGGTCGCCGATCGGTACGAGCGCCTGGTGGGCGGTGACCCGGAACGTGGTCAGCTTGCCGCCGGTCACGCTGACCAGGCCCGCTTCCACGTCGATCGCCGATTCGCGTGACTCGTCGGACGCCGACGCACCAGGCTCGCCGCGGATCACGGGACGAACGCCGGCAAAACGCGACACCGCGCACGCCGCGCTCAGATCCAGTGCGGGGAAATAATGGCGCGCTGCTACGATGAGATAGTCCGACTCCGACTCGCTCATGTACGGCGCCTGATCCATGGATGCCTCGTGATCCAGATCGGTGGTTCCGAACACGGTGGCGCCCTGCCAAGGCAGGGCGAACACTGGCCGGCGATCGGCCGGGTGAAACAGGGTGACCGCTCGCGCGACGGGCAGAACATCGAACGGGAATACGAAATGCGATCCGCGCAAGGGCCGCAGTCGCGGTGCACCGGCGACCTCATCGCGCAGACGGTCGCTCCAGGGTCCGGTGGCGTTGACCACGCACGACGCGCGGATCTCGAAACGCCGATCACGGATGCGGTCGTGCAGGCGCGCGCCCACCACCTCCCTGTCGGCAACGATCAGGGATTCGGCCGCCACGTAGTTCGCGGTTGCAGCGGCGAAGCTTCGCGCCTCGGCCAGCACCCGCAGGGTCAGCCGCACGTCGTCGGTGATGGCATCGCGATAACAGAAACCCCCGGTCAGCCGATCGGGGCGCAGATACGGGACGGCGCTGCCCAATGCGTGCCGATTCAAATGATGCGAATGCCGATGGCCGGCCATGGCGTCGTAGGCACTCAGCGCCGCACGGAGAGCGATCCGACCCGGCCGGTCGCCGGCATACACCGGCAGGATGAAATCCACCGGCGTGACCAGACCGGGTAGGTCGTGCATCAGACGCTGGCGCTCGCGTACCGATTCGCGGGTCAGTTGCCAGTGGCCACCGGCCAGATAACGCAGCCCGCCATGGACCAGTTTGGACGACCAGCTCGACGTGCCCGAGGCGAAGTCGTTCTGCTCGACGAGCACGACTCGCGCTCCCGCACGAGCGGCCTCCAGCGCGATACCGGCTCCCGTGATGCCGCCGCCGATGACCAGCACATCAGCCGTCGCGCCACAGGCGGCCTCGAACGCCACACGCCAACCGTCAGTCCACATCTTCGCCCGCCTCCGACGCGGCCCGAGAGGGTTCGATCAGCTTGTGCGGATTCATCATGCCCTGGGGATCCAGGGCACGACAGGCCGCACTGAGCAGGTCCAGTCCGGCTTGCCGCTTTTCGGCACGCAGGTAGGGGGCATGATCCCGACCCACGCCGTGCTGATGGCTGATGGTGCCGCCCACGTCCACGATCGCCCGGCTCACCGCCGCCTTGAGGCTGCGCCAGCGGCCGATATCGGTTTCATAATCGGGGCTTCGCCGCCAGATCACGGTCATGTAAAGGCTGCTGCCAGCGGCATAGACATGCGAAAGATGCACGAAGGCCAGTGCTCGTTCGCCGTACGCGTTCAGTGCGGTATGGGCGGCCTGGACCATGGCCCGGTGCGCGGTATCCGTATGCGACCAAGGCACCGCGGTTTCCATGGTGTCGGCTGCATATCCGGCCTCCCAGAGCGTGTTGCGCAGATAGGCGCCGGCAAACCGGTTGGCCGCCCAGATGCTGCCCATACGTGTTCCCACGTGCACACCGCCGGCCGCCCGGGTCAGCGCCAGCGCCCGACGGCGCGCGGACCACGCCGGGCCGCGTGCGCCGCTGACGCCGATCATCATCATGCAGGGCGCATCGCCGATTCCACGCCAGCCGAGATAGCGTCGCAGCCAGGCAATGGCCGAATCGTGACCGGCGATTCTCAGCTGGGTATCGGTCTCCTCGGCATCGGACACCCTCAGCATGGAGACCTCCACGCCGGCCTGCGCGATGGCACGCGCGGCCGAACGCGCCTGCGTCCAGTCGTCGAAGAACACGGTATGAAAGGCTTCGAAGGCGGGCACCGGGTGGATATGCATGGCCGCTTCGGTCACGATCCCCAGGCGACCTTCCGAGCCCAGCAGCAGTTGGCGCAGGTCCGGCCCGGCCGCCGACGCCACCTGGTGGCCGATATCGAGATCCTCGGCTGCGCCGGCCACGCGTGCGCCGTGCAGCATCTGCTCGATTCGTCCGTAGCGGCGTGACTGCTGCCCGGCTGAGCGGGTCACGATCCAGCCGCCGAGGGTGGAATAGTCGAATGACTGCGGATAATGGCCGAGCACGAAACCATGGGCACGCAATTGTGCCTCCAGTACCGGCCCGGGCGCGCCGGCACCAAGATGCGCGATTCGATCGACCGGATCCAGGTCGAGCAACCGAGCCTGGCGTGACATATCGACGCTGATCACCGGCCGCCCGTCGTCCACCACGGCCAGGTGTCCCACCACGCTGGTGCCGCCTCCATAGGGAATGATCACCGCGCCCAGCGCACGCGCGCGGTCGATGACTGCGCGCGTCGCGGCATGGTCTGCCGGCCGGGCCACGGCATCGGGGAAAGGGCCGACATGGCCGTGCCGCAACGCCGCCCAATCCGCGAAGCTCTGCCCGTGGGCATGCCGCAAACGGATCGCGGCCTCGGTATCCAGCAGCGTCTCGGCGGCTAGTCGGGACGGCCCCACCTGGGCACAGGCGCTGTCCCAGCTCGCATCGGCCGGTGAATCGGCATGGCCCAGGCGCTCGGCCAGAAACCGTCGGGCCGTCTCGGGCAAGGGCTTTTCGAAGGTATCGTCGCCCCATCCATTCCAACGCCGCATCGTCCTGCCCCGTAGTCTTGTCGAACCGATTGTTGCACCGGTTCCGAGGCTAGCCGAATATACAGTCATAAAAATTGACTTGAGAGACAGATGAGCGAGCGGAGCGGTCTTCCGGCCACTGCGGCTATTCATGCGACCGTGGCCGTATCCATGCTCCGGGCGTTGCTGGCCTATCTCGTAGAGCGAGGGCATGCGCGCGAGACGCTGATTCGCTCCGCCCGGCTGGATGCAGCGGATCTGAACTACCCCGGACGACGGATCGACGGGCGATGCTTCATCGACCTGATGCGATACGGAATCGAACTCACCGGCAACCCGCTGCTCGGCCTGGAATTCGGCATGGCCGCCGATACCTCGCGCTGGGGCACGTTGGGGCGGCTGCTGCGCCAATGCGATACGCTCGGGCAGGCGCTGGCCTATCAACGTCGCTATGCGCACCTGGTCAACGCCATCGGCGAGGGCCGGCTGGCAATACACGACGGCGACTGCGCACTGGTCTGGCAGAGCCGCATCACCCGCATGCCGGCACTGGCCGAGGAGGCTCTGGCGGCATGGGTCCATTTCGCTCGCTGGGCCGGCGGGCGCGCCGAGGCGCCCCTGGCGGTATATCTGGCTCATCGGCCACAGGGCGATCCGGCCGTCTATCGCGCATTCTTCGGCTGTGAGGTCGCATTCGAACAGGCAGACAGTGCCATCGTATTCGACCCTGCCCTGCTGAGCCGACCGTTCGCCTGCCGTGAAGCCAACGCCGAGACGACCGCGGGACTGCACGGTCGTATCGAACGCGACGACGCCGATGATCGCGCGCGGACGCTGGTCGCCACGCTCGATGACTGGCTCGCCCTGCACCTCGAGCCTGGCGTACCGGATCTTGCAACGGCGGCCGCGTCGATGGGTCTGGGCGGACGGCAGCTTCAGCAGCATCTGCATGCAGCCGGCACGCATTATCGCGCGCGGATCGCGGCTGTACGTCGTCGCCAGGCCGAGCGTTACCTGAGCCAGCCGGGACTGTCGGTCGGCGATATCGCGATCCGGCTCGGCTTCTCCGAGCAGAGTGCGTTCCAGCGCGCGTTCCAGCGCTGGTACGGCATCACGCCCCTGCGCTGGCGCCGACAACAGGGCCCGAACGCCACCCTGCGATCAGAGCGCCTGCCATAGCGCCGAGATCACCGGAAACGCATGGACGCTGCCGACCGGACCGAGCGCCAGGCTCGCGATTGCGGCCGTTGTCACGATGCCTGCCAAGCGGGGTGGGTACAGGCGTGTGAACCGGCCGTCGAGCACGCCCAGGGTGATCGCCGCGAGGCTTACCGTCCAGAACAAGGCCACCCAGCGCGCATAGTCGACCCCGAGCGCGAACAGAGGCAGCACCGCCAGGCTCGCGAACCAGCGCATGTCGAGCGATTGCCGATTGAGACGTGCAACCGACCAGGCCAGCCCGAGCGCGGTGCCGATCAGGACACCGAAAAGCAGCAGCTCGGATGGCGCGAACAGCCCCTGTGCCCAGCGCTCGCCGACGTACCCGAGATTCTCGGCAAGCGATCGCAGCCAAACATTGAGCACGTTGTGGGCGGCGGGCACGCGACCGTCCAGGCTCTGAATCAGCGCCGCGCGCCCGGGTTCGAAGCGACCCCAGCCCCAGAGAACGGCCAGCGTGGCCACCACGACCAGCCCGTGTATCCAGACGCCGGGCTCACAGCGTGCGCGCGTTGGCCCGGACGGTCGCGGCCGGCTCAATGCGTCGGCCATAAGCAGCGGCAGGCCGTAGAACAGATAGGCCTCGTGGATCAGCAGCGCCAGCACGCTTGTCATACAGACCCACAGACCCTGGCCTCGGCGCTGGGCGGCCAGCGCAGCGACCAGTAGCAGCAGGTTCAGGTGATCGAGCCGGCCGATATCGTAGCCGAGATTGATCACGCCGGTCGGCAGGGCCAGCCATAGCGCGGCCAGCAGCCGGAAGTCCGCTCGGGCAAGCCGCCGCCGGCACGCCCACAGCACGATCGCCAGTACTGCACACAATGCAAGCAGCGCCGCCACAGCGATAGCAATCGCCAGCGTCCGGCGTTCGGCCCCATCGAACGCGGCCAGCAGCGTCCCGGCCAGCCCCCGCTTGATGAAGCCCTGGGCAAGATAATCGAGCTGGAAATGGGCCGCGTTGAAGCTGCTGAACAACGGCACGTGCGCACCCTCGACAGCCACTGTCGCAGCCAGCGCGTACTGGCTGAGCGCGCCAGCGGCCGCCACCGCGACGGCCAGGCCCCAGCAGCCGATCAGCCAGCCAGGAAAAAAACGCTCGGCGCTCACCGGCGGGCCGGCCGCTCCGGCGTGCACCGAGCGCGGCCACACCCGCCGGGCTCAGGCCGCGCCACTCAGACTGGTGGGACGGGCTGTGGCGAGGCGCGCCATGTCCCGTACCGCGACGGTCAGGTGTTCGTGGCCCGGCGCGTCGATCGCCTGCAGTTCGGCGGTGCGTGCGCCGATGAAGGCCAACGTGCGCTCGTGCTCGGTGCGCCAGGCTTCCAGCGGCTGTTCGCCGGGGGTGTCCAGCACCTGGCCGACGATCTGTTCGTGAATCCGGTAACTGTCACCGCGCAGGCTCGCCCGGGCCAGTGCCGCCCAGCGCCCGTCCGCGGCCAGCTGATGAATGGCCTCCTGCAGCCAGTCCACGCCCAGTTGGTCACCGACCGCAAAATAGATATCGGCCACCTCGCCGACATCGCGCCCGCGTTCGTCGGCCAGCGCGACGATGTCCATGATGCCGCCGCCGGTATCGGCGCTGGCGATGCGCTCGGCCAGCGGTGTTTCCAGCCCGGCCGCGATCCACCGATCGCGGTCGGTGTTCCAGCGCTCGGCATAGCCGCCGGTGAGGTGTTCGGACAGTTCGTCGAACAGGCGTTGCGCACTCGGCTGATAGCGATCGATCAGGCTGCCCAGATCATGCTCGACATGGGTGGTGCTCAACCACCAGCTCATCGCATGCTTGAGCAGCGCGATGACGATCTTGTGGGCGGCGTACTGGGATGCGGTATCGATACGGTTGTCGAGCGTCTCGATCGACTCGAACAGGGCCTCGCCACCCAACCAGGCGTCGGCGAGCACGTAGGCACCGACGGCGGAATCCATGCGCGCGCCAAAACCGGCCGGCAGCCGGTGTGCGGTGGCGATACCGAGTCGGTCCACCATCTGGTTGGTCACCAGCGTGGTGATGATCTCGCGCTTGAGGCGATGCCCGGCCACCGCATCGGGAAACCGCGCAGCCAACGCCCGGGGGAAACCCTCGGCCAATGTGCCCTGCAGATAGGGATCGTCCGGCAGATCGCTGGCGAGCACCGCATCGGCCAGCGCAATCTTGCTATAGGAAATCAGTACTGCCAGCTCCGGACGTGTCAGCCCCTGGCGATTACGCACCCGCTCTTCGATGGTCTCGTCGTCGGGGAGTCGCTCCAGCCGCCGGTCCAGGCGTCCGTCGCGTTCCAGCGTCCGCATGAAGCTGATCTGTTCATCGAAACGCGCCAGGCCGTCGGCCTCCATGAGGCTGATCTGCTGGGTCTGCAGATAGTTGGTGCGCAGCACCAGTTCGATCACCCCCGGCGTCATCTCGGCGAGCAGGGTGTTGCGTGCTTCGCGCTCCAGCCGGCCGTCGGCTTCGACGGTACCCAGGGCGATCTTGATATTGACCTCAAGATCCGACGAGTCCACGCCGCCCGAGTTGTCGATGGCATCGGTGTTGAGACGCCCGCCGGCCAACGCGTACTCGATACGTCCGGCCTGAGTCAGGCCCAGATTTCCGCCTTCGCCGACCACTCGGGCGCGCAGTTCGCGCCCGTCGATACGCAGGCCGTCGTTGGCGCGATCGCCGACCTGCGCGTTGGATTCCGCGCGGGCCTTCACATAGGTGCCGATGCCGCCGTTCCATAGCAGGTCCACCGGCGCCCGCAGCAATTCGTGGATGAGCGCATTCGGCGCGAGACGGCTCGCCTGTATCCCCAGCGCTGCACGCGCCTGGGCCGACAGCTCGATGACCTTCGCGCTGCGCTCGTAGACGCCGCCGCCGGCCGAGATCAGCGACTCGTCGTAGTCGGTCCAAGCCGAACGGGGCGCCTCGAACAGCCGTTTTCGTTCGGCGAAACTGATCGCCGGATCCGGATCCGGGTCGATGAAGATATGCAGGTGGTTGAACGCCGCCACCAGACGGATCTGCTCCGAGGCGAGCATGCCGTTACCGAACACGTCGCCGGCCATGTCACCGATGGCGACCACAGTGAACGGTTCGCGCTGAATATCGTGGCCCATCTCGCGGAAATGGCGCTTGACCCCTTCCCAGGCCCCGCGGGCAGTGATGCCCATCACCTTGTGGTCGTAGCCGGCCGAACCTCCGGATGCAAAGGCGTCGTCCAGCCAGAAACCGTAGTCGGCGGACAGGCCATTGGCGATATCCGAAAAGGTGGCCGTGCCCTTGTCGGCCGCCACCACCAGATAGGGGTCGTCGTCGTCGAAGCGCACCACTTCGGGTGGATGCTCGATCGCCTCGCCTACACGGTTGTCGGTGACATCCAGCAGACCGCGAATGAACGTCTTGTAACAGGCGATGCCACGGGCCTGGCGCATCTCGCGCGTATCGTCGGTGCGGGCGTTCTTGACCACGAAGCCGCCTTTCGCCCCGACCGGGACGATCACCGCGTTCTTGACCATCTGCGCCTTCATCAGGCCCAGTACCTCGGTACGGAAGTCCTCGCGCCGGTCCGACCAGCGCAGCCCGCCACGGGCCACCTTGCCGCCCCGCAGATGCACGCCCTCCACCTCGGGAGCATAGACGAACGCTTCGAACATCGGCCGGGGCTCGGGCAGCTCGGGCATGCGCGCCGAATCCAGCTTGATGCTCACATAGGACTTCCGCGCGCCCGCGGCGTCGTGCTGGTAGTAGTTGGTTCGCAGCGCGGCCAGCACAACGCCATAGAACGCGCGCAGCACCCGATCGGCATCGAGACTGGCCACTGCGTCCAGCGCGGCATCGATCTCGGCCTGGCGGTGCATGTCCTCGTGTCCGCTACCGTCCGCGCTCGCCCCCGCCGGATCGAAGCGCTGCTCGAACAGGCCCACCAGATGAGAGACCAGATCGGCGTGCTGGGTGAGCTGGGTTTCGATATAGGCCGGCGAATACGGCAGATCGGTCTGCACGAGATAACGGGCAATGGTGCGGACCAGTACGATCTGGCGGGGCGTGAAACCGGCAGCGATGATCAGACGGTTGAGGCTGTCGTCCTCCGCGCGTCCGGCCACGATATCGGCAAACGCCTCGCCGATCGCACCGGCCATTCGTTCGGCTGCCTCGTCGCCCGCCGCCAGACGCTGGCCATGCGGGTGGTCGGCCTCGAATTCGTGAATCCACTGGGGGGCCCGCCCGGGGCGGCTGACCGCATAGGGCCGCTGGGTGTGTACGGACAGCCCGAAGTTCTCGAGAATCGGGAGCACACTCGACAGCGGCATCTCGTCGTTGCTGCCGTAGAGCTTGAGGCCGACTTCGTGATCGACGGCGGCGACGACCCGCAGTTCCGGCCGCGCTTCGTCATCCAGCGCAGCCAGGATCTGGGCGTCGGCGACCGCCTCGTCGGCGCTGAACCGTTCCCGATAACCGGTATCGAAAGCGCGCCCGTAGGCCGGCATGAGCATGCCGGCGGCCTCGGCCGCGGCCGCGAAGCGCTCCGGCCAGGCCCGGGTGACAGCGATCAGCTCGGCTTCCAGGGTCGGGGTATCGAGCGTCTCACCATGACCCGACTCGATCGCAATCTGGTAATAGACCCGAACCAGTTCGCCGCGCAGGAACTGGGCATCCGATTCGTGTGTCTGGCCATCGAGGCGGTGTTCCAGCTCCGTGCGGATACGTTCGCGCAGTTCGAGGGTATACCGCTCTCGCGGCATGTAGACCAGACAGGAATAGAACCGGTCGTAGCGGTCGCGCCGCATGAACAGTCGCAGCCGTTCGGTCTCGCGCAGGCCCAGCACGCCCATGACGGTGTTGTAGAGCTCGTCCTCGGACGACTGGAACAGCTCGTCGCGCGGAAAGGTTTCCAGGATATAGCGCAGGCTCTTGGCCGAATGCGAACGCGGGCGCAGCGCCGAGCGCGCCATCACGTCGCGCACCTTGCGTCGCAGCAGCGGAATCTGGCGCGGACTCATCGCATAGGCTTCGCCGGAGAACAGGCCCAGAAAACGATGCGCACCGATGACGTTGCCGATGTCGTCGAGGCGCTTGATCGCGATCACGTCCATGGTCTCGGCGTGATGGATCCAGGCCTTCATGTTGGCCTTGGCCACGACCAGCACCCGTGCCGACTGGGTGTATTTATCCAGTGCGGCCGCCGGGGCGACATAGCCGTCGGGATCGACGTCGGGCCGGTCCTCGCGCAGCAGGCCCAGGCTGGTTCCGGGAACATCGGTCATGATGTCTTCGTCGTGCTCGCCCTGGCCTTCGACGATCTGGCGACAGCGATAGCCCATCAACGTGAAATGGTCGTCGGCCAGCCACCGCAGAAACGCCTGGGTTTCGGCGCATTCGTCCGCGTCGACCCCGGTCGGCACGACGTCCAGTTCGGCGACCACGCGCTGCAACTGGCGTCGCATCGGCTGCCAGTCGGCGACCACCCGCGCCAGATCGCGCAGGTTCGACTGTACGCGTGCGATCAGCGCATCCATGTCGGTGCCGGCCGCGGCCGCGAACTCGAGCCGGATCAGAGATTCCTCATCGCCGTGGTCGGTGGTCTCCGCCGAGCTGCGAACGGCGACCACCCGGCCGTCTCCATCGCGGGTAACGCGTACCACCGGGTGCATCATCCAGTCGATCTCGGCGCCAGTGTCGCGCACGGCCATGCTGACCGTATCGACCAGAAAGGCCATATCGTCGGCGACGGTCAGCAGCGCGGTATCGCAGCGGCCTTCGCTACCGTCCAGCGATTGGGTCGCGACATGCACTTCGCCGCGGCGACGCGGACGGCCGACCAGTTCGAACAGATCACGCACCGCCGCAAACAGAGCCGCCGGCGAACGCGGCGCCAGTGCTTCCGGGCTGACCCCGTCGAAACAAGCGTCGACAAAATCCAGCAACAGGTCGCCGCTGTCGCTCGCCGTGGATGCGCTGGCTCGTGCGCGGACGTCTGCCACTCGGGTCGCGGTGCTTCGCATTGCCGGCTCTTGCTCAGGGGTGGGCCATCAACGCCACCCTAGCGCCGGCTATATGACGGAAACAAGCTCTATCGCGGCGGCGTGCCGACAGGAGCCGGGCCGCAGCGCAAAAACCGCCGTATCGAGCTAGCGCGTATCCGGCTGCGTGTCCGGATCGGCCGCCTGGAATGCAGCCAGCGTCATGCACGAGCGATAGATACGACGCAAGGTGGGATAGTCCGACAAATTCACGTCGTAGCGCTCGGCCATGGATACCTGGGGCACCAGGCAGACATCCGCCAGGCTCGGCTTGTCGGAGAAACAGTAGCTGAGATTGTCGCTGGCCTCGGCCTGTGCCGAGAGAATCGATTCCATTGGCCCGAAAGCCTTGGCTATCCAGTGTTCGAACCATTGCCGGCGCTTTGCATACGCCACGTCCATGCCATCGCGCAGATAACGAAGCACGCGCAGGTTGTTCAGCGGATGGGTATCGGCAATGGCAATCTGTGCGAACGAACGTATCCGTGCGCGCTGGGCGATATCGCCGTGCAGCAGCGGCCGTTCAGGATAGCGCTCCTCCAGATATTCTAGAATGGCCGACGACTGGGAGATCACCAGATCGTCCTCGGCCCACAGCGCCGGAATCAGGCCCTGTGGGTTGACGTTGAGATAGCTCAGGCGATCGCCCTTGGCGCGGTCCAGGTCGGTGAAGATCGACTTGTACGACACGCCCTTGTAGTTCAGGGCGATACGCACGCGATGCGCGGACACGCTGCGATGGTGCGTGAAGAGCTGGAGCATGAGGCATCTGCCGGTTGAATGGCCCGAGTGATCGCGATTCTAGCAAACACGCCCGTTCCGGCGGGCGTCCAACCAGACCAAGCCATGCCGCCACAATCCGACCACACCCCGGTAACCCGCAGCGAGGTCGAGCGCAATGTGCTGCTCGTGACCTATGTGCTTTATGGCCTGGGCTTTTTCACCTTCCTGCCGGCGGTGGCCGGTGTGATCATCAACCACGTCAAGCTGCGCGATTGTCGTGACGGCGTGGCCTACACGCATCACCGCTGGCTCATGCGTACCTTCTGGTTCGGCGTGCTTTGGTTTGCGGTATGCAGCGTACTGGCCATCGCGTTCGTCGGCCTGCTCGGCTTTGCTGTGCTCTGGGTCTGGTGCGCCTATCGGCTGATCCGCGGCGTGCTCGCCTTTGCCGAACGCCGCGCCCTGCCCGGCCCGAGCATGTGAACGCGCAGTCCCTGATCGCCGGCGTGACCCTGGGTTACCTGGCAGCGGGTGCTGCGGCCGTTGCGCTGTGGTTCGGCATTGGCATCGTCTTGCTGCCGCTCATGGCAGTCGCAGCCATCATCCATTGGCATGCGGGCCGTCCACGAGTGCATAAACAGGCCGAACCGGCCGATTCGCACCATCGCTGGCTGGCGCGACATCACACCCTGTCCGTGCTGGCACTGCTGCTGGTGTTGATCGTGCCCCTGCTGGCAATCCCGACCCTGCACACGAGCCTGACCACGCTCGTCAATACCCTGGCCTATGCGCCGCATCCGGCCGAAACGCTAGCCGTAGCGTGGCCGCAGCTGGGCCTGGGCAAGCTGATGGCCGCCGGGTTGATCGCGACGGCCGGGTGGCTGCTAGTCACACTCTGGATCAGCGTACGCCTGATCCTTCGCTGGCTGCGCTGGGCCGATCGCCGCCCGGCATGAACCCCGGCCCTAGGGACCGATCACCTGCAGGGCGGTCGCCGCGGCGGCCGCCCGCGTTTCCACGCCCAGCTTGGGAAAGATGTGTTCGAGGTGCTTGTTCACGGTCCGCGGTTTCATATCGAGGATTTCGCCGATATCGCGGTTGGTCTTGCCGCGCGATATCCATAGCAGCACCTCGGCCTGGCGCGGGGTGAGCACGAAGCGCTCGACGAAATCGTTGATCGAGGCTTCGTCGTCGAACTCGACCAGGGTCAGTATCCAGCCGTCCGTACCGGCCGGACCCGCCAGGCGAATGGACAGGCGGGCCTGGCCGACCGCGATCTCGTAGGGCCCCGACGAAGGTTCGGCCTGGCGCTTCCAGCGGCTACCCGGAAGACGATTTCCTGACCGGCACCACCAGCATCGCCCGGCGTTCCAGCCGCTTGTAGGGCGGACATCCGTCGTCGCCGGCCGGTCGTGGCCCCGGCGACCGAATGGTGCAAGTCGAACCGGATGAACACGCCGGCTATGCTACCGTGCATGCAATTCCAACGACCGGATCCTCGCCGGACAACGCGCGCGGCGCGTACGTTCAGCGCAAGCCCGACGTTCGGCACGGACTCACAATCATGCACGATCACCGCAGATTCTCATCGCTAGCAACCGATTGCAGCCGGGCCGGTACCGATGGACGCGGCTGACATCGACCCCATGAACGATCCCTCGCGACTGGCCCAAGATTTCGAGCGCGTGCTCGAACGCCTCGAGGCAGCTCGCTCGTTCGGCAAGCTCAGCCAGCAACAACAATTGCTGGCGCGTGCCAAGAAGCTGCTGCGCAGCCCCGAGGGCATCGCGGAGTTGTATCGATTCGCGCCTCGGTTCGACGACGCCGGCGTGTTCGAGGGCGGCGACTGGCTCGATCCGAGCGTGCTTCAAACCGGGCTGGTCAGCGGAACGCTGCGTGCAGGTGGGCCGAGCGCGATACTGGAATGCCTGAGCGAGCTGCGCATGCTCGCACTGGCCGAAAACCAGAGCACCCACACGGCCATGACGGCCGCGGAGGCCCGCAACTTCCTCGAGCAGGTGCTGGCCGCGAACCTCGATCTACTGTTTCCGGTCGCCACCGAAGAAACCCGCGAAGGCGACGTCGAGGCCGCCGCCCGCGTCAAGAACCTGTTCGACTTCGTGCTCGAGCGGATCGGCGTCGGCGCCATCCTCAATTCTCTGATCTACGAGGTCGAACGCGTGCTGTTGCAGCGTCCGATCATGGTTCAACGGGCCGAGGCGCTACTGCGCGCCGCCACGCGGGCCACCGAACAACTGCCGAACGACGATGCCGCGGTTTTCCGGGCGCGCGAATGGATCAACGCACTCAACGGCCCGAGCCCGTTATCGCGCGCCGGCACCCGCGACGACTACGTAAGCGCTCTGGAGCAGCTGGATATCAACGCGCTGGCCGAAGAAGCGCGCACGTTTGGCCAGGCGATGACGCGAACCGGTCTGGTCTCGGCCCAGCATGCCGATCTGCTGCGCCACCTGGTCGACAACGCGCCCGAACTGGTTGGCCCCGCGCTATCGCTCAACGCGGTCGGCAAGGTCAGCCTTGGCGCCCACCAGACGTTGATCTCGGATCTGATCCGGTTTTCCATCTGGCGCGAGACCGCACGCGCGATCTATGGCTTGTCGAAGCTGCTCGAGCAGGGCATGACCTTCATCCGCCCGGTATTACCGGGCCTGCGTCGGCTGATCGTGCTGTCAATCCATCCCGAGGTGGCCGAGACATTGCGCGACGCCAGCGAATGGGCCGATCCACCCGACGCCAACGTGCTGCTGCTCGCCGGTACGCTGTCGGTACTGGGCCAGCCGCGCGGCGTCGATCAGGGACACAATCCGACCTGCCAGTCCGCCCGTGCGATCAGCCTTTGGGCGCAGAACGACGTCGGCTATCTGCTGGAGCTGATCGCCTTCGCAGCGCGCGAGAACGAGCTGCTCATGCATTTCGAGGGCAAGACCATTCGTTCGAGCGAACTGTCGTTCGGCCTGGCGACCGATCTGCATACCGAGCTGGATCCGGTGTCGCTGTTGCTCACGCCGCATCTGGACCGTATCTACATGGAGATGAGCCGGCTCACGATCGGCCGCGTTGGCGACGGCCATCGCTGGGTGAACCCGGAACTGCATGGCTGGTGGGTCCACCGCGGCTTCGCAGAACTCATCGATACCGCAACCGGCGCAATCACCGAATGCGATGCGTTCCTTCGCACGTTTTATGTCTCGTATCACCCGCTGTACAACGGGGGGCGCGATCTGGTCTATGCCCAGCCCTGCGGTATCGCGACCACCAACTACAACGGCGAGCTAGTGGGCTGGCACGCGATCGCCATCCAGCGGGTGGCCTACGATCCGGCCGGCGAATGGCGGGTCTATTTCTTCAACCCGAACCGCGACAAGGGCCAGAACTGGGGCCAGGACATCGTGACATCCACGCATGATCACGGCGAACTCGAAGGCGAATCGTCACTTCCGTTCGAACAGTTTCTGGCCCGGGTCTATGTCTACCACTACAAGCGGCGCGAAACCGGTGATACCGACACCGTGCCCGACGATGCGATCGCGCGGGTGCGCGAACTCGTCGCCGACAGCTGGGCGGCCGGGATGAGCTGGGCCGAATAGCGACTCGCCGCTCATGAAAAAGCCCGTGTCGGCGGAGCCGGCACGGGCTTTGGTGATGAGCCGTCAAGACGGCACGAGTCGACGCTAGACGTAGAAGTCCAACTCTTCCTGATGCTTGAGCAGATCCCGCAGCTTGTGCGGATTGTCGCCGAAGAAGAACACCAGACCCCAGTGGGTCCCGAACGCCGAGCGTTTGGTGACTGTCTCCTGCATCGGTGCCGTCAGCTCATGGAAATCGAAGTACGGGTGATCCTCGGTCTCCTTGGGCACTTCCAGTTTGCTGACCACACGGCGGCGCGGATACACCCCGAAACAGCCTGCATAGCCCAGCGCGTCCTTGACCGGCTCCGGAAAAAAGGCTTCGACCTCTTCGGCCGTCGTTTTCGGATCGAATACGAGAATTGACGCCTGATAGGCATTGAAGCCGTAGGCACGCTCGATCAGTTCGAAGGCCTTGAAACCCGGCGGACGATAAGCAACCTCGCCAAAGTACATCGTGCCGTCCGAGGTCACGAAATACTCCGGATGAATCTGGCCGAACTTGATGTCGAAGGTCTTGATGAGCTTCTCGATCTGTTCGGTGATCAACGTACGCCAGCTCTCGAGTTCCGGCGTTGCCGGCACGAACACCGAATAGCCCAGCGTCACGTACTCCGAGATATTCAGAAACTGGATCTTGCCGTCCCAGATCCACGCCTCGACCGCGAACTCCCAGCCGTCTAGATGACTTTCCATGAGCAGCGGAAACTCGCTGTCCGGAATGGCGTCGACTTCCTCGGGCGTACGGATCATCCGATGACCCAGGCAGCCGGCCTTGTCGAAGGCTTTGAGATGGATCGGATCGTCCGGGTCACCGTCGAGCTTGAGCAGCGTCTGGTTGACACGTTTGAGAAAGCGGACCACGTCATCCTTTTCGTGCGCTTCCTCGAAGATGCCCACGCGTATGCCGCCCAGCTGGGCGCGCCGCTTCATCAGCGCCTTGTCGCGGAACAGTACCGCCTGACCGTGCAGGCGCGGGTTGTCCATGAGCACGGCGTTGATCGCGCCGGACCATTCCACGGTTTCCTCGAACAGCGGAATGGCGACGTCGACACCGGCTTCCTTGAGTTTCTCCGCGATTTCCAGCGAGCGATCGTTCAAGCGCTCGAAATTCCACGGGATATAGGGAATATCGTGTTCCTGGCAGTATGTCTCGGCCCAGTCCGGGGCGACCACGACATAGCGACGATCGAACCGATCCGCCGCCTCGATCGCACCCAGCGACCAGCCGAGCAGGGCCACGTAACCCTTGTCGGGATTCTTCTCTGCCATACCTGCTCCGTAGATTCGAATAACGTCTTCGACTCTAACACACGGGTTGTGAGGATCACGTTTGCAGTAGCAATCATTGTATCGAGGCCGCTATCAGCCGTATCTGCACACACAATCCAGCTTGGCCGTCCGGCCGGTCGAGCAGTTCCACCTGGCTTCGATGCTGCTCGGCAATCCGGCTGCAGATGGCCAGCCCGAGGCCGCTACCCGAACGGCCGTCGCTCAGACTCGAAAAACGTGCCATGGCCCGTTCGCGTGCCGGGCGGGGGATACCCGGGCCCTCGTCGACGATACGGACCGAGACATGGTCACCCTGGGGCACCACTGCGATATGGACCGTGGAGCCTTCGGCCGTATAGCGCAGCGCGTTCTCGATGAGATTCCGGACCATCAGCCCGAGCAGGCCGGGCTCAGCCATCACGAACGGCAGATCGGCGGGCGCATCGAGTTCGATGGCCCTGTGCGCCCGTGCGGCCAGCGGCGCCTGCAGGGCCGCCTCCTCACGCAGTAACGGGGCCAGTGCGATCGGCCGCAGCACGACGCGCGCCTCGTTCGACTCGACCCGTGCGAGCGTCAACAACTGCGAGGCAAGGCGGGATCCGCGATTGCTGGCATCCAGCAGGCGCTCGATGATCCGCTCACGCATCGCCGGATCGCGTTCGGCGCTGAGCGACTCGGCATGCAACTGGATGGCGGCCAGCGGTGTACGCAGCTCGTGTGCGGCTTCATCGATAAAGCGTCTCTCACGCGCCCATGCGCCGCGCAGCCGTTCGAACAGGCTGTTGAGCGCACGGATGATCGGCTGCAATTCGCGCGGCGTTCCGGCCAGTGACACCGGACCCAGCTGGCTTTCATCGCGCTGGCCGATGGTTGCGCTCAAGCGGGACAACGGCCGTAGCCCCACGCTGACCAGCAGCCACACCAGCAAGGCCAGCAGCGGCAGGCCGTAGAGGCTCTTCTGTACGGTCTTCCAGGCGATCCGACCTTCGAGCTCGCCGCGGATATCCTCACGCTGGCCAACCTGGATACGCCCGTCGCCATCGCTGAGCGGCAGCACGAACACTCGCCATTGGTAACCAGCCAGCTCCACGGTGTCGTATCCGCGTGTCTGGCCGCTGAACGGCCGTTCCGGCGCACTGAGTGTGCGCGCACGAATCGTGCCCGAGCCGTCGAGCAGCTGGAAAGCCAGCTTGCTTTCGTACTCGTGACCGTCGGCCGTCGCCTCGTCGCCTTCATCGTCTGCGCGGTCGTCGCCGGACGTACCGTGCCAACCGTGCTCGACCAGCGTACGACGCAACCGATCATCGGCGCGATCAGGCCCGGCCGCCAACACACCTTCGAGAACGCGTGCCGACTGGGCGAGCTGTGCATCGAACAACTCGTTGATCTCGTGACGCGCTGCGCGATAGCTCGACGAAAGCAACGCGGCGTTCATGCCGATGCCGACCAACAGCAGACCGATCAGCAGACGCGCCCGAATAGAGCCCGGCCACAGGGTCACGGACGCTCGCAGACCATGTAGCCCACACCGCGTACCGTCTGAATGAATCCGGCCGGCAGTTTGCGCCTCAATGCGTGGATATGCACCTGGATCGCGTTGCTCTCGATATCACTGTTCCAGCCGTACACCGCCGCCTCTAGATGATCCGGCGTCAACACCCGCCCCTCGTTGCGCAACAACTCGGCCAGCACTGCGAACTGGCGTCGACTCAAGGCCAGCGGACGGCCTTTCAACTGAGCCTGCCATGCCGCGGTGTCCAGGGCTACATCGCCGTGTGACAGACGATGGCTGGCCTGGCCGACGCCGCGGCGGATCGCCGCTCTGACACGCGCCATGAGTTCCTGGAGCGCAAAGGGCTTGAGCACGTAGTCGTCCGCTCCCGCATCCAGGCCTCGCACACGTTCGTCCAGGGCATCGCGCGCACTGAGAATCACCACCGGCACGGCGAACCCTTCGGCACGAATCCGTTTGAGCAGCGCGACACCGTCCAGGTCGGGCAGCCCCAGATCCAGCACCACGGCCGCGAACTCGTGCTTGGCCAGTGCCGCCAGGGCCGAGGCGGCATCGCCGACCGACACCGATGCATACCGAGCCTGCGTCAAGCCGCGCTCCAGGCCCAGACGCAGCGACTCGTCGTCCTCGACGATCAATACCGAGGCCACGCCCTCACTCGCCGACATGCTGTTCTACCCGTGATCGCAGTGCAGCGATCTCTCGGCGACGGCCTGCGTCGGCCAGTGGTCGGGCCGGGCGAGGCTTTGCGGCATCGGCCTTGTCGAGGAACAACAGCGCCTGTGCGTAATCCTTCTTGCGCTCGGCGAGAAACTCGGCATAGAAATAGTTCGGGTCGATTCCGTCGGGATTGATCGCCAACGCGTGTTCCAGATTACTCTGCGCCTTGTCGTCGTCACCAAAGGCCAATGGCCAACCGGGCACCTTGTAGTAAAGCACACCGAGGCTCGTATAAGCCGATCCCTGGAGTGCTCGCGGATCGATACGAATCGCGGTATCGAAATCCTCGCGTGCCTTTTTCACCAGACTCAAGGCCCCGAGTCCGCCCTTGGCACCGGCATGGCCGGAACGGACGATGCCTTGCCAGATCAGAGGCTCCGCGCGTCCCGGATAATCGTCGACCAATGCTTGGGCTTCGGGTTCGAGGGCAGCGAACGCCTCGGCCCGTGCCTTGTCTGAGTCGACTTCATAATTGGCATGTGCCCAGCCGTGCTGCAGCGCTAGCAGTCGCGCATCCAGACCGCTGGCGGCCCACGCCGTCGTGAACGGCATCATCAATATGAGGAGATAAAGCCACAGCAGCTTTTTCATCGAACGAGTTCCTTTTCACGCAGCCGGAGGTTGTCCGCGCCGCTCATGGTTTCAGATGGGCACGAATCTCGGGCAACTGCCGCCGCAGTGAGCCATCCACCAGACTCGGCGCAAACCGGTTTACACGCATGAACATGCGTTCCGGCCAGCCGACCTGGCACTCGGCACGTGGCTTTTCGATGAGCCCGGCCACGGCCGCGGCGATACGGGCCGGCGGATCGACCGCCATTTTCAGCGCGCCTTGCAGACCGCGTACCCGGGCATCGTTGATCGGGGTGTCCACCGCACGGGGGGCCAACAGCGAAACCGAGAGGTTGGTATCGGCGACTTCCCGACGCAGCGCCTCGGCGAAGCCTCGCAGCGCGAACTTGCTGGCGCTGTAGATCGAAAAGCCGGGATAACCGAGCGTGCCGAAACCCGACCCCATGAACAGCAGCTGGGCCTCGCTGCGTTCCAGCAGCCCCGGTAACAGCAGGCGCGTAAGCTGGATGGGGGCGACGACATTGGCGGCCATGACGTCGGCGATCGCCGTCGTATCGATCGATTCCAGCAAGCCGCTCACGTTGATGCCGGCGTTGTGCACCACCACGTTCACACCGCCTTGCCAACCGCCGGCGATCTCGGCCAGGTTCGACAGCGCCCCCCCGTCGCCCAGATCGGCCGGGGCGATGGCCACCCGCGCGCCGGACTCACGCAGGCCCGTAGCCATCTGTTCGAGTTCACGCTCGCGGCGGCCGCTGAGCAGCAGACAAGCGCCCTGCGCCGCCAGATGGGTAGCGATGGCCTGACCGATACCGCCGGTGGCACCGGTAAGCAGTACGCGCGCGTCGGCGATCTTCATGAGACCGCCCGATTTTCGTCGGGCACCGGCAGGCCGCGGAACATGTCGCCGTAAAGCCGGAAGATGACCCGGGCCACATGCGTGACCGCAGCCTTGTCCTGGTCATCCTCCAGTCGGTTCATGAGCTGCTCGAAGAACTTGATATGGTCCTGATCGAGACTGCCGTGGGTATTGAGATAAGTCAGCGCCTTGTCCGGCAGGCCGAGTTGCTTGCGGATGATCTCGGCGGCCGGTGTGGCCAGCTCGATGCTGGTGCCCTCCAGCACGTTCACCATGCCGAAGAACCCCACCGGGTTACCCCGATCGACCACGTGATAGGCATAGCTGACCATCAGCTCGGTTGCCATGGCCGGGCCACCCTCGCGAACCGCCTGGGCATCACCGCCCACCCGGTCTATATCGGCCAGGATCCACTCCTGGTGGCCCATCTCTTCTTCGATATATTCGCCCAGCGCCTCGCGCAACCATTCCAGACGCGCGGGTAGACGCGACCCGCAGGCCATGAGCAGTGGCACCGTATGCTTGACGTGGTGATAGGCTTGGGTCAGGAACGCGATATAGCTGTCACGCGTGACCCGGCCGTCGAACACCGCGCGAATGATCGGTGCCGAGCGCAGGTATTCGCGATCGGCGGCGGTATCGGCCTGGAGTTGATCGTAGAAATTCATAGGGGTCTGCCTTTATCGGTTCAGCCTGGATGGGAAGCCGCTCGCATCGCGCTCGCGAGTTCGGCAATACGTGTCTCGTAACAAGCGGCCACGGCTTCGCGTCGCAATCGACCGTTGCCGGTGGCCTGTGAATTGAACGCAGAGAACGGCGCATCGGCTCTCAGCCACGCGCCGATGCGCGCATAAACGGGTAGCACGTGGTTGGCTGCCTGGACGGCCGCATCGAGATCGGCATCGACTGCGCCGGGTGCAGCCACCAGAACTGCGACATTGATCGGCATGGCCTCGCCGAACACCGCCGCTTGGCGCAGCGCCGTGTGTTGCAGCAGCACGGCCTCGGGCCATTCCGGATTGACGTTGCGGCCGAAACTGGTGATGAACTGGTTTTTCTTGCGCCCGCGCACGTACAGGTAGCCATCGTCGTCAAAGGCTCCCAGATCGCCTGTGGCAATCTCGGCCGGGGCCGGCGCTTCGCCCAGATAGCCGCGCATCGCGCTGCCGATCACGTGAATCTCGCCGTCATCGGCCAGCCGTACCCGTGCGTGCGGCAGCGCACGGCCCACACTGCCCGGACGCGCAGCGCCTGGCAGGTTGAGACTGACCACCGATGCGCATTCCGATAGCCCGTAGCCTTCGTAAACCGGCAAGCCCAGCGCGCAGGCCCGCTCGACCAGCCCGACCCCGACCTTGCCGCCACCGACGGCCACGAACTTGAGTGAGCCCGGCATCGGCGCGCCGGCTTCGCCCATCTGTACGAGCGCGCGCAGCAGTTCGGGCAACAGGATGACGCTGTCGGGCGTGTACTGGTGAAGACACGACAGCAGCCGGGTGGGATCGAATCCGCCGGCACCGCCGAAACCGATATGGGCCAGGGGCACGGCGAGTACGGTCGCGCCCACGCCCAGCGCGGCATAGGCACCGGCCACATTCTCCAGCAGCGTCGCAAAGGGCAGTACGCTCAGATGCCGGGTGATGCCCAGCTCGGCCAGTACATCGCCCAGCGTCGCGGCCAGCCGCAGCGCACTCGTCTGATCCAGGCATACACCCTTGGGGGTGCCGGTGCTGCCCGACGTGAACGTGATCTTGGTGGTGCCGGCGTGAAGCGCGACGGGCTCGACGTCGCCACGCGCGAGCAGCTCGAAGCCATGGCAGCGGCCGGCTGACTGCAGTCCCAGGCCAAGCCCCGTCAGCCGATACGGATCGTCGGCTACCACGTGATCGATGCCCGCACGCTCGATCGCATGAATCAGCTGACTATCGGAAAAGAACGACGGCAGCGGCACGGCCACGACGTCGCCCGCGAGCATGGCCAGATCGCAGCTCAACCAGTGCGGGCCGTTGTCGGCGAACAGGCCGACCACCTTGGCTCCCAGATCCGTGAAGCTCGCTCGCCAGCCGTCGATGGCCTGCTCCAGGCCGCGCCGATCCAGGTGAAGTGCCGGTCCGGCGACTGCGCAGTTGGTATTGAGCCAGCCGGGGTTCAACATGGCTGTGGCTGGCTTGATACCGGCTCGGCCGCAGCGGGCACGCGCGTCGCCGGCCCGATTCCGATCAGACCGGCATAGACATGGGGTCCATGGTCGTAATACCGGCCCCAGTCGGTGTCGCTGCGCGCAAGCCGGGACGGCTCGGCCAGGCCCAGGTCCAACGGCTGCAGCTGGAGACGACGAAAACTGTTGACCAGACTGCGGGTGGCGGTGAATGCGGCGATGCGATAGCCCGCCGCACCCAGCCAACCGATGGCCATGAGGATCAGCCGCCGAGCGGCGCCGGACCAGTCCGCGGCCAGCCCACCGACCTCGACCACGTCCGACCGGTGGGCAACCATCCCCAAGCGCCCGCCCAGCAGCGTATCGACCGGGGCATCGAGGTACTGCTCGAGAAACAGCCCGCCGGCGTCGGCGGGTCGGAAGCCCAGACAACCTCTCAGGCCTGCTTCGTCGAACAGAGCCAGCTGATGCGGGAAGAAATCAGCCAGGCGCGCGCCGTACTGGCGCGCATAGCACTCGGTCACGAAGCGCTCGATTTGCGCCCGGCCACAGGTCTGTGGCTGGTAATAGCGAAGATGCGCGCCGCGCACCGCTCTCGACATGGCTGCCATCGGCGGCCCCATCCGTGGATGATGCGGCCGAGATTAGACAGCGAAACTTAAGGTTTGCTTATGCCGGGCGCACGCTCGCCGAGGCGTCTCAGGCGGTCGTCGTATCCATCGGCCAGAGCCGGGCGGCACCGCGTACACCCGAGGCGTCGCCGTGTAGTGCCGGCAGCAAACGGGTCTCGATGCCATCGGCGAAAACGTGCTCGGTCCAGATCTTGGGCACTTCGCTGTACAACCAGCGAATCTGGGACAATCCGCCGCCGACCACGATCGCCTCGGGGTCGATGAGATTGATCACCAGCGCCATCGCCCGGGCGACCCGCCTGAGCCAGGCGCGCAGCGTAGCACCGGCCAGACGCTCACCGGCCTCGGCGCGCGCAACGATCTCCTCGGCATCGAGACGGCTGCCGCCGCGGCGCAGATGATCAGCACTCATGCCGGGCCCGGAGAGCCAGGTCTCCAGACACCCGTCGAGCCCGCACCAGCACCGAGGCGGCTGTCGCGCCTCCGAGGCGGTCGGCCATGGCAGGTTGATATGGCCCCACTCGCCGACCAGACCGTTGCAGCCGCGCAGCGGCCGACCCTCGACGATCACGCCGCCGCCGACGCCGGTACCCAGAATCACGCCGAACACGCTGGCCGCACCCGCCGCGGCTCCGTCATGGGCTTCCGACAGCGCCAGACAGTCGGCATCGTTGGCGATACGAACCTCTCGCGCCAGCGCGCACTGCAGGTCGTCGGCCAGCGGCCGGCCATTCAGGCATTGCGAGTTCGCGTTTCGCATGCGGCGCGTGCCCGGTACGACACTGCCTGGCGTACCAATTCCCAGCGGCAATCTCTCCACCCCCGCCTCCGACTCGAGCGCATCGACCAACGCCTTGATCGCAGCGATGGTCGCGCGGTAGTCGCCGGAAGGGGTATCTACGCGCCGCTCGGCCACGACGCGGTCTCCTTCGCCGAGCACGATGCCGGCGATCTTGGTGCCTCCGAGGTCCACGCCGAGCCGCATTGCGCTGCCCTTCATGTCATGCGCTCGTCATGCGGGCGATCCATTCTGACGAACGATCCGGGAGGTAACGGGTCCAAGCATGCGGAGGTGGCGAACATGATCCGACGGCATCTGGAATTTATCGGCTATGTTATCGCGGCCCGGCTCGTCGTGGGCGGCATTCCGTTCGGCCATATCGACGGCAGCGGCGAATTGCGCTGACGACTGCGCCGCCGGCGGGCTCGGGCTCAGTCTGGCCCCACATGCGCCGGACGGATCGCCGCGCCGAGCAGTTCGGCGCAATCGCCTTCGAGCTTGCAGTCGATCAGATCGTCGGCGCGTGTGCGGCCGCGGTTGACCGCGAGTATGGGCAGTCCCCGCCGCGCCGCATCGCGCACGAAGCGAAATCCCGACCAGACCATGAGGGACGATCCCGCGACAAGCACCGCATCCGCGTGTGCCAGCCCCGCCCAGGCCCGGTTGACGACCGGCCGAGGCACCGATCCGCCGAAAAACACCACGTCCGGTTTCAAGACGCCGCCACAGACAGGACAGTCGGGCACTCGGAACCGGCTGTAATCGACCGCTCCGAGTTCGATATCGCCATCGGGACGGATGGCGCCGGCGTCGGCCAGCCAATCACCGTTGTGCGCGATGAGCATCTGTTGGACGCGATGACGGGACAGACGTGTGTTGCAATCGAGACAGATCACGCGGTCCAGCCGGCCGTGCAGATCCACTACCCCACGGGCACCCGCGGCTTGATGCAGTCCGTCCACATTCTGAGTCACGAGGGCGGCGGTTCGGCCACTCGAAACGAGCGCGGCCAGCGCGTGATGCGCGGCGTTCGGTCGCGCTCGGGCGACCGGTGGCCAGCCCGCCATACTGCGCGCCCAATAGCGCTGTCGCTTGGCCGCCTGTCGCACGAATTCCTGGTGCTGTATCGGCGTGGCGCCCTTCCAGCCACCGTCGCGGTCTCGGTAGTCCGGAATACCCGAGTCGGTGCTGATTCCGGCGCCGGTCAGCACGAACAAACGGGGATGATCGTCGATGAACGCCCGCAGCCGATCGACGTCAGCCTCCGGTCCAGAGTTCAAACTGCCCACCGCGAGGCCGGTGCTGCGCCACGACCATGGACATCCCACAGGGCCGCTCGCTGCGCGTGTCGGCAACGATCAAGCGTCCACTGGCGCCCACGAGGGACCGATGACTCGTGCGCGAGGCCGCCCCAGCCGGGTGCCGATGACCAAGGTTTGATGTTCATAGGCGCGATTCTACGTACCGCCGCTCGCTCAGGATGCACTGCGGCCGATGGGCGCGGGTCGCTGGCGCCGAACACAAAAAAGCCCGCATCCCCGGGGATGCGGGCGCCTAAGCGTACGCACGCTCACGCCTGCAGCGCGATGGCGGACTAGTAGTTGGCCTGCTCGTGCACTTCGCCCTGACTCCGCATACCCGCATCGCCGGCCGTACCGCGCGCGCTGTCGTAGGTATCGCTACCGGTTGTGCGGGCCTTGTCATAGCCATCGCTGGCACGCCGCATGGTTTTTTCATGCATGGTGTCGGACGCCTGTCCTACGCCCTGCTGCATGCGCTGGCTCGACGACGACATGGCACCGCCGGCGCGCTCCTGCATGTTCGATGCGCCGCTGCGCATGCGCTGCTGAGCGTTCGATGTGTCGCTCTTGAGCCGTTTCGAGCCGTCCTTCATCATGATATAGGTCTGCCCACCGGACACCGAATCCCCGACGACGCCGGCATTCGAATGTGCCGCCTGCATGCCGGCCTCGTACTGTTCCAGCGTGATACCACCCACCGGACCGTTCTGTCGGGCGTCGGCCTCCATCGTGGCCGAGGTATCGAACGAGTCGTATGCCTTGGCCAGGGCAGGATCTTTCGACGCTTCGGAGCGACTGATCACGCCGTCGCCGTTGGTGTCGAGCGAGCGGAACTGGGCCGCGACTGAGGCATCGACGTTGGCGTTTTGATCCATACCCGACGCCGAGGCGCTGCCACTCATGGCGCTGCCCTGGGCCGCGAGGCCGGACCCGGCCACCATGGCCAGACTGAGCGCAATTGCGGTTTTCTTGAACATAACTACCCTTCCTTGTCGGGTCGTCTGCGAATTACCGCCACCACACTACGCCATCGATCTGAATGCCTGCTTAAGCCCCGGCCGACGGAACCGGTCTAACCGTTGTCGCGCCGCTGTTCATCCTGCTGCGCCTCGACTTCCTTCATACCGGGCACGAACAGGCGCGCCATCCAGATCCCGATCTCGTAGAGCAGATAGATCGGCACGGCCAGCAGCGTCTGCGATATCACATCGGGCGGGGTCAGCAGCATTCCCACGCCGAAGGCCGCCACCACGATATACGCCCGGTAACTGGCCAGCTGGCGGGGCGTAACGAAACCGGCCCAGACGATCAGGAAAATCGCCACCGGCAGTTCGAAAGCGATGCCGAACGCCATGAACATGCCCAGCACGAAGTCCAGATACGCCGAGATGTCGGTCATGACCGCCACGCCGGCCGGCGCGACCGAGATGAAAAACCCGAACACCACGGGGAAGACCACGTAATAGGCGAACGCCATCCCCAGATAGAACAGCCCCGTGCTGGAGATCAGCAGTGGCGTGACCAGGCGTTTTTCCTGCGCATAGAGCCCGGGGGCGACGAACATCCATATCTGATATAGAGTCCACGGCAGCGACAGCGCGACCGAGACCAGCATCGCCAGTTTGAACGGTGCCAGAAACGGCGCCGCTACGCCGGTCGCGATCAGACTGTTGCCCACCGGCATGTGCGACAGCAGCGGCCCGGACAGGAACGTGAACAGATCGCGGGCGAAATAAGCCGCGGGCACGAATACGATCAGGATGCCGATCACGATACGCAACAACCGTGTACGCAGTTCCAGCAGATGCGCGATCAGCGGCTGTTCTTCGGCCTGGAAATCATCGTGGCTCATGAATGTCGATCGTCATGCCGGGCGGCATCGGCCACCGGGTTGGTCGTGTCCTGTTCGCCCGGGGATGACTGTGAATCGTCCGGCGAAGCGGTGCGGGCCTGGGTGGGTTCGCCACGCTCGCTCATGCGGGCGGTGGCTTCGGCGCGCGAGCGCGGCGCGTCCGGATCGACCGAAGTCTTGACCTGGCTGGCGGTCTCGCGCGTATCGGCCTCGATCTGCTCGCGGGCGCGCCGTACCTGCGAGCGCAGATCGTCGACATTGACTTCGCGCTCGAGCTCACTGGTCAGCCCGCGTACATAACCCTTGGCACGGCCAATCCAGGTGCCAAGGGTACGGGCGACCACGGGCAGCCGCTCCGGGCCCAGCACGATCAGGCCGATCACGGCCATCAGCGCAAGCTCCCAGAAACCTACGTCGAACATGACGCCTCGGCGGTAGACAATCGGTGCGGCATGGAACGTTCTCTAATCGTGCCGATCGGATTCCTCACGATGGGGGTTGCGCTGGCGCGCCTCTTCGACGGGGCCGGTATTGGGCTTGGTCTTGCCCAGTTCGTCGACGAGCTGCGGATCTTCAGGGCGCTTGCGGGCGTCCTGGGTCGTGCTGTCGTCATCGTGTTCGCTGTCCTTCATGGCGCCACGGAAGTCCTTGAGCGCCGAACCCAGATCGCCCCCGAGATTGCGCAAGCGCTTCGTGCCGAAAACCAGCACGACGATTACCAGAAGAATCAGAAGCTGCCAGATGCTGATACCACCAATCATGATTACCTCGTCTGAATTGTAGACCCGGCGCCTAGCGCGAGCGGGCGGCCTTTTCCTGTATCCCGGAGATGCCGAATCGCCGGGCGAGTTCGTCTTCGACGGCCTTCACGTCGAGCCCGCGTGACTGCAGCAACACCATACAGTGAAACCAGAGATCGGCGACCTCGTGCACCAGATGGGCGTCGTCGTCCTCGAGCGCGGCCTCCACCACTTCGCCGGCCTCTTCGGTGATCTTGGTGTTGATCGCGCTCGTGCCACCAGCATACAAAGACGCCGTGTAGCTCTTGGCCGGGTCGGCCTGACGCCGTTGGGCCAATGCGTTGTCCAGAGCCGTGAAGATATCGATATTACTCATGCAAACCGTACATGGCCTGGGGATCGACGACGACCGGATCGCGTGTGACCCAGCGGCCATTGTCGTAAACCTGGAAAAAACACGACTCGCGGCCGGTATGACAGGCGACGCCGCCGATCTGCTCGACGATCAGCAATAGCGCATCGTTGTCGCAATCCAGCCGGATTTCGACAATACGCTGAAGATTGCCTGACGTCTCGCCCTTGCGCCACAGCTTGGCACGCGAACGTGACCAATACGTTGCATAGCCGGATTCGATGGTCGCGGCGAGCGATTCACGATTCATCCAGGCCAGCGTCAACACGCGATGGCTGTCCACGGACTGGGTGATGGCAGGCGCGAGTCCGCGCGCGTCCCAGGCGACATGATCCAGCCAATCGGCGTCGGAGCCGACAGCGGGCGGGGTGGGGTTGTCTCGACTCACGGTGTCTCTTGGAATCCTTTCGTCGTTCGTCATCTTACGCCCTGGCTGGCATCACGAACACAGGCCAACGTCAGCTGTTGCAACTGGACAAGGCGCGCTCTAATGTTGCGCCGCATGAAGATCATAATCCTGGGGGCCGGCGAGGTGGGGGCGACACTCGCCGAGAATCTCGCGCACGAGGCCAACGACGTGACCGTGGTGGATACCGACGAGTCGCTGCTGCGCCCGCTCCAGGATCGGCTCGACATCCGCGCCGTCCACGGCTATGCCGCGCATCCGGATGTCTTGCGCAACGCCGGCGCCAACGATGCCGACATGATCATCGCGGTCACCGCCACCGACGAGATCAACATGGTGGCCTGCCAGATCGCCTACACGCTGTTCCATACGCCGACCAAGATCGCGCGCATCCGCGCTTCCGAATATCTCGTCGAAGGCCGTCTGTTCCATCAAGACGCGATCCCGATCGACATGAGCATCAGCCCGGAACAGCTGGTGACCGACTATATCAAGCGGCTGGTGCAGTACCCGGGTGCGCTGCAGGTGGTCGATTTCGCCGAGGGGCGGGTCCAGGTCGTGGGCGTCAAGGCCTACTACGGCGGACCGCTGGTCGGCAAGGAACTGCGCGCGCTCAGGGAGCACCTGCCCCAAGCCGATACGCGCGTGGTCGCGATCTATCGCCGCGGCAAACCGATGATCCCCCAGGGCGATACGGTCATCGAAGCCGACGACGAAGTCTTCTTCGTGGCCGCACGCCGCAACATCAAGCAGGTGATCAGCGAGCTGCGCAAGATCGACCGCCCGGTCAAGCGGGTGATGCTCGCCGGCGGCGGCAATATCGGCCTGCGGCTTGCGCTGGCATTGGAAAATCATTGCCAGGTCAAGATCATCGAGAACAATCCCGAACGAGCCGGCTGGCTGTCCGAGAAGGTCAATCGCTCGATCGTGCTCAAGGGCGATGCCGCCAACGAGTCGTTGCTGCTCGAGGAGAATATCGAGTCGGTCGATGTATTCTGTGCGATCACCAACGACGACGAGGCCAATATCCTGTCCGCGATGCTGGCCAAGCGCCTGGGTGCGCGCAAGGCCATGTCGCTGATCAACCGGCTGGCCTACGTGGATCTCATCGAATCCTCCGGCACGCAGATCGATATCGCGATCTCGCCCAAGCAGTCGACCATCTCGGCGCTGCTGGCCCACGTGCGCCGCGGCGATGTGGTTCGCGTACATACGCTGCGGCGCGGCGCGGCCGAAGCCATCGAGGCCATCGCCCACGGCGAACGGGACAACTCCCGTGTGGTCGGCCGCCGTATCGAGGAGATCAAGCTGCCGCCGGGCACGACCATCGGCGCCATCGCACGCGGCGACGAAGTGCTCATCGCTCACCACGACACTCTGATCGAATCCGGCGATCACGTGATGCTGTTCATCATCGATAAGAAATACACCGCCGATGTCGAGAAGCTGTTCCAGGTGGGCGTGTCGTATGTTTAGCCGCAGCGTCCGGGCCTAGCGGCCCGGCGGACCGTCGATGAGACTGCAGCTGAACTACTATTTCGCCGTGGTGCAGCGGGTGCTGGGCCTGCTGCTGATGATTTTTTCCACCAGCATGCTGATCCCCATGATCCTCGGCCTGGTCTACGGCGACGGCGAGGCGGACGCTTTCGGCATCGGTTTCCTGATCACGCTCGGCACCGGGGTACTGTTGTGGCTACCGGTTCGTCACGTTCGGCGTGAACTCAAGATCCGCGACGGTTTTCTCGTCGTGGTGCTGTTCTGGATGGTGCTGAGCCTGTTCGGCGCGGTGCCGCTGTATCTGGCCACGCGCCCGGATATCGGCATCACCGACGCGGTGTTCGAATCGGTCTCGGGGCTTACCACGACCGGCGCGACGGTACTTACCGGGCTCGACACCCTGCCCCACGCGGTGCTGTTCTGGCGTCAGCTGCTGCACTGGATGGGCGGCATGGGCATCATCGTGCTCGCGGTGGCGGTGCTACCCATGCTGGGCGTCGGCGGCATGCAGCTATACCGCGCGGAAACGCCGGGGCCGGTCAAGGATTCCAAGCTCACCCCGCGTATTCGCGAAACCGCCAAAGCACTCTGGTACCTGTATCTGTCGCTGACCGCCTTCTGTGCGCTGGTGTTCTGGCTCGCCGGAATGAACGGCTTCGACGCCATCAGCCATGCGTTCTCGTCGATTGCCACCGGGGGGTTTTCCAACCACGACCTATCGCTGGGGCACCACGACAGCGCGGTCATCGAACTGGCCGCAATCATCGCCATGATCGTAGGCTCCATCAGTTTTTCCATGCATTTCATGGTCTGGCGTTCGGCCAACCCGCTGACCTACTGGAAGGATGCCGAGACGCGCACCTTCTTGATCATGGTCGCTGCAGCCACCCTGCTGGCCACGGTGGTGCTGATGGTCTCCGGCACGTACGTGTCGCTGCCCTCGGCGTTCATCAAGTCCATGTTCCAGGTGGTATCGATCGGCACCACGACCGGCTTCACGACGACCGATTACTCGCTCTGGCCCAGTTTTTTGCCGATGTTTCTGCTGCTGGGCAGCTTCGTGGGCGGCTGTGCCGGGTCGACCACCGGCGGCATGAAAGTAGTGCGCTTCATCCTTCTGTCCAAGCAGGGATTGCGCGAGATCAGCCGGTTGATTCATCCCAACGCCGAGATTCCGATCAAGATCAGCGGCAAGGTGATCCCCGACCGGGTCATTCAGGCGGTCTGGGGATTTTTCGCCGTCTATATCACCGTGTTCGTGGTGATGTTTCTGATCCTTCTATCGACCGGTCTGAGTGAGCTCACCGCGTTTTCGGCGGTCGCAGCCTCGATCAACAACCTCGGTCCGGGCCTGGGCGAGGTGTCGTCGAACATGGCTGGCCTGCCGGGCATCGCCAAGTGGGTGCTGTGCATGGCCATGCTGCTCGGCCGTCTTGAAGTGTTCACCCTGCTGGTCATCCTCTCGCCGGCGTTCTGGCGTCGCTGATCCGGTGATGGCCGGGCCACTGCCCGGCTCGGTTACACTGCGCGGCATGGACATGAAACAGCGACTCCAAGACATGCTCGCCGGCGGCCAGGACAACGCGCTGCTGCGTTTTTCGCTCGGCGAACTGCTGGCCAAGGAAGGCGAGCACGCCGCGGCGGCCGAGCATCTCGGCGAAGCGGTCGCCCTGGACCCGGACTATTCCGCAGCCTGGAAACTCTACGGCAAGGCGCTGCTGGACAGCGGCCAGGTCGAGCCGGCGATCGACGCGCTCGAACATGGGATCACCGTGGCCGAAGCGCGCGGGGACAATCAGGCGGCACGAGAAATGCAGGTGTTCCTGCGCCGGGCCGCCAAGCAGGGCGGGTCTCGCGACACAGCGGATGCCCCCTGATGTCGGTTTATACGCGCGTCGACGAACAGGACCTCGCCGCGCTGCTGGCCGACTATTCCATCGGCGAGCTGGAAGGCCATCGCGCGATCGCGGCCGGCATTACGAACACGAATTACTTCGTCGATACCAGTTCGGGCCGCTGGGTGCTGACCCTGTTCGAGCAGATGGATACCGGCTCGCTGCCGTTCTTCATGCAGCTGATGGACCACCTCGCGGGTCATGGCGTGCCGGGCGCACACCCGGTGGCCCGCAACGATGGCGGTTTCCTGAGCCGGGTCCGTGACCGGCCGGCGGCACTGGTCTACCGGCTGGCCGGGGCCAGCGTCATTGCGCCTTCACCGCGCCAGTGTGCGTCGCTGGGCGGCGTCGTCGCGGAAATGCATCGGGCGGTGCGTTCATTCGACCAGCGCCAGGCCAACCCGCGCGGGCTGAGCTGGATCGCGGACGCACGGTCCCGACTGGCCGAACGGCTGGATGCCGACACCCTGGCCCTGCTCGACGACGAGATCGCCTACCAGACCACGCAGACGCGACAGGTCTACTCCGTATTGCCCGAAGCCGTCGTGCACGCCGACATGTTCCGCGACAACGTTCTGTTCGAGGACGATCGCGTATCGGGCATCATCGATTTCTACTACGCCTGCCACGACTATCTGCTGTTCGATCTGGCCGTGATCTGCAACGACTGGGCTTTCGACGACGAGGGCATCTATCGTGCCTCGCACTGGCGAGCGTTCATCGATGCCTATGCCCGCCGGCGCGCCCTGACATTTGACGAACAGGCCGCATGGCCGGCGATGCTACGTGCGGCCGCCTTGCGGTTCTGGGTCTCGCGATTGGTGGACTACCATTTTCCGATGGACGGCGCGGTCACTCACGTACATGACCCGACGCCCTTCGAGCGCCTGTTGCGCCAGCATCGGCGGTGGCCCCCGAACTGCGTGGAACAGGGCAGCGGCGTCGATCACGCGTCGTGATCGCGCTGCTCCAGCGCGTCACACGCGCCTCGGTGACCATCGACGATCAGGAACAGGCCGCGATCGGCGCCGGGCTGCTCGTATTCGTGGCCGCCGTACCCGACGACACGCCCGCCCGCGCCGAACGACTGGCCGAGCGGGTCCTGGGCTATCGCGTGTTCGCCGATGCCAGTGGACGCATGAACCGCAGCGCAATCGATGCCGGTCTGGCCGTGTTGGCCGTACCTCAGTTCACGCTGGCCGCGGACACACGTCGTGGCACCCGGCCCGGTTTTTCCTCCGCCTGCCCGCCTGATCGCGCCGCCCCGTTGTTCGATGTATTCGTCACCGCGTTGCGCACCACCCACAGGCCGGTGGCCCAGGGTCTGTTCGGCGCCGACATGCAAGTCGGGCTCATCAACGACGGACCGGTCACATTCTGGCTGCAGAGCTAGTCGCATGCGGTGCGGCCGGCACGGCCGTCGATGCGTTCGCGTTGCCCATGCAATGGGCGTATTATCCCGCGTTCCGGAGTGTTCCAGAGCTTATTTCAGGCCCATGAAGGCACGACGCGCGACCATCGCACGCCAGACCGCCGAAACCGATATCCGGGTCACCGTCGACCTGGACGGCGAAGGCGTGTTCAAGGCCGACACCGGCGTGGGGTTTTTCGACCACATGCTGCATCAGATCGCCCGTCATGGGCTGATCGATCTCGACGTGGCCGCGGTCGGCGATCTGCATATCGACGATCATCACACGGTCGAGGATGTGGGCATCTGCCTGGGCCAGGCGCTGCGCGAAGCCGTGGGCGACAAGCGCGGGCTGGTGCGTTATGGACATGCCTATGTGCCGCTCGACGAAGCATTGTCGCGGGTGGTGGTAGACCTGTCGGGCCGGCCGGGCCTGTTCTTCGATGCCCAATTCACCCGCGACAAGATCGGCACCTTCGATGTCGAGCTCGTACGCGAGTTCTTCCAGGGCCTGGCCAGCGCCGGGGCGCTGACCCTGCACATGGACGCAATCAAGGGCGCCAACGCCCATCATGTGGCCGAAACGCTTTTCAAGGCCTTCGGACGCGCGCTGCGCATGGCCGTGTCGGCCGACGAGCGCGCCGGACAGGCCATGCCGTCGACCAAGGGCAGTCTCTAAAACCTTTCAAGCGAGCTTATGGCAACCGTCGGTATCATCGATTACGGAATGGGCAATCTGCACTCGATTGCCAAGGCCCTGCGCTATGTCGCCTCGGACGAGCAGATCGAGGTCAGCTTCGACCCGGATGCGCTCGCCAAGATGGACCGTCTGGTACTGCCGGGCGTCGGCGCGATCGGCCATTGCATGGAAGAACTGCATCGGCTCGAGCTCGACGACATGATCCGCTCGCAGCTCGGCAGCAAACCCTTGATGGGCGTCTGCCTGGGTATCGAAGCCTTGATGGCGCATTCGGAGGAATCCGGCGGCGTGGCCTGCCTGGGCGCATTCCCCGGCGATACGGTGCGTTTCGCCCGCCCCGACGAGCAGCCCGACGGCGTACGCCGCAAGATTCCCCACATGGGCTGGAACCAGGTACGCCAGGAGCGGCATCACCCGCTGTGGAAAGACATCGCCCCGGCGAGCTGGTTCTATTTCGTGCACAGCTATCACGTCGTGCCCGAGGACGAGCGTCATATCGCCGGCACGACCGATTACGGCGTCCGCTTTGCGTCGGTGATCCTGCGCGAGAACGTATTTGCCGTGCAGTTCCATCCTGAGAAGAGTCAGTCGGCAGGGCTGCAACTGCTGGCCAACTTCCTGGAATGGGACGGCAGCGCCTGACCCATTCGACCTGCGCATATCGCATGTCTCATTCATCCCAGCCGTAGACGAGGAATTCCGGCGTGCTACTTATCCCCGCGATCGATATCAAGAACGGCCAGTGCGTACGCCTGCGCCAGGGCGATATGGACAAGAACGTCACCGTGTTCGACGACGACCCGGTGGCGGTGGCCCGGCGCTGGTGTGAAGCCGGCGCCGACCGGATCCATGTGGTCGATCTCGACGGCGCCAAGGCTGGCTACCCCGTCAACGACCGGGTGATCGGCGAGATCGTGGCCGCGGCCGGCCGGATTCCGGTTCAGGTCGGCGGCGGCATCCGCGACGAAGCCGCTATCGAGACGTATCTGGAGCGCGGCGTCGAGTTCGTCATTCTCGGTACGCGGGCGGTCTCGGAGCCGCATTTCGTGGCCGACGTGGGCGTCGAATTTCCCGGGCGGATCATCGTCGGTCTGGATGCGCGCGACGGCATGGTCGCCACCGACGGCTGGTCCAAGCTGTCCAACCACACGGTGGCTGACCTGGCCCAGCAGTTCGAGGCCGACGGCGTGGTCGCGATCATCCATACCGACATTAGCCGCGACGGCATGATGCAGGGCGTGAACGTGCAGGCCAGCCGTGCCCTGGCTGCGGAACTGACCATTCCGGTCATCGCCTCGGGCGGGGTGACCAACATCGACGATATCGAAGCCCTGCTCGGCGCCGTCAGCGACGGCGTGGCCGGCGCGGTCATCGGCCGCGCGCTCTACGAGGGCACGATAGACCTCGCCGCGGCACGCCAGCTGGTCAACTATCGCCAGCAGCGCAGCGGAGGCTCGGCGTGAGCCTGGCCAAACGCATCATCCCCTGCCTGGATATCGACAAGGGCCGCGTCGTCAAGGGCGTCAAGTTCCTGGAGATCAAGGATGCCGGCGATCCGGTGGAGATCGCGCGGCGCTACGATCAACAGGGCGCCGACGAACTGGTGTTTCTGGACATCAGTGCCAGCCACGAGGATCGCGGTACGCTGATGGACGTGGTCGAGCGCGTCGCCGGCGAAGTGTTCATTCCCCTGACCGTGGGCGGCGGCGTGCGATCCTTGCCGGATGTACGCCGACTGCTGTCGGCCGGTGCCGACAAGGTCTCGATCAACACCGCGGCGATCTCCAACCCCGATTTCGTACGTGAAGCCGCCTATCGCTACGGATCTCAGTGCATCGTGGTCGCCCTGGACGCCAAGAACGTGGCCAAGAAGAACGAACCGCCGCGCTGGGAGATATTCACCCACGGCGGACGCAAGTCCACCGGTATCGATGCCATCGAATGGGCCCGCAAGCTCGTCGGGCTGGGCGCCGGCGAAGTGCTGCTGACCAGCATGGACAAGGACGGTACCAAATCCGGCTTCGATCTCAAGCTGACCCGGGCGATCTCCAACGCGGTCGATGTACCGGTCATCGCCTCGGGCGGTGTCGGCAGCCTCGAGGATCTGCACGACGGTCTCGAGATCGGCGCAGCCGACGCGGTACTGGCGGCCTCGATCTTCCATTTCGGCACCTATACTATTCAACAGGCCAAGGGTTTTCTCGCCGAGCGCGGCGTGGTGGTTCGAGACCCGATCTACCGCTGACCGGTTGCAGGCGCGCTACCGGAGTCGGTCCATGCACAACAACGTTCTGGCCGCGGCCGTTCTGGGCCTGTTCGTCGCCGTCGGCCTGGTGCTGGGCGGCAGCTATCTCAACAGCGCGGCGGTGAGCTGGAAATCGGCCGACCGCACGGTCACCGTCAAGGGCCTGGCCGAACGTCAGGTACCGGCCGATCTCGCACTCTGGCCGTTGCACTTCACCGTGACCGGCAACGACCTGAACAGCGTCCAGCGACAGGTCGATACCCAGGCAGCGGTCATTCGGGCGTTCCTTCGAGACGCTGGTTTCGATGCCCAGGAAGTGAGTCTGACCTCCCCTCAGGTCACCGACCAGTACGCCAACAACTACGGTAATCAGCGCCCGGAAGATCGCTATTCGGCCGAAGCCACCGTGCTCGTGCGCACCGCCAAGATCTCCGCCGTCAAGAACGCCATGCCGCGGGTGGGTTCACTGATCGCACAGGGCGTGCTGCTGTCGCCCAACTACAACTACCGTACCGAGTTCCTGTTCACCGGACTGGAAGCCATCAAGCCCGACATGATCGCCGCCGCCACGGCCGATGCCCGAGCCGCCGCGCGGCAATTCGCCGAGGACTCCGGTAGCGATGTCGGCCAGATACGCAGCGCGACGCAGGGCTATTTCTCGATCGAGGATCTGGACAGCTATACGCCCGACGTCAAGAAAGTGCGCGTAGTCACGACCATCGATTACGCCCTGGACGACTGAACTCCGCGGCGAGTCCCGATCGACGCGAGCCAAATACGCCACGACGTACGGCCGGTGCCGGCACCTCGGGCCCCTCGCCGATCCCCTGGAATCGATTCCGTGGCGTTCGGATCGAACGTCCGTTCTAGGACCGTCCCAGACCCGGCCCATGTCCGCTAGCTGAATGTCGAGCGATCGCGACGCCGGGCCGGGCGCTGTCGCATCCCGTCTTCGCTTACCCTGCGGTCGACGTGCTGGCGCACGGCATGCCACGAACGGTCCGGCCAGGAGCCCGCGCCGACCCAGGCTCAACCCCGGCGGGCTTCGGCCGGCGGGTGTGCGTCGTCACACCCGGCACCAGAACGGAGGCATCGGCGCGTAGCGCGTACCCGTGGCAGATCCGACGGCCCGGGCGTTGCTGCGACGCGTCCGGCTGGCGTGCATCGCCGGACGGTGTGAGACCGGGCGACCGGGCAAAAAAAATCCGGCCCTCATTGCAACGAGAGCCGGATCGACATATAGCGGGCAGTTTCCAGGCGCCAACGCATCTGGCCCTGGTCCCTGCCGCCGCTGGACGCCTATACGGTATCAGGTGGTCTGTTCTTCGTGCTTGCCTTCGGCGATCTCTTCGATCATCTTGGCGCAGAACGCGTCGAGATCATCGGGGGTACGGCTGGTCACCAGCGCCTCGTCGCAGACGACCTCGCGGTCGACCCAGGTTGCACCAGCGTTTTTCAGATCGGTCTGTACCGAGGGAAACGACGTGAGCGTGCGGCCGTTGACCACATCCGCCTCGATCAGCACCCACGGCGCGTGGCAGATGGCCCCGACCGGCTTGTGCTGGGCGAAGAAATCGCGCACGAAGGATACGGCCTTGTCGTTGGTACGCAGCGTATCCGGATTGGCCAGGCCGCCCGGCAGCACCAGTGCGTTGTAGTCGCCGGCCGAGACCTGATCGACGGTCTTGTCGACCGGTTTCGGATCGCCCTTCGGCTCGCCGCCGCTTTCGCCCTGAATCTTGCCGGATTCGAGCGAGATCAGTTCGACATCAGCGCCTGCGGCCTTGATTTCGTCCCACGGCTGAGTCAGCTCGGAGTACTCGAAACCGTTCGTGGCCAAGAATGCAATCTTCTTGCCTTTGAGTTCGTCGCTCATCACAACTCCAGTTCGGTCGATGAATCAGTACCCGACCAAGCGTGCGGTTGTGCGCAATCGATTCAACTCCGTAATGCTACGTAATACCGGCGCCCGTCAAGCCGAGCCACGTTCGAGTACGGCGTAATAAAACCCGTCGAAGCCGTGCATGCCAGGCGCGATGCGTCGCCCGTAGCGTTCGGCAAACCCCCAGCGCGCATCGATGACGTGCTCGTGCGCATCGGCCGTACGCGCGAGAAATGTATCGACCACATCGACGCCTTCGGCACGCAAAATCGAACAGGTCGCATAGACCAGCCGGCCGCCCGGCGCGAGTGTGGGCCACATTGCCTCCAGCAGAGCGAGCTGGCGCTCGGCGGCCGCGGCGATATCTGCCGGCCGACGCAGCCATTTGATATCGGGATGGCGACGGATCACGCCGGTGCCGCTGCACGGCGCATCCAGCAGGATGCGATCGAAAGCACGGCCATTCCACCAGACCTCGGGCCGGGCGGCGTCGGCCGTCTCGACCTTGGCGGTATGCCCGATCCGGGCAAGCGTCTGGTTGAGCGTAGCCAGCCGTTGGGCGTCGATATCCAGCGCCAACAGATCGATATCGGCCCGCTCCAGCAGATGCGCGCTCTTGTTGCCCGGCGCCGCACAGGCATCCAGGACCCGATCACCGTCGCGCGCGCCGACCAGCACGGCGGCCAGCTGCGCCGCGCCGTCCTGGATCGAGATGCGCCCGTCGGCGAATCCCGGCAGCTCGGCGGCGGCAATCGGCGTATCGAGCGTGAGCACGCTGTCGCATACACGGGCAGCCTCGCTGTGCAGGCCGGCCTCGACCAGCGCACGCATGGCAACAAAGCGATCGCCGTGGCGCGCGTTGGCACGCAGGTGCATGGGCGCCGGCCGATTGCCGCCGGCGAGCACGTTTGGCCACTGGCCGCCCCAGTCGGTGCGAATCCGTTCGACCAGCCAATCCGGATAGCTATAGCGCACCCCCGGGCCGGCCTCATCGTTACCCGCGGCCGCGGCCTGACGCTGATGGCCGCGCAGAATCGCATTGACCATGCCGCGCGCCTTGCCGAGCTTGAGCACGGCACTCGCCGCGACGGTGGCGTGCACGGCTGCATGCGGTGGCACCCGCATGGACTCCAGCTGGTAGAGACCGACCAGCAGCAGCGCGCGCAAAAGCGGTTGCGGCTTGCGCGACAGCCGTGGCGCAAGCCGCGCGTCCAGCGCTCGGTAGTCGCGCAATACGCCATAGGCCATGGCCGACACCAGCCCGCGATCGCCGGCGCCCGGATCGGCCGCGATCTCAGCAAGCGCAGCATCGAGACTGCGCCCGTCGTTCATCACCGCAGCGACGATCCGGGCGGCCCGGGCGCGCGAGGCCGCGCCGTCGGCGATGTCGTTGCCCGCGTGGCGTCGGTGTTTATTCAAAACGGCGACCGACCCAGTCACGACCGTTGACTGCCGCGGCCGCATCCATGCGCTTCTTGCCCGGCAATTGCAGCTCCTGGATTCGCAGCGTACCGGCCCCGGTGGCGATATCGATCCCCTTCGCACTCGCCGCAACGACCGTACCCGGCTCGGCTGTATCGCCGGTAGCCGGGGCGTTTGTGGCACGCCAGAAGCGCACCGGCTGGCCATCCAGACGCGCATGCGCCACCGGCCACGGCACGAACGCACGCACCGCCCGCACGATTTCATCGGCACGTCGACGCCAGTCGATGGCCGCCTCGGCCTTGTCCAGGCGATGGGCATAGCAGGCCTGGGACTCGTCCTGCGGCTCGGCGTGCACCCCGTCCGGGAGCTGGCCCAGAAAATCCGCCAGCTCCTTCGCGCCCACCTCGGCGAGCGTGTCGTGCAGCGTGCCGGCGGTAGTGTCTCCGTCGATGGGCACGGCGCGACGCACGATCATGGGCCCGGTATCCAGGCCCGCGGCCATCTGCATGAGCGTCACACCGGTTTCGCTGTCGCCGGCCAGAATGGCACGCGCGATCGGCGCGGCCCCACGCCAGCGCGGCAACAGCGAGGCGTGCACATTGATGCAGCCGTATTGCGGTAATGCCAGCACCTTTTTCGGCAGCAGCAGACCATAGGCCACGACCACGATCAGGTCCGGCTCGAGGGCGGCGAGTTCGCCAAAGGCATGCGCGTTCTTGAGCGATTCCGGCTGCTGTACGGGCACGTTCAATTCAAGCGCGCGCTGCTTGACCGGTGAGGCGGCCAGACGGCGCCCCCGGCCGGCCGGCCGATCCGGCTGGGTGAGCACACCCACCAGGCGATGCCCGCTGGCTGCGATGGCCTCCAGGCACGGTACGGCGAATTCGGGAGTGCCGGCAAAGACGATATTCATGGGCATCACATTCGCTCAGCCGCCGGCCTTTTCAGCTTCGGACTGACGCGCGGCCTTGGCCAGTTTGCGCCGTATTCGCTCGCGCTTGAGACGCGACAACTGGTCGATATACAGCCCCCCGTCCAGATGAGCCAGCTCATGCTGAACACACTGGGCCAGCAGGCCCTCGGCGTCCATCTCATAGCGCTCGCCGTGCCGGTCTTGAGCGGCAAAACGCAGACGCGCGTAGCGTTTTACCCGGTCGTAATGCTCCGGCACCGACAGGCAGCCTTCATCGACGGTCTCCAGCTCCTCGGCCCAGAGAATCTCGGGGTTGCACATCACCAGAGGCTCAGTCTTGTCGTCCGAGCAATCCATGACGGCCACGCGGCGCGTATCCCCGACCTGGGTCGCCGCCAACCCCACGCCCGGGGCGTCGTACATGGTCTCGAACATGTCGTCGATAAAGCGCGATAGCGCATCATCGAATGTCGAGATCGGGCTGGTGGCCTCCCTGAGCCGCGGATCGGGGAAATGCAAAATCTCTAGAATCGCCATACTCTGTCGTTTTCAACGCGTCGCAAAATTGACCGGGCCCCGATCGACGGCCCCGGCGATGCGATGCGCGGGGCCGGCCGACGATCCGATGACGACATCGAAGCGGCCATGCAACAGAAGGGGGCGCGTCCTGGATGCGAGAGTATAACGGTTTGGATCGGACGCCGAGGCTTGGCGGGCTGGTAGCGGGCATGTTTTCGATCGCGCTGCTGGCCGGCTGCGCCAGCCGACCGGCCGCGCCGGTCGACAACGTGCAGCCCGTGATCGACCCGCCGACTGCCCAGCCGTTGGCAGCGCGCGCGCTGCCCGAGCTGAACGCCGCCGATCTCGACGCCCACATGCGCGCCGATGCGCCGCTGCGGTACGTAGTCAAACCGGGTGACACGCTCTGGGCGATTGCCGGATATTACCTGCGGGATCCCTGGTATTGGCCCCAGCTTTGGGACGACAACCCCGATATCGCCAACCCCCATCTGATCTACCCTGGCGAAGTGCTGATACTCACGCGCAGCGCCGACGGCCAGCCCATGCTGGCCCGCGCGCGCACCGAGCGCCTGTCGCCGCACGTGCGCGAGCAACCGCTCGACAACATCGCCACCATTCCCCTGGACGCAATCCGCGCCTTTCTCACAGGCCCGCGGCTGGTATCGGCCAAACAGATCAACGCAGCGCCCTATGTCGTGTCGTTTGTCGACGAGCATCTGGTCGGCGGCAAGGGCACTACAGTCTATATCCGCGATATCGACCTCGACGGCGCGCCTACGGAAAGCTACAGCCTCGTACGCGACAGCGGTCCGTATACCGATCCGGTCAACGGCGAGATTCTGGGGCGCCAGGCGGTCCCGGTCGGTGAGATCGATATCGATACATTCGATACGGTGTCCACCGGCCGGATCACCCGCAGCTACCGCGAAGCGCTGGTAGGCGATCGCCTGTTACCGCTCGAACAGCAGGATCTGGTGCGGCATTTCTATCCGCATGCGCCCGGGGCGCCGGTCGACGGACGCATCATCTCGGTGTACGACGGTGTCGCCGCGGTCGGCCAGTACCAGGTGGTCACGCTGGACGTGGGAGAAGACGACGGCATCGAACGCGGTCATGTGCTGGATATATTCGAAGCCGGCCGTGTCGTGCGCGACCCGGTCAAGGGCGGCCAGGTTCAGTTACCGCCGTTGCAATCGGGCCAGTTGATGGTGTTCAAGACCGATGCCCGGGTGAGTTTCGCATTGATCATGCGGGCACAACGTGCGGTTCATGTCGGCGATACGGTCGCGGCCCCGCAGGCCTGAGTGTTCATGGGCTCGCTCCACGCCAAGCGCACACAGCAGCCGCGATGAGTCGGCGCGACTGGCTGCAACTGGCCTGTATTCCGGGCATCGGGCCCACGTTCGCCGCGCGCCTGATCGAACGGTTCGGCACCCCGGCCTCTGCGCTTGCCGCTGGCGATAGCGCGTGGCGCGAACTCGGCGTTCCGCGCGCGGTGCTCGCGGCCCGTGCGAGCCGCGACAACCCCCGCCTGGTCGAGGCCGAGCAGTGGTTGGCCGAGCCTCACCACGAGCTGATAAGCCGTGAACATCCGCATTATCCCCAGGCGCTGGCCGAGCTCGACCCGTCACCGCTCTGGCTGTTTGCCAACGGCGACACGGACCTGCTGCGCTACCCCGCGATTGCGATCGTGGGCAGCCGCAACCCGACCCCGGCGGGGCTGGACGCGGCGCGCGAATTCGGCGGCGCACTGGCCGCCGCCGGGCTGGTCGTGGTGTCGGGCCTGGCACGCGGCATCGATGCCGCCGCCCATGAAGGCGCGCTGGCGGCCGACGGCATGACCATCGCGGTATGCGGTACGGGGCTGGACCGCGTCTATCCGGCCATTAACAAGCCGCTGGCCGAGCGGATTGCGGCCGACGGGCTGCTGCTCAGCGAATTCGCGCTCGGCACCCAGCCGATACGCGGCAATTTCCCGCGCCGGAATCGCATCATCGCCGGTCTGTGCTCGGCAACACTTGTGATCGAGGCCGCCCGTGCGTCAGGCTCGCTGATCACCGCCCGCATGGCGGCCGCAGCCGGGCGCGACGTCTTCGCCCTGCCCGGCTCGATTCACAACCCATTGGCTCGCGGCTGTCATCAACTGATCCGGGATGGCGCAAAACTGGTGGAGACGACCGAGCACATACTCGAGGATATCGCCGGCGTGCTGCCCGGCTTCCGCGCGTCGGCACCCGCGGAGCGCGAACCGGGTCAGTCGCCGGATCGTCAATGCGATCAAGCGGATGCGGCAATCGCCGACGATGACCACCGGGTGCTGCTCGAAGCGCTCGGCCACGCCCCTGCGCGGATCGACGAACTGATCGCACGGACGGGCTGGTCGGCAGATGCGGTATCATCGACGCTGCTCATTCTGGAGCTGGAAGGACACGTGGTCACCACCCCGGGCGGTGCCTACAGCCGGGTCGTCTGACGCTCCGGACCATTTACCGGCGAGGACTGTTCAACAACGGACCTGTGCTCATGAACGAAAACCTGCTCGACGTCCTGCTGTATCTGTTCGAGAACTTCTCTCTGGCAGACGCCGAACATGCGGCCAACATCCGGGACGACCTCGACGAAGCCGGTTTCTTTCCCGACGAGATCGATGACGCCTTCGCATGGATCCGTGCCACCGATCCCGCCGGCCAGGCGCTGGCTGCAACCCCGAGCGAGGATGCGATCCGGGTCTATTCGGAAGCCGAGATGCACGTCCTCGACGCCGAATGCCGCGGCTTTCTGGCTTTTCTCCAGCAGTCGGGCGTACTGTCGGCCACGGCCCGCGAGATCGTCATCGATCGGCTCATGGCACTGGCCGAGGATGCCTTCGAAGGCGCCGAGATCGAGCAGCTCAAGTGGGTCGTGATGATGGTGCTCTCCTCGACCGGTCACGACCAGGCCTATGCGCGCATGGAGGCCATGATCCACGCCGAATCGCCCGGCGCGGCCCACTGATTCAGCCGCTGTTCGGCCGACTATTCCAGACTGACGCTCTGCGTCACCGGCCTGCCGAACATTGACGTAACACGCTCGCGCATGCTTCAAAGGCTGTGCTAGTGTGCAGCGCGCCGTCATTCAGGCGCAGACATTCCATCCCATCAGCGTGAGTCGATGAGCCGCAATCTCGTCATCGTGGAGTCGCCGGCAAAGGCCCGGACGATCGAAAAATATCTGGGCAAGGACTACGAGGTCCTGGCCTCGTACGGACACGTGCGCGATCTGATCCCCAAGGAAGGCGCGGTCGATACCGAGCACGACTTCGCCATGCGCTACGACGTGATCGATCGCAACGTCAAACACGTCGACAAGATCGTCAAGAGTCTGAAGAAGTCCGATTCCCTGCTGCTGGCCACTGACCCGGATCGCGAAGGCGAAGCCATTGCCTGGCATCTGCTCGAGCTGCTGCGCGAACGCGGCCTGATCGGCGACAAGCACGTCGCCCGTGTCGTGTTTCACGAGATCACCAAGAAGGCCGTAGGTTCGGCCGTGGCCAACCCGCGCGAGATATCAGACGATCTGGTCAACGCCCAGCAGGCCCGCCGCGCGCTGGATTATCTGGTCGGCTTCAACCTGTCGCCGCTGCTGTGGCGCAAGGTCCAGCGCGGCCTGTCGGCCGGTCGTGTCCAGAGCCCTGCCCTGCGCCTGATCTGTGAGCGTGACGCCGAGATCGAAGCGTTCGTTCCCCAGGAGTACTGGAAGATCGAGGCCCAGGTCGACAAGGACGACATACCGTTCACTGCGCGCCTGAGCCAGCTCAACGCCGAGAAGGTCGAGCAGTTCACGGTCAATAATCAGGGCAGCGCCGACGAGGCGTTCGAGACGCTGACCAAGGCCGCAAACGGCCAGTTGCGCGTCGCCAAGGTTGAAAAGAAACAGCGCAAGCGCAATCCGGCGCCGCCGTTCACCACGTCCACGCTGCAACAGGAAGCCGCGCGCAAGCTCGGATTCACCGCCAAGCGCACCATGCGTACGGCCCAGAGTCTGTATGAAGGCGTATCGGTCGATGGCGGCGAAGCCACCGGCCTGATCACCTATATGCGTACCGACTCGGTGAACCTGGCCAATGACGCCATCGCCGAGCTGCGGGACATGATTGGGCGTCGCTACGGGGCGAAAAATCTCCCCGACGCGCCCAGAACCTTCAAGACCAAGTCGAAGAATGCCCAGGAGGCCCATGAGGCCATCCGCCCGACCGCCAGCGCGCGCATTCCGGAAGAGATCAAGACGTCGCTGTCCTCGGACCAGTTCCGGCTGTACGAGCTGATCTGGCAGCGCACGGTCGCCAGCCAAATGGTGCACGCGCTGTTCGATACCGTCTCGGCCGACCTGGCCGCCGACGCCGACGGCAGGCACCTGTTCCGGGCCTCCGGCCGAACCCTGCGCGAGCCGGGTTTCCTGTCGGTCTACAAGGAGGGCAAGGACGACGACAAGTCCGACGACGATTCCGACAAGCGCCTGCCGCATCTCGAAGAAAACGAGATGCTGGCGCTGCAGCAGATCGTGCCGACCCAGCATTTCACCGAGCCGCCCCCGCGCTTCACCGAAGCCGCGCTGGTGAAGACCCTCGAGGAATACGACATCGGCCGGCCGTCGACCTATGCCTCGATCATCTCCACCCTGCAGGATCGCGAATACGTGGAGATGGACGGCAAGGCCTTCATGCCGACGCCGCTGGGCAAGATCGTCAACAAGTTCCTGACCGACCACTTCACCCGCTACGTGGACTACGAGTTCACCGCCAAGCTGGAAGACCGGCTCGACGCGGTCTCCCGCGGCGAAGAGAAGTGGCAGCCGCTGCTGCGCGAATTCTGGGACCGCTTCTCCGAGCAGATCGAGTCCAAGCAGGATCTGTCGCGCGAGGAAGTCGCCCAGGCGCGTGAGCTGGGCACCGATCCGAAGTCCGGCAAGCCGGTGATCGTGCGTATCGGCCGCTACGGCCCATTCGTGCAGATCGGCACCAAGGACGACGAGGAAAAGCCGAAGTTCGCCGGCCTGCGCAAGGGCCAGGACATGGACAAGATCACGCTCGACGAAGCGCTGTATCTGTTCAACCTGCCGCGGGATCTGGGCGAAACGCCCGAGGGCGAACCGATGGTGGCCAATATCGGCCGCTTCGGCCCGTATGTGCGTTACGGCAAGAAGTTCGCCTCGCTCAAGGAGGACGACCCCTACACCATTACGCCCGAACGCGCGAAGGAAGTGGTCGCTGCCAAGAAGGAAGCCGACGCCAAGAAACTGATCAAGCACTTCGAGGCCGAAGGCATCAAAGTGCAGCACGGCCCGTTCGGCCCATACATCACCGACGGCAAGAAGAACGCCAGCGTGCCCAAGGACGTGGAGCCCGAATCGCTGACCCTCGAGCAGTGTCAGGACATCATTGCCAAGGCGCCCGAGAAGAAAAAGCGCGGACGCAAGACAGCGTCTAAAAAGACCGCCGACAAAACCGCGAAAAGCACGACCAAGGATACGGCCAAGGCCAAGGCCAAGACCAAGCCGAAGGCTGCGAAGTCTGGCTCGACGAAAAAACCGGCCGCCAAGCGCACGCCCGCCAAGCGCAAGACCTCGGCCGGATCGGATGACAAGTCCGGCTCCTGATCGGGCCGACGATACGCGCGCCTCGCATTTTTGCACCGAAACGACGGGATGCCGATGAATCCGACTCTGCCCTCCACCCATCGACTGGCGCGCGCCGTGCGGGTGCTGCGAGCCGGCGGCGTGGTCGCGCATGCCACCGAAGGTGTCTGGGGGCTGTCGTGCGATCCGCTCCAGCCCGAAGCCGTGCTGCGGGTCATCGAACTCAAGCGACGCGATCCTGCCCAGGGATTGATCGTGGTCGGGGCCGAGCCCGACGATCTGGCCCCGTTTGTCGACCCCGGTGCCACTGATGCCTGGCATGCGGCCGTGGCCTTCTGGCCGGCTCCGGTGACCTGTCTGTTACCCGCGCATGACGATACGCCCTGGTGGCTGACCGGCGACCACGACACCATCGCGCTCCGCCAGACCGATCATGCGCTGACCGCCGCGCTTTCGCGCACCTTCGGCGGGCCTCTGGTATCGACCAGCGCCAACCTGTCCGGTCATCCGCCGGCCCGGTCGGCCTGGCAGATCAGGGCCCGATTCGGCAGCTCGGCCGTGGATTTCATCCTTGGCGGCCTCCCCGATCATCCGGGTACGCCCTCCCAGATACGGGACATGGTCAGCGGCCATATCCTGCGCGGTTAGCCCATGTCGGATCAGTGTATCGACCCGGACGCGGTGATCGCCTATTTCCGCGAGTTGCAGGATCATATCTGTGAGCGCTTCACCGCGCTCGAGCCCGATACCGAGTTTCTGATCGATACCTGGCAGCGGCCGGCGGGCGGCGGCGGCGACACCCGAGTGCTGACCGAGGGCAGCACCTTCGAGCGCGCCGGTGTAAATTTCTCTCGCGTGACCGGCGACAACCTGCCGGCGTCGGCATCGGCTCGCCGACCGGAGCTGGCCGGTCGGTCGTTCATTGCCACCGGCGTGTCGGTGGTGGCACATCCGCGCAATCCCTATGCGCCGACGGCCCATGCCAACGTCCGCTTCTTCGTTGCCGAACGGCCCGGCGAAGCACCGGTCTGGTGGTTCGGCGGCGGCTTCGATCTGACGCCGTACTATCCTTACCGCGAGGACGCTGTGGCCTGGCATGCCGCAGCACAAGCGGCCTGCGCTGCCCACGATGCGTCGTTGTATCCACGCTTCAAGACATGGTGCGACGAATACTTCTATCTGCCGCATCGGGACGAAACCCGCGGTGTGGGCGGACTGTTCTTCGACGACTTCGACGAGCTGGGTTTTACCGACAGCTTCGCCTTCGTACGCGACGTTGGACAAGGCTTCATCGACGCCTATGCACCGATCGTCGAAAAACGCCGCGCGCAGACCTACGGCCAGCGCGAGCGGGATTTCCAGTTGTATCGACGCGGCCGTTATGTCGAGTTCAATCTCGTTTATGACCGCGGTACGCTGTTCGGCCTGCAATCGCGCGGACGCACCGAGTCCATCCTGATGTCAATGCCACCGGTTGCATCGTGGCAATATGGGTATCAGCCGGACCCGGGCAGCCCCGAGGCCACGCTGTACGAGACCTATCTCAAGCCCCAGGACTGGCTCGGCCTTTCGACCGCCTGATACTTCGTATCCGATGCATATCACCCTGACCGAACTACGCTACCTGATCGCGCTGGACAAGGAACGGCATTTTGGCCGTGCCGCCAAGCGGGCGTTCGTAAGCCAGCCGACGCTGTCGGTCGCGGTCAAGAAGCTCGAAGGCGAGCTCGGCGTGACCGTGTTCGAACGCAATCGCGGCGAGGCCCGGGTGACGCCGATCGGACGCCGCGTGATCGAGCAGGCCTATCGCGTGCTCGGTGAAGTCAGCGCACTGGAGGCGGTCGCCGAACAGGGCCGCGACGAACTCAAGGGCGCGCTGCGCCTGGGCGTGATCTATACGGTCGGCCCCTATCTGCTGCCCCACCTCATTCCCAAGCTGCGCGAGTCCACACCGGACATGCCGCTGATCATCGAAGAGAATTTCACCGGCACCTTGACCCAGCAGCTGCGCAACAACGAACTCGATGCGGTCATCATCGCCATGCCGTTCGACGTACCCAGCCTGTCGACCTGGGCGCTCTACGACGAGTCGTTCGTGGTGGTCATGCCCCAGAACCATCCGTGGACCTCGCGTACGCAGATCGAGGCCAACGATCTGGCGACCGAAGATCTGTTGCTGCTCGGTCCAGGCCACTGTTTCCGCGACCAGGTCCTGTCGCTATGCGAAGACTGTCGCGACCGAGAGGAAACCCGGCAGTCGCAGGCCGGCTCCAGCCTCGAGACCATTCGCCACATGGTCGCCAGCGGCCTCGGTATCACCGTGCTGCCGCGCTCTTCGATACCGGGGCTGGCGCACGATTCGAATCTGCTCGAGACACGTCCGTTCGCCGGCACCGCTCCGACCCGTCGGATTGCGATTGCCTGGCGCAAGAGCTTCCCGCGGCCCAAGGCGATCAACATGCTGCGCGAGGCGGTCATGAACTGCGATCCGTCGGGCGTGACCCTGCTGGCCGGAGAGCCGGCCTTCAATATCGACGACGACAGCTTCACCGCAACGCTCTGAGCCGGCGCCATCCGCGCCGGGCGACGTGCTGGGCGACCCTGAGTCCGCGGCGTCTGCTGCGGTACACTGCCTGCACATGTTCCGCCTTCGCCATCGATACGCCATGCGTATAGTTCTGCTTGCCGGCCTGTGGCTTTGCGCCAGCCTGGCCACGGCCGCAACGCCGGCCCAACGCAGCCTGTTCCTCGACACGCTCGCTGCAGCCCAGCAGGGCCGTTTGGACAGCGAGCAGGCTGCACTGGCCCAACTCCAGTCGTATCCGTTATACAACTACATCAGCGCAGCCGACCTGCGGTATCGGCTGGACCACGATGCCGGTCCGTCTCTGGACGACGAAATCCGCGGGTTCGTCACGGCCAACCCCGATCTGCCGCCGGCGGTGAGTCTGCGTCGTCACTGGCTGAACAGCCTCGCGCGGCGCGGCCGCTGGCAAGCGGTGCTGGACAACAGCGGCGCCGACGAGGGGACCGCTGCCACCTGTCGCAGGATCAATGCGCAGATCCGGCTCGGCATGAATCCGCGCGCCCAGGCGCTGGATCTCTGGCGGGTCGGCCGCAGCCAGCCCGATGCCTGCGACCCCGTATTCGCCTGGCTCGACGACCAGGGCCTGCTCGGTCCTGACGAGATCCGGCGCCGGGCGCGACTGGCCGTCATCGAAGGCCAGTACGGTCTGGCCCGCTATCTCGCCAAACAGATGCCCGGCCCACAGACCGCCACGATCGACCAGTGGCTGGCCGTGTCGCAATCGCCACGCCAGCTCGCCAACGCCGATCGTTCGCTGGATGCCGATGTCGCGGTCCATGCCTTCAAGCGTCTGGCGCTGTCGGATCTGGACACGGCCGCCGACCTGCTGCCCGTGCTTGCCGAACGGATGGATCTGGACGCCGAGCAGCGCTACGAGATGAAGCGCTATGTGGCGCTGCTGTACGCCCAGAACCATCAGGCCCAGGCGCTGGCCTGGTTTGCACGTATCGACCATGCGCGCATGGCCGACGACGGCCACGCTCTGGGCTGGGAGATTCGGTCGGCGATCTATCAACAGCGATGGCCGCTGGTGGTCGAGGCGATCCGGGATTTGCCGGCCGATATCGGCGCCGATGAGGAGTGGCGCTACTGGCACGGACGCGCGCTTTTCGAAATGGGACAGGACACGCAAGCACAGGCGATTCTCGAGCCGCTGTCTCGAGAACGCTCCTATCACGGTTATCTCGCCGCAGATGCGCTGGATCGCCAGTACAGCCTCAACGAACGCCCGCTGCCCGCCGATGCGGCCGCTGCGGCGCGCGTGCGTGCGCGCCCGGCGCTGGCCCGTGCCGAGGAGCTGCGTGCGCTGGGGCGCGACCATCAGGCCGGACTCGAATGGAACGCGCTCATCGACGGGCTCGATAACGCCGCCCTGGCCGAGGCCGCGCGCATCGCCTATCAATGGCAATGGTATTCGCGAGCGATCATCACGCTGGCCAAGGCCGATTACTGGGACGATCTGGATATTCGCTACCCGATGCCCTATAGCGATGCCATCGGCCGCTTCGCCGACGACAACGATCTGGATCCGGCGTATGTGCTCGCGATCATGCGGACGGAGTCGCTGTTTCAGCCGGCGGTACGATCGCCGGCGGGTGCGGTCGGCCTGATGCAGCTCATGCCGGGCACCGCTCGGCTGGTCTCGCGCCAGCTCGGCACGGCCTCACCGGGCAGCGCCGCGCTCACGGTACCGGAAGTCAATATTCAGCTGGGCAGCCGCTATCTGGCCGACATGCTCGACCGCTGGCATGGCAATCTCGCGCTGGCCAGCGCCAGCTACAACGCCGGCCCCGGCCGGATCGAACGCTGGCTGCCGGGCGAACCCATGGACCCGACCATCTGGGTCGCCAATATTCCTTACACCGAAACCCGCGGTTACGTCCAGCGCGCGATGTCGCACATGACGGTCTTCCAGGCGCGTCTGGACGAGACCATCGTGCCTCTGGATTCACGCATGGATACCGTCAAGACCGACTACGCCGACACCGGCAGCCTCAATTGATGAGCCCAACGATGACCGCGGCGTTCGGCCCGGCGTTCGGGCGCTAGCCTTGGAACGCTATCTCGTGGGCGGGGCGGTCCGGGACATGCTGCTAGGCCAGCCCGGCGCCGATCGCGACTGGGTGGTTGTGGGAGCCACCCCGGAACAGATGATCCAGGCCGGGTATACGCCGGTCGGACGGGATTTTCCGGTCTTTCTGCATCCCGAAACCCGTGAAGAACACGCCCTTGCACGCACCGAACGCAAGTCCGGTCGCGGTTATCACGGATTCGTGTTTCATGCCGAGCCCGGTGTGACGCTGGAAGAGGATCTGGTTCGGCGCGATCTGACCATCAACGCCATCGCGCGCAGCGACGACGGCCGGTTGATCGACCCCCACGACGGCCAGGCCGATATCCAGGCACGCGTGCTTCGGCATGTCTCGCCGGCCTTCGTCGAAGACCCGGTTCGTCTGTTGCGACTGGCACGCTATTACACCCGATTCGCGCCACTGGGCTTCACGGTGGCCGACGAAACACTGGAGCTGCTGAAGACGATGGTCGCCAACGGCGAGGTGGATCATCTCGTGCCCGAGCGCGTCTGGGCCGAAAGCGAACGTGCACTCATGCACGACGAGCCACATCTGTTCTTCTATCTGCTGCGTCGGGCCGGCGCGCTCGCCCGACTTTTTCCGGAATTGAACGATCTGTTCGGTGTCATCCAGCCGGTTCGTCACCATCCGGAGATCGATAGCGGTGTGCACACGCTGCTCGTGCTCGCCCAGGTCGCCGCGGCGGGTGGCGATCTGAGCGCGCGTTATGCCGCGCTGTGTCATGACTACGGCAAGGCTTCGACCCCAGCGCGCATGCTGCCCGCTCATCATGGCCACGAAGAGCGCGGCGTGGCGCCCGCCGAGCAGGCCAGCCTGCGCCTGGGCGTGCCCAAGGCCCTGCGAGACGCCGGACGCTTGACCGCTCGCTGGCATACCCATATCCATCGGCTGTACGAACTGCGCCCGGCGACGCTGCTCAAACTCTTCGAAGGCCTTGACGCATTCCGGCGCCCCGAGCGACTCGAGACGCTGCTCGCGGTTTGCGATGCCGATGTCAGAGGCCGCCTGGGCTTCGAATATCGGCACTATGCGCAGCCGGCCCGGGCGCGCGCCGCTTTCGAAGCAGCACGTGCAGTGACGGCCGAACCGCTGGTGCGTGCGGGGCTGCGAGGCGCGGATATCGGCGCGGCACTGGCCCGTGAACGGACACGAGCGATCGCCGACGTGCTCGCCGGCTGAACCGCCCCTGCACGGCCGAGGGCTCAGCTCGGGCGGGGCGGTCTTTCAGGCCCGTATCAGGGCCAGCCCGGTGCCCGCTGGTCCGGCTAGCCGGACCAGCCGAAGATCGCGAACAGCAGAATACCCAGCAGCAGACGGTAGACCACGAACACCATCATGCTCATCGACTGAAGCATGCGCAGGAAGTAGTGGATCGCGATCATCGCGCTCACGCAGGCCAGGACCGCTGCGACGCCCATCTGACCCCACGGCGTCGCAGTCTGCGCATCCAGCAGCAACACGATCTCGAAGGCAATGGCGGCCACGGTGATCGGAATGGCCATGAAGAACGATACCCGCGCGGCCGCGGGCCGGCTCAAGCCAAAGGCGCGGCCGCCGAGAATGGTCATGCCAGAACGCGAGGAGCCGGGAATGAGCGCGACCGCCTGCAGCAGGCCGATGCCAAGGTACTCGCGCCATCCAAGGTCCGTGGGTTCACGATCGCGCCGAGGCCGGGCATCGGCCAGGCCGAGCAGCAACCCGAAGACGATGCTGGTGGTGGCGATGATGCCGGGCGCGCGCAGCATGTCCTCGCCCATCAGGCCGATCGCCAGCCCCGCGATCACCGCAGGTATCGTAGCCAGCACCAGTCCCCAGGCCATCGCCACATCGCCATCCCGGCGGCCTGCGACCATCGACTGTATCCATGCCGTAAGCAGTCGGGTTACATCGCGACGGAAATAGACGATCACCGCGACCAGCGTGCCCAGATGCATGGCCAGATCGAAGCCCAGCCCCTGATCCGTCCAGCCAAGAAAATGCGGCACCAGGATGAGGTGCGCCGAACTCGAGATTGGCAGGAACTCGGTAATGCCCTGCACAATCGCGAGCACTAACATCTGATACCAGTCCATAGACGTAACCAGGCGGCAAGAATTGGAAGACCGCAACGGCCCGCGGGCCGCCAACGGGCGTCGAACTATACCGCGAGGCCGATGATTTGTCCGTGACAGAGTCCTCTTCCCAGCACTACGAACAGATCCTGATTACCGGCGCCAATCGCAACGTCGGGGCACATCTGGCCCATCGGTTCATCGACGACGGCTATGCGGTGATCGCCCAATATCGCAGCCATACCGACGAGATCGAACGGCTAGCCGCACGCGGTGCGCAACTGGTCCAGGGCGAGTTCGGCGATCGTGATAGCTGCCTGGCAATCGCGCAGCGCATCGGCGCCGTGGTCTCCGGCTTGCGCGCCATCGTGCACAACGCCTCGGCATTCGCGCCGACCCGCAGCACCCCGACGGATGCCGCCGACCAGTTCCAGGCCTTTTTCGAGGTTCACATGCTCGCGCCGTATCTGCTCAACACCTCGCTCGCGCCGCTGATGACCGGTTCCGCCGCGACACCGGCCGATATCGTGCATATCACCGATATCCACGCGGACCGGCCCGTCTCGGAATACGACGTGTACTGCGCGACCAAGGCCGGCCTGCAGAGTCTGGCGTTGTCCCAGGCAAAACGGTTGGCCCCTGCGATCAAGGTCAACGTCATCCAGCCCGGTCCGTTGAGCTTCGAGGCGTGGCATGACCCGGCCTGCCGTGAGGCGATCATCGCGGACACACCGCTGCGTCGAACGGGCACGCCCGAGCATGTCTATCGCGCGATCGCGGCGATCATGGGCAACGATTTCCAGACCGGCGCGGTCATTGCGGTCGACGGCGGCCGCCGGCTTGGTGGCTAGCGACTGAGCGGCTCGTTGGTCCGAAGCGTGATCTCGGTCAGGGGTTGGCCGGGATCATCGAACGCCTCCCAAAGTGCCCGGTAGCTGCGTCTGAGCACCGGGTGTTCCGACTCGGGCACCAATTCGGCAAGCGGCCTGAGCACGAACGCGTATTCGACAATATCCGAACGCGGCAGGCAGAGGCGGTCGTCGTCGACGATCAGATCGCCGTAGAGCAGCAGATCGATATCCATCGTCCGGGAGGCCATCGCTTCGGCGCGGTCGCGGCCACAGGCGGCTTCGATATCGCGAAGCTGGTCCTGCAGTGCATGGACGTCGGTGGCGGTGTCAAACCCGACGACGAGATTGACGAAATCCTCCCCATCGAATCCGACCGCCGGACACTGATAGACGGGCGAGACCTGCAGCGCGCCGAAGCTGCGCTCGAGCAAATGCAAGGCGAGCGGTACGTGGGCATGCGGCTGGATGTTGCTGCCCAAGCCGACGAAGACGGCGGTCATGGATTGCGGCTCCGGATCAGGCGCACCCCCACGCCGGCCGCACCGCGCAGCGCATAAGGCTTGTTGAGCTTGAGCGAGACCCGGGCGACCGGGAACTCGTTCAGAATGAGCTCAGCGACACGCTCGGACAGGGTTTCCACCAGCAGGAACTCAGCGGCTTCGACATAGGCGATTACCCGTTTGGCGACCGATTTGTAGTCCAGCGTCAGATCGACATCATCGGCCGCCGCAGCAGGCCGGATATCGAAATCCATGGCCAGATCAATGACGACACGCTGGCGAATCCGACGCTCCCAGCCGTAGACGCCGATACGCGTATCGACGCTCAGCCCGTCGATGAAGATAGTGTCCAAACAGCCTCCTCGGGCGATCCGCCGGCCCGAGCGACCGACACCTCGCGTGCCTATTCCCGCAGCGGCAAGCTTAGCACCGGACGCAAATCATCTGTGCATGCCACAATCCTCCGTCGTCGACCGGGCACGCCCCGCGTCAGCTGTTATCCAGACAAGGATCCGCCCGCCCATGCTGGCTGTTCAGAACGCGCTTGGCCCATTGTTCCTGTTGATACTCGTCGGTGCAGCGCTCGGCTGGATGCGCTATCCCGGCGGTGATTTCTGGCCCCGGGCCGAACGTCTGATCTACTACGTGCTATTTCCCGCGCTGCTGACGCATACCCTCGCGATTGCCCCAGTCGCAGAGGTGCCTATCGGGCGGCTGGCGGTCGTGGTGATCGGCAGCCTGCTGGTCTTCGCGACCGTCCTTTGGATGCTGCGCTGGCGCTTGCGCCTGAGCGGCCCGGCTTTCACATCGGTCTTTCAGGGCGCGCTGCGCTTCAATACCTATGTGGCCATCGCAGGCGCCACCGCGCTGCACGGCGCGGCCGGCACCACAGCCTCGGCAGTCGCGATCGCGCTCATGGTGCCCACCGTGAACGTGCTCTGCGTTGGCTGCTTCATCGCAGCCGGCACACTCGGGCGCACTGGCTTGTGGCGCAGCGTGCTCGAGCTGTTGCGCAATCCGCTCATCCTGGCGTGTATCGCCGGAATCGTACTGAATTTGTCCGGGATCGGGTTGCCCGGCTGGAGCGACGCGCTGCTGGGGTTGACGGGCCGCGCCGCCCTACCGCTGGGGCTGCTGGCCGTCGGCGTTGCGCTGCGTCCGGCGGTGCTGATGCGGGCCGGGCGGGCGTTCTGGGTCGCCAGCGCAATCAAGCTTGTCGCGCTGCCGGCCCTGGCGATGCTCGCCGCGTTGCTGCTCGGGCTGGATCCGGTCACCCGCGACGTGGCGCTATTGTTCACGGCGATGTCCACCTCGACCTCGGCCTATGTGCTGGCGCGCGAACTCGGCGGCGACAGCGATCTCATGGCCGGGCTGATCACCGGCCAGACGCTGCTCGCCATGCTCACCCTGCCGCTATGGCTGGGCCTGCTCAGCTGACCGGCTACGCCGGTACGCCCGGCGGAACCAGGGTATCGAGGGACCAGCGCGGCTTGGCATCGGCCGTCGATAGGCCGCAGCACATCTCCGCGCGGCGCAGATGGCCGACAAGAGCGATCATGGCGGCGTTGTCGGTACAGAACTCGGCGCGCGGGAAATACAGGCCGAAACCGTCGTGCGCCGCCTGTTTCGTCAACGTCTGGCGCAGCCGACGATTGGCCCCGACCCCGCCGGCCACCACCAAGCGTGCCATGCCCGTTTGTCGGAGCGCTCTTCGACATTTGGTCGTGAGCGTGTCCACCACCGCCTGCTCGAAGCTGGCGGCGATATCCGCCGATGCCTCGGCACCGGCCGCATCCTTGATCGCGAGCATCACGGCCGTCTTCAGCCCGGAAAACGACAGATCCAGCCCGGCCCGCTTGAGCATGGGACGGGGAAATGCGTAGGCCTGCGGGTCGCCGTCGGCAGCCAACGCTGCGAGCGCTGGCCCGCCGGGATAACCCAGTCCCAGCATTTTCGCGCTCTTGTCGAACGCCTCGCCGACCGCATCGTCCAGGCTCTGGCCCAACACCCGGTAACGCCCGACGCCCTCGACGGCAACCAGCAGGGTGTGGCCGCCAGAGACTAACAGGGCCACGAACGGAAACGCGGGCGGATCGTCCTCGAGCAACGGCGACAGCAGGTGTCCTTCCATGTGATGGACACCCAATACCGGCAGCGCGCGGCTCATCCCCAGACCGGCGGCCACCGATGCGCCGACCAGCAGCGCCCCGACCAAGCCGGGGCCACGCGTGTAGGCGATACCGGTCAGCGAGGGCTGGCCCGCATCAGCCAGCACCTGCTCGATCAGCGGCGTGATCTTGCGGATATGATCCCTGGATGCCAGTTCGGGCACGACGCCGCCATAATCGGCGTGCAGGGCCACCTGACTATGCAGGGCATGCGCGATCAGGCCTTGCTCGCCGTGGTAAACGGCGGCCGCGGTCTCGTCGCAGGAGCTCTCGATACCGAGAATGATAGAGGGTCGTTGCAAAACTCAGAAGCAGCCATTAAGATTCTGCGTCCTATTCTAGCGCGTGGGTGCGTATTCCACCCACCGCCGGATACCCGACACACCGAATATTCCCGGAGAGTGATTGCTCAATGCCTAGCGTACGCGTCAAAGAAAACGAACCGTTCGAAGTCGCCCTGCGTCGTTTCAAACGCAGCTGCGAGAAAGCGGGCGTTGTCACCGAAGTACGCCGTCGCGAGTTCTTTGAAAAGCCCTGCCAGACCCGTAAGCGCAAACGCGCTGCCGCGGTCAAGCGTCACGCGAAGAAGCTTCAGCGCGAGCAGCAGCGGTTCACGCGTCAGTATTAGTCGTCGGCCGCGGCGCGCTGCCAGTTTCGACGTATTGAACAGCGGCCTCGAGCCGCTGTTTTTATTTTCCAGCCCGTATCGCCAGACGAGGGAGTTCGCTTGAGTCTCAAAGCCCAGCTACAGGACGATATGAAATCGGCCATGCGCACGCGCGACAAGGAGCGCCTGGCGGTTATCCGCATGCTCATGGCGGCCGTGAAGCAACGGGAAGTCGACGAACGCACCGAACTCGACGATGCCGATATCCTGGCGGTGCTCGAGAAAATGATCAAGCAACGTCGCGATGCTGAAACCCAGTACCGGGATGCAGGCCGTGACGAACTGGCCGATGCCGAAGCCGCCGAAATCGGCGTGCTCGAGCATTACCAGCCTGCGCAGCTGTCGGAAGCCGAGATCGATCGCGCCATCGAGTCGGCGATCGCCGAGCACGACGCGTCTTCGATGCGCGACATGGGCGCGGTGATGGGCACGCTCAAAGGCCGGCTGCAGGGCCAGGCCGACATGGCGGTCGTCAGCCAGCGGCTGAAGGCGCGCTTACAGGGCTGACCCGCGTCGGGCGCGGCCGCGACCTTCGGATCGGGGACGAAAAGCACGCGTATGGCCCGTATTCCGCAGGACTTCATCGACCAGCTGCTCGAGCGTACCGACATCGTCGCGCTGGTAGACGCGCGGGTACCGCTGAAAAAGACAGGTCGCGAATACGCGGCCTGTTGTCCGTTTCACGACGAAAAATCACCTTCGTTCACCGTATCGCCCAGCAAGCAGTTCTATCACTGCTTCGGTTGCGGCGCGCACGGTACGGCGATCAGTTTCCTGATGGAATACGATCGCCTGGAGTTCCGCGACGCGGTCGAAGTGCTGGCCCATGCGGCCGGTCTGGACATTCCCCAGGACGCCCAGTCGAGCGCCAGTGCCGGGCCGCCGCGCGACCCGCTATTCGAAGCGCTGCGTATCGCCGACCGACTTTACCGCGCCGAGCTGCGGCGCAACCCGGGGGTTATCGAGTATCTCAAGGATCGCGGCGTGACCGGCGAGATGGCGCGTGAATACGGGCTGGGTTATGCACCCGACGGGTGGAACACCCTGACCGAGCGCCTGCGCGACCGCGGCGCGGCCGAGACGGCCGGGCTTTTGATAGCCCGGGACTCCGGCGGTCATTTCGACCGCTTTCGTAATCGACTGATGTTCCCCATCCGCGACTCACGCGGGCGCACCATCGCTTTCGGCGGCCGCACGCTGGGTGACGACAAGGCCAAGTATCTGAATTCGCCGGAAACGCCGTTGTTCCACAAGTCCGATCACATGTACGGGCTGTTCGAGGCGCGCCAGGCCTTGCGCGATTTGCCGCGCTTGATCGTGGTCGAGGGGTATATGGATGTGATCGCCCTCGCCCAGCACGGCTTTCCCAATGCGGTCGCCACCCTGGGTACGGCCACCACGGCGTCGCATCTGACTACCCTGTTTCGTCATACCCAGGAAGTGGTGTTCTGCTTCGATGGCGACGCGGCGGGCGTGCGCGCGGCCGACAAGGCGCTGGCCCAGAGCCTGCCGGTGATGCGCGGCGCCCGGCGTGTGCGGTTTCTGTTTCTTCCCGAGGGCGAAGACCCGGATACGCTGGTGCGTGGCCCCGACGGACCGGCCCGTTTCGCCCGGGCGATCGATGCGGCACAGCCGGCTTCCCGAGTGCTTATCGAGGGACTGACACGCGACGCCGATCTGGCATCGCCCGATGGGCGCGCCGCGCTGATCGAGAACGCGCGCGAACCGATCAATGCGTTGCCGCCCGAGGCTTTCCGCAGCGAGCTGATCGGCGAGCTGGCCGAGCTGGCGCGTCTGCCCGCCGACGATCTGCGCCAGATGTATTCCGCCGCGCATTCAAAGGCCCCGCGCGCGGCCGATAAAAAACTGGGAGACCACGATATCCGGGTTACGCCGGTCAGCCGTGCGTTGTCGTTACTGCTATCCGACACGGGCCTGGCCGCCCGCGTGAAAGACCTGGACGCACTGCGCGACAGTCGGACCAAGGGAACAGAAATATTGACCCAGGCGATTGAGTTTTTCTCGAACAACCCAACTATCCCGGTATCGCGTTGGCTGGAACGCTATCGCGAGCATCGGTTTTTCGACCGGTTACAACAGATTGCGGGCACCACCCCGCCGGGCAACGACGAACAGCGCGCCCAGGCCTTCGACGAGGCGATCGAACGACTCTCGGCCGATACCGGCTCCCGATCGTCGATGCGCCAGCGCTACGACGCGTTACTGGCGCGACTGGACGCCGGGCCACTGGATGCCGAGGCCGCGCACGAACTGGAACATCTCAGGCGTGCGCTACAACGTAAATGACCTGATCGGCATCCGCCAACGGCCGATAAATCGGGCCAATGGCCGTTCAAGTCGCTGCGGCGCGGTCGAATTGGTATCATGGACGGTTATCGCAGCGCACGTCACGTCCCCACGAGCAGCAGATCACACATGAGCAAAGACAAGAAATCTCAGCTTCGGCTATTGATTGCCCACGGCAAGCAGAAAGGGTACCTGACCTACGCCGAGGTCAACGATACCTTGCCGGACGATATCGTCGATCCCGAGCAGATCGAAGACATCGTCAACATGATCAGCGACATGGGCATCACGGTGCACGAGTCCGCGCCGGACGACGATAGCCTGCTCATGAACGAGAACACCGTCAACGAGGACGATGACGACGACGCCGAGGAGGCGGCGGCCACGCTGGCGGCGCTTGATCCTCAGTTCGGCCGCACGACCGACCCGGTGCGCATGTACATGCGCGAGATGGGCACCGTCGAGCTGCTGGACCGTCAGGGCGAAATCCGTATCGCCAAGCGTATCGAGGAAGGCTTGGCAGAGATGATGTTCTCGCTCGCCTATTTCCCGGCGACCACCGGCCGTCTGCTCGAGTTGTGGAGCCAGGTGGAGTCCGACGACAAGCGCCTGACCGACGTACTGGTGGGATTCGTCGACCCCGATACCGGCGACCCCATCGTCAACGAGGACGAATCGAGCGACGACGAGGACGACGAGGAAGGTTCGGCCCCGGCCAACGACGGCCCGGACCCGGAAGAAGCGAAGGCCCAGTTCAAAAAGCTCAAGAGCCTGCACAACGACGCGGTCAAGGCCCTCGACGAACACGGTCGCGAACACGCGGCCACCGAAGAGGCGCTCACCAAGCTGGCTACGCATTTCATGCGCTTCAAGCTGGTGCCCAAGACCGCCGACGATCTGACCCTGCAGCTGCGCACGACCATGCTCGATATCCGGAGCACCGAGCGCGAAATGCTACAGATCTGTGTCACCGAGGCCGGTATGCCGCGGCGCGATTTCGTTCGCCAGCTGCCGGACAACCTCACCAGCGAAGACTGGCTGGACAAGCTCATCCGGGCAAAGCGTCGCTATTCGTCGACCATCGCCACCCGCCGCGAGGAACTGGTGCGCTCGATGGGCCGTATCCGCCAGATCGAGGCCGAGAACGCGCTGAGCGTCAATCACATCAAGGAAATCAACCGCAAGATGTCGATTGGCGAGGCCAAGGCCCGTCGCGCCAAGAAGGAAATGGTCGAGGCCAACCTGCGTCTGGTGATCTCGATCGCCAAGAAATACACCAACCGCGGTCTGCAGTTCCTGGATCTGATCCAGGAGGGCAACATCGGCCTGATGAAGGCCGTCGACAAGTTCGAATACCGTCGCGGCTACAAGTTCTCGACCTACGCGACGTGGTGGATTCGCCAGGCCATCACCCGTTCGATCGCCGATCAGGCGCGCACCATCCGTATTCCGGTGCACATGATCGAAACGATCAACAAGCTCAACCGCATTTCTCGCCAGATGCTGCAGGAAATGGGCCGTGAGGCCACGCCGGAAGAGCTGGCCGAGCGCATGGAGATGCCGGAGGAGAAGGTTCGCAAGGTGCTCAAGATCGCCAAGGAACCGATCTCGATGGAAACGCCGATCGGCGACGACGAGGATTCGCATCTGGGCGACTTCATCGAAGACGTCAATGCGGTCGCGCCGGACGATTCGGCCTCGGGCGAGTCGCTACGCGAAGCCACCCACAACACCCTGGCCAGTCTCACGCCGCGCGAAGCCAAGGTCCTGCGCATGCGCTTCGGTATCGACATGAACACCGATCACACCCTCGAGGAAGTCGGCAAGCAGTTCGATGTCACCCGCGAACGTATTCGCCAGATCGAGGCCAAGGCGCTGCGCAAGCTGCGCCACCCCTCGCGTGCGACGTTCCTCAAGAGCTTCCTGGACGAGTAGTCCGATGGTGTCGTGCTGGCAAGCGCTTGGCACGACACGCTATAGTTCCGCGCCGGGCGCAATGCCCGGCGCCGTCGTTTGGGGGCCTGTAGCTCAGTTGGTTAGAGCAGGGGACTCATAATCCCTTGGTCGCAGGTTCGAGTCCTGCCGGGCCCACCATCTCCGTGCCGATATCCGGTCACATCGCGGCCACTCCGCGCGTTCCTGCGAACGTGCGAGGTGACCGCCTCCGGCCTGACTTTTCGGCACGGCTGCCCTTGCGAATCCGCACGCTAGTCCGCGCCGACGAGCGCTAGCCTCCCTTACCTGCCCCCGTTCCATTCGGTTGCTCGATGGCTACCAACGGCCGTTCGGCACGCCATGCCGCCGGTCGCGCTGTCTCGAAGGCTTGAAACAGCATTGTATTCTTTCGGATACAATTGTATAAATACCTTATCGATCCGCAGTCGCTACGCTCGTGCCCGACAGCCATCATTCGTTCTCTGACCCGGATGTTCTCATCGCCGGTGGCGGCAACGCCGCACTTTGTGCCGCGATTACGGCCGCTCGCGCCGGAGCGCGCGTGCTGGTCGTCGAACGTGCCCCTAAGACCTATCGCGGCGGTAATACCCGCCATACCCGCAACATGCGGGTGGCCCACGACGCCGGCAACGGCATTCTCACCGGGCCCTATCCGGTCGCCGAGTTTTGGGACGATCTGCTGCGTGTGACCAAGGGCGAGACCGATCACGAACTCGCCCAGCTGACGCTCGAGAAATCCAAGGAGCTCTGGGATTTCCTCTGGGCCCAGGGCGTGCGTTTCCAGCCCTCGCTGGGCGGCACGCTATCGCTCGGACGCACAAACGCGTTCTTCCTGGGCGGCGGCCGGACCATGCTCAATACGCTCTATGAAACCGCCGAAAAGCTGGGCGTGGCCTTTCGCTACGACACCACGCTGGTCGATCTCGAGATTCACAATGGACGTTTTAAAAGCGCCACCCTCGAGCACGACACCCGGCGCGAACGCGTGTCCGCCCGGGCGTTCGTCGCTGCCTCGGGCGGTTTCGAGGCGAACATGGAATGGCTGGCTGAAGCCTGGGGACCGGCCGCCAAGAATTTCCTCGTTCGCGGCACGCCCTACAATCGCGGCGAAATCCTGCGTCTGCTGCTGGACCACGGCATCGAACAGGTCGGCGATGCGACCCAGGGCCACGCCGTGGCCATCGATGGTCGCGCACCCAAGTTCGACGGCGGCATTGTCACCCGGCTGGACTGCGTGCCCTTCGGCGTGGTGCTCAACGCCAACGGGCAACGCTTCTACGACGAGGGCGAGGACTTCTGGCCCAAGCGCTATGCCATCTGGGGCCGGCTGATCGCGGGTCAACCGGATCAGATCGGGCACGTGATCATCGACGAGAAATCCATCCGCCTGTTCATGCCGTCGGTGTTTCCGCCCGAGCGCGCCGACACGCTCGGAGAACTGGCCGGCAAGATCGGTCTCGACCCGGGATCCATGCAGGCGAGCATCGAACGCTTCAACGCCGCCTGTCAGCCGGGCCATTTCGACCACACCACCCATGACGACTGCCACACCGTCGACCTCGAGCCGCCCAAATCGCACTGGGCCCGCCCGATCGATACACCGCCGTTTTATGCCTACACCCTGCGGCCGGGCATCACCTTTACCTATCTGGGCGTCAAGGTGAACCACGACGCGCGCATGGTGATGAAAGACGGGCGCGTGGCCGAGAACATGCTCGCGGCCGGCGAGATCATGGCGGGCAACGTTCTGGGCCAGGGGTATCTGGCCGGGATCGGCATGACCATCGGCAGCGTGTTCGGGCGCATCGCAGGTACAGGAGCCGCACAGCATGTCCAACGTTGATCTGATAGCCCTGGCCAGCGGCACACAGGAAGAAGCCGCCCGTCAGATGACCATCTGCAATGCCTGTCGCTACTGCGAGGGGCTGTGTGCCGTTTTCCCGGCCATGGAGCTGCGGCGCGATTTCGCCGGCGGCGACGTGGATTATCTGGCAAACCTCTGCCACAACTGCGGCGCCTGTTACTACGGCTGCCAGTACGTGCCGCCGCACGAGTTCGCCATCAACGTGCCGGTGGCCATGGCCGAGCTGCGCGAAGAAACCTATGCGCGTTATGCCTGGCCGCGCGCCTTTGCCGGCGTGTTCGAACGCAACGGGCTGTGGATCGGGCTGACCACGGCCCTGGCGGTGGCCGTGTTCATCATCGGCCTGATCGTGCTACGCAGCCCGGCCGCCTTGTTCGACACCTATACCGCGCCGGGGGCGTTCTACGAGTTGCTCCCTCACAACGCGATGGCTCTGATCTTCGGTGCGGCGTTCGTCTACGCGATCGTGGCCATGACGATGAGCGTGCGTCGCTTCTGGCAGGCCTCGGAGCCGATCGACAAACTCGCCTCGGGCTCGCTCTGGCAGGCAGCACGCGATGCGGTGACCCTTCGCTATCTGGATGGCGGCGGCCGTGGCTGCATGAACGACGGCGAGCGCCCAGACGATCGGCGTCGGTTGTATCATCACTTCACATCCGGTGGCTTCATGCTGTGCTTTGCCTCGACGGCCACCGGCACCCTGTTCCACTATTTTGGCTGGGAGGCACCGTATCCCGTCTGGCATCCGACCGTGGTGCTGGGCATCCTCGGCGGTTTGGGCTTACTCATCGGGCCGATCGGTCTGCTCGTCGGGCGCAGCCAGCGTGACGACGCCATCTCGACCATCAAACCGTTCGACATGGGCCGTACGTTCATCTGGATGCTGCTCCTGACCGGGCTCACCGGCCTGCTGCTCCTGGTGTTTCGATCGACCGCGGCGATGGGCCTGCTGCTGGCGATCCATCTCGGCATCGTGTTCGCGTTATTCGTAACCCTGCCCTACGGCAAGTTCGTACATGCGCTCTACCGCGTCGCCGCACTCGTCCGACACGCTCACGAGCAGCGGGCCGCGCGCGGCGGATGACCCGTCGGCCGACCGTCGAGGTCTTGCCATTCGTGGCCGGTCAGCCGGGGTTCCGGTAAGCTCGGGCATTGACGTTACGGGACCCGGCGATGCTTGTGTTGGTGACCGCTTCGATCAACGACAAGGCATACATGTGATGGCAGGCAACGTGTCCCGTGGCGAGACCGCGTATCTGAGACTCAAGGAAGAGATCCAGTCCGGCAATCTACAGCCGGGCACGCGGGTGCGTGAGGTCGAGATCGCCGAGCGGCTCGGCATCAGTCGTACGCCGGCGCGAGAAGCCATCCGACGACTGGAAAGCGACGGACTGGTGTCGTTCGTGCCCCGCCACGGTGCGGTGATCTCGAAGCTCGATCATCAAGAGACCATGGAGCTTTACGATCTGCGCGAGATTCTCGAAGGCTCGGCGGCCGGGTTCGCCGCTCGTCATGCATCGCCCGCCGAGATCGAGGAGCTGGACGAGCTGATCTCGGCAGAGCCCGCCATCGGGGACGATCCCAATCGCCTGGCCGATCTCAATCGCATATTCCATGCATCGCTTTATCGGGCGGCACACAATCGTTTTCTGGAACGCGCATTACTCGGGCTACGGGACTCGATGACCCTGCTCGGCGGCACGTCGCTGCGCGTCACCGGCCGCTTCGAAACCGCGCATCACGAACACCGTGCCATTGTGGCCGCTATCGCCGCACGCGACCCGCAGGCCGCCGATACCGCAGCACGCGACCATATTCGTAACGCCCAGCGCGCACGGCTCAAACTCATGCGCGAACATCTGGTCCTCGGCGCCGGCACGCTCGACGGATAATCCGCACCCGCGCGAGGCGATTCTGCCGAAGTGCGAATTCCTGTCTAAATCCCGTTCGCCCGCAGCCCTGCGAGGCGGGTTGGCCGGCGTGTGCAAGTCCTGTCGAACGCCCACCACATGGTCACTTCGCAGGCAGACACCCGCCCGGCACGACCCACGATGTACGACCTTCGTCGGGCTTAACCCGGATGGATTCGCTTGTATACTTCAATATACAACGACCTCGTCACGATGACGGTTCCGTCTGCCCAGCGGGTACGCCTGTCGCCCCCGCTTCGGCGGTAGAGCGAATGGCCTGTCGGCACTTGGCTCATCGCGCTACCCGAACCGCCCGCCAGGAGTCTCTATGAAACATCTCATCGCAAGTTCCCCGCGTCCGCTCAAGCGTTTGGCGCTGGCCGGCTTTATCTGTCTCGGCAGCCTCGCTACGGCCCAGATGGCCATGGCCGCCGATCTGACCGTACGTCTGGCCTGGTATATGCCGCCGAATACCGCCGTGTCGGCCCAGGGCGAAGAAATCGCGCAGCAGATCGAAAAGCTCAGCGACGGCGATATCGCGGTGCAGACATTTCCTTCGGGCTCGCTGCTCAAGGAATCGAACATCGGCCAGGGCATCGCCAACAATACGACCAACATGGGGATCCTGGGCATGCACTGGTGGTCCAATCAGGCGCCCTCGTTGGCATGGGATACGATCCCGTTTCTGGTGGACGACGCCTCGGACCTGCTCACTGCATTACACGGACCGCTGGGCAAGGACGTGGACAAGACGCTCAACAAGTTCGGTGTGAAGGTCGTCGGCTGGGGCTTTTATGGCTATGCCGAGAGCTATCTGAATACCAAGAAGCCGATCAAGACGCCGTCGGATCTCAAGGGCCTGAAGATGCGCTCGGAGGGCAAGCTGTCGGCGGAGTTCCTCAAATCCCAGGGTGCGACCCCGGTGGCCGTCGATTCCAGCGAGGTCTATACCGCCATGCAGCGCGGCACGCTGGATGGCGGGGTATCCGGCATGTCGTCGATCGTGTCCCGAAAGTGGTATGAAGTCGGCGACTACATCACCGCCATTCACTACGTGCCGCTGGTCTATCCGATCCAGGTCAACCGCAACTGGTGGGAGAACGAGTTGACCGATGCCCAGCGTGCCACGATCGAAAAAGCGGTCGCCAGCACGGAATCGGACGCGGTCAAGGAAATCGAGGACGAGTTCAAACGCCAGATCGCTATGGCCGAGAAGCACGGCAACAAGGTTTATCGCCCAAGCGACGACGATCTGCAGAAATGGCGCGAGGCAACCACCGAGCAGGCCAAGAAAAGTTATCTAGAGGACGCTGGCGACGCGGGCCAGAAGATCCTCGCCGATTTCCAGCAGAGCGCCAGCACCGACAAATGATCCGTCAGTGGATCCGGAGCGCCCCATGAGCTCACCGACGCTGCACCAACGGAGCGCGGCCGGCCTGCTGGGCACAAGCGGTCGCTTGGCCGGCCGGATCGCGGATCTGGCCGGCCACTTTGCCGCACTGATCATGATCCTGCTGACCATATCGGTCACGCTGGGGGTGATCTTGCGCCTCGTGGGGATCGACAATTCGTGGACCTACGATCTCGACCTGTTCACATTGATCTGGCTGGCATTCTTCGGCGCGGCGTTCACCTCGCTGCGTAACGGCCACGTGACCTCGGGCGTTGCACTCGAGCACATGCTCGGCGGCCATCGTGCGGCGCTGGCTCTGGCAACTGTCCGTTTTCTGATCGTGGCCGTTTTCCTGGTCGTGTTCGCCTATTCCAGCTTCAACCAGGCGTTAACGAGCTACACCAACCATGAGACCACGCTGGACATCATCCAATGGCCGGTCTGGGTTGCGAAAGCATCGTTGCCGCTCGGTGCGGTGTGCTGGCTTGCAGCCGAAATCCACAAATTCCTTGCCCGGCTGGCGCCGGCCCGCTAGCCAGCTCGAACGGCCGGCCGCGGTCGTCGAAGCCATCTCAATACACGCCCGACCGGCAACAACGAAGGCCTCACGATGCATTTCCTCATCATGCTGGTTTGCCTGGCCGTCCTGCTGGTGCTGGGCATACCGATCGCGATAGCGCTGCTGATCAGCGGGGTACTCGGTTATAGCCTGGTCATCGGCATCGCACCCGGCATCACCGCCTTGTCCCAGACCGCCTACTCGGACGTGAACTCGTTCGTGATCATCGCGATTCCGCTCTATATCTTCATGGGCCAGATCATGCTCAAGGGCGAGGCCGGGCGTGACCTGTTCGACTTCGCACAGCGCGTGGCCGGGCGGCTGTCCGGCGGCTTGGTGATCGCCTCGATTCTGGCCAGCGCCATCTTCGCGGCGATATCGGGCTCGTCGACAGCGACCGCGGCAACGATCGGCTCGATCAGCATTCCGGAGATGCTCAAGCGCGGCTACGACCGTCGGATGGCCGCCGGCGCGGTGGCCGTGGCCGGCAGTCTTGGTATTCTCATCCCGCCCAGTATTTCGTTCATTCTGTATTCGCTGGTCACCGGTGCGTCGGTGGGCAAACTATTCAGCGCAGGGCTCCTGCCCGGCATCCTCCTGGCCGCACTGTTTTCGCTGTATACGATATGGGCGACCCGCCGCCAGGAGGCACGCAACCCTCAGGCCGCCCAAGCAACCACAGCGCTGGAAAAACCGCCTTTGACGGTCGGCATGTTCGGCAGCCTGCTGATGATCGTGGTGGTCCTGGGCGGGATCTATCTCGGCTGGGCCACGCCGACCGAGGCGGCTGCGATCGGGGTGGTCTATGCCCTGCTTCTGACCGCGCTGGTCAAGCGCACGCTCACCCCGGGGCTGTTCTATCGCGCCACCCGAGACAGCGTCGTGACCAGTGCCATGATACTGATGCTGATCGCCGGCGCGTCGGTGTTCGGCAACACGCTGTCTCTCCTGCGTGTACCGCAGGATGTCGCCAGCTGGCTGGATTCGCTCAACCTCGCGCCGTGGCAGTTCCTGATCGCGGTGAACATTCTCTATCTGGTGCTGGGCATGTTCATGGATGCCTCGGCGGCTATTCTCGTGACCGTGCCGATCTTCTTGCCGGCGTTGCAGGCTCTGGATATCAATCTGATCTGGTTCGGGGTGATCCTGGTCATCAATATGGAAATCGGCGCGGTGACGCCGCCGGTGGGTATGAATCTGTTCGTGGTGCAATCACTCTACGAGGACTACACCATCCGCGACGTGCTTGTCGGGTCGCTGCCCTATGCGCTCATGGGCCTGATCGGGCTCGCGCTGGTGATGATCTTTCCGCAGATTGCACTCTGGCTGCCCTCGCTCGGTGGCTAGCCACCGCTTGCTGCAACGGCGCACTGCGTGAGCGGGGCCGCGCCCAACCTGCGTCGCTCGCTACCGGGCTTTGTGACCGCCATTGCCAGTGCGTTGGTTGGCGGCGGCTTGTTCGCCGTCGTCGGCCTGCCCATGCCATGGCTGCTCGGCTCGATCGTGGGCACTGCGATAGCGACCATGGGCGGACTACCGGTCCGCGTGCCGTCAGTGCTGCGCGATCTCGTGCTGGTGATATTGGGGCTGATGATCGGCGCCACGCTCGACCCGGCCGTGCTTGGCCATCTCGCCCAGTGGCCGGTCTCGCTGATTGGCGTGATCCTGTATGTCGCGGTGGCCACGACCGGCCAGTATCAGTTCTTAAGACGGGTCGGCGGCTACGACGCCCCTACCGCCTACTTTTCTGCCGCGCCCGGGGGGTTCATGGCCATGACCGTCATCGGCGGCTCTTTCGGCGGCCAGGAACGCACCATCGCCCTGATGCACGCCGTGCGCGTGGTGCTGGTGGTGTTCATCATCGTCATGGGCTATCACCTGATCGTGGGTTCGAGCGGCGCCAACACTGCGGAGTACGTGGCACTGGGATCGATATCCCCGTATGACCTGGCTACGCTCGCGGGCCTCGGCGCGCTCGGTGCGCTGGCCGCACGCGTGCTGCGACTGCCCGCACACACCCTGCTCGGGCCTTTGCTGGTCATGGCCAGTCTGAGACTGACCGGCGTGATCGATATCGCGGTCCCGAGCGCCCCGATCGTGGTCGCGGAAATCGTTCTGGGCAGTTCCATCGGCGCCCAGTTCGCGGGCGCGACGTTGGCCGAACTGCGGCGCGGCTTCTTGCTTTCTTTGATCTCGACGCTGTTCATGCTGGCCTTGACCGGGGTGTTCGCTGTCGCCGTACACGCGCTAAGCGGCCTGCCCATCGACGCACTGCTGCTGGCGTTCTCTCCAGGCGGCATGTCGGGCATCTCCCTGATCGCATTGGCACTGAACATCGAGCCGGCGTTCGTGACGGTTCACAATATGACCCGGGTGCTGGTGATCCTGGTGGCCGGTCCGGCCCTGTTCGGCGCGCGCGTCAAGGCCGACGCCAGCGAATGAGCGTTTATCGGTACAGCCGGGCGGCGTCGAGCTTGTTAGACTGCGCGCCAGACGCACGGGCGCCGGCGGCGGCCCGATCACGCCCCAACCCAGGCGATTTCTCGCGATGGCCGACTCACAGCAACCGCTGGTAATCGACAACCTTCACAAGCGTTTCGGCGACAACGAAGTCCTCAAGGGTCTGTCGCTCACCGCCCGCCAGGGTGATGTCATCACGCTGATCGGCGCCTCCGGCTCGGGCAAGAGTACGTTTCTGCGTTGCATGAACCTTCTCGAACAGCCCGACGCCGGCGAAATCACCGTGCACGGTGAATCCATCGTGTTCGAACACAAGCGAGGCCGGCGTCGCCCGGCCGACTGGAAACAGGTCGAACGGATCCGGGCCCGCCTGTCGATGGTGTTCCAGAACTTCAATCTCTGGGCTCACATGACGCTGATCGAGAACGTCATCGAAGCGCCGATCCATGTACTGCGTACGCCGCGCAAGGCGGCACGCGAACAGGGTATGGCACTGCTGGAACGGGTAGGCCTGGTCTCGCACGCCGATCACTATCCGGCCCAGCTGTCCGGTGGCCAGAAGCAGCGCGGTGCGATCGCCCGCGCGCTGGCCATGGAACCCGAGGTGATGCTGTTCGACGAGCCCACCTCGGCACTCGATCCGGAACTTGTGGGCGACGTGCTCAAGGTCATGCGCGAACTGGCCGACGAGGGCCGTACCATGGTGGTGGTCACTCACGAGATGGATTTCGCACGCGAAGTGTCCAGCCAGGTCATCTTCCTGCACGATGGACGTATCGAGGAAGCCGGCGCCCCCGGCGATATCCTGACCCGACCGGCCTCCCTGCGCCTGCAGCAGTTCCTCGCGCCGCGGTTCTGATCGTCGTGTGGCCGATCGATTTTCAGGGCTACGGGCCGCGGCTGTTCGAAGGCGCGCTCTTGACCTTCGAGCTGGCGGTGCTGTCGCTCGTGGTTTCGCTGGTCCTCGGCCTGATCGCAGCCAGCGCGCGGCTGTCGGGCTCGCGTGTGGCCGCCGGCGTTTCGATGGGCTATACCACGCTGATACGCGGCGTCCCGGACCTGGTGCTGATGATGCTGCTGTTCTACGGCGGCCAGATCGGGCTGAACCTGATCACCGACCAGATCTATGCATGGTTCGGACTGGACTGGTTCGTGCTCATCAACCCGTTCGCGGCCGGCGTGGCCACGCTCGGCTTCATCTACGGCGCCTATATGGCAGAGACGATCCGCGGTGCCTTTCTCGCGGTCGACGAAGGCCAGATGGAAGCCGCACGCGCCTACGGCATGAGCCCCTGGCTGGTCTTTTCTCGCGTGCGTTTTCCCTTGATGATGCGCCATGCCCTGCCGGGGTTGGGCAACAACTGGCTGGTGCTGCTCAAGAGTACCGCGCTGGTATCGCTGATCGGCCTCACCGACATGGTCCTGGTTGCCAGCAAGGCGACCAAGGATACCCATGAGCCGTTTCTGTTCATGGTGCCCGTCGCGCTGGGTTATCTGGCGATCAGCAGCCTGTCGGAGCTGATCATGCTCTGGCTGCGGCGCCGCTACGACACCGGTTTTGCCCGAGGCGACTGATGGAAGCCTGGCTCAACGACATCGCACCCTGGCTCTCGGCCAACGATATCTTCACGCCGGTGACGCTTGCGGTGTACTGGCACGGGCTGGTGAGCACCGTTCAGCTGGTCTTCGTATCCCTGATCGTCGGACTGGTACTGGCCGTTCCGCTGGCCCTGATGCGCGGCTCCCGACATGCCTGGCTGAATGCGCCGGTCTGGTTGTTCACCTACGTGTTTCGCGGCACGCCGCTGCTCATCCAGCTGTATCTGGTCTATTACGGCTTCGCGTTCATTCCGGGTATCCAGGAGACCTGGCTGTGGTTCTTTCTTGAAGGCCCCATCTACCCGGCACTGTTCACATTCACGCTCAATACCGCGGCCTACACCACCGAGATATTCCGCGGCGCGATCCGCGCAACCGACCGCGGCGAGATCGAAGCCGCACGTGCCTACGGTATGTCCACGGCGCAGACCTACCGGCGCATCGTGTTGCCGAGCGCGTTCCGGCGCGCCCTGCCGGCCTACGGCAACGAGGTGATCTTCATGCTCCACGCCAGTGCGATCGCAAGCGCGGTGACGATCACGGATCTCACCGGTGCGGCCTACGACACCTATTCCGACTACAACGCGGCGTTCGCGCCTTTTCTTTTCGCCGCACTGGTCTATATGGTTCTGAGCTTCGCCATCCAGCTGACCTTCCGGCTGCTGGAACACCGCCTGCTTCGGCATCTGGCCAGCCCAGGATAGCGGCGCCTCCGACGATTGGCCGATAACCCCGAGCCGCGAGCTTGGTTACGATGACGCATCACGGCCGCGTTCTGGAGCGATTCGTGCATCACGATCGCCCAGCCGCCGTCCGGCGTGCCGGTCGGCTACCGTACTCGACATTCTGAACTCACCGGCGGCCCGCGGGTTGCCGACCTCAAACGAGGAACACTGATGACAAACCGTATCGTGCAGCTGGCCCTCGCGGCGATGCTCGCCGCAACCGCCACGACCGCCCTGGCCCGCGGCGATGACGTCCGTATCGGCGTGAACACCCCTTATGTGCCGATGGAGTACCAGAAGCCCGATGGCAGCCTGACCGGCTTCGATATCGATCTGGGCAACGCGCTGTGCAAGCAGGCCGAACTCAACTGCACCTGGGTGGAGCAGTCCTGGAACGGCATCATCCCCGGCCTGCAGGCACGCCGGTTCGACGCCATCATGTCGTCGATGACGATCAACGACGAACGGCGCAAGCAGCTGTTGTTCTCCGAACCATATATCGTGCCGCCCTCAGCGTGGTTCGTGCCCGCCGACAGCCCGATCAGTCAGCCCACGGCCGATCAACTTCAAGGCAAGACCGTCGGCGTTCAGCGCGGCACCGTACAGGACGACTATGTCAGTGAAACGCTGGGCGATGTGGTGGACGTCAAACGCTATGCCAACGCCGACGATGTCGTGCTCGATCTGGATGTCGGCCGTCTCGATGCGGCGTTTTTCGACTATCCCACGGGCCTGTCGGCGCTGCTCGAGCCTGAAGACAAGGATTACAAGAGCATCGGCGACAAGATGACCGAGCCCAAGAAATACTTCGGAGAAGGTTTCGGGATTGCCTTTCGCAAACGCGATCAGGCATTGGCCGACCGGTTCAACGCCGCGCTGGCCGAGCTCAAGGACAACGGCACCTACGATCGTATCTATGCCAAGTACTTCGGCGACGAGCAGACGGCCACCGATTGATCCACGCCGCCGTCCGGCGGAACCTCCCCGAGCAAGAGCCCGCTAATGCGGGCTCTTCTTTTGGGGGCCGAGGTGGGCCGCCACGGCGCGTATCAGCCGCGCGCTGTCAGCGGCGCGAGCGCTCGAGCACGAGCAGTGGGTCGATGCGGGTCGCATACCAGGTCATGCCCCAATGCAGATGGGGCCCGGTGGCCCGGCCCGTGGCGCCGACCTCGCCGATGACCTGGCCCTGTGCCACATGCTCGCCCACGCCGACATCCAGCCTGGACAGATGCAGGAAGTTGGAGCCGATCCCGTGGCCGTGGTCGATGAGGAGCGTGCCGCCGGTCAGGTAGAGATCCGGCTCGGCAAACGTCACCACTCCGGCGGCGGGGGCCACGACCGGCGTACCGGTGGCCGCGGCGATGTCCATTCCCGAGTGCGCCGAACCGGGCGTACCGTTATAGATTCGCTGGTTGCCGAAGCGACCGCTGACACGCCCCTTCACCGGCCATATGAAATCCTCGGCGAAGCCCAGGCCGTCGTCGCTGGTTTGTCTCGTGGCGGCCACGCTGGCCTGCTCGCGGGCGATACGTCGGGCGATCGCCGCTGGCGGAGACACGGTCTTGGGCGGCACGCCATCGACGCGCTCGATCGGCCAGTCCCGCGGCGTCACGCGGATCGAGACCGTTTCTGTCGGCTGCCCGGGCGGCGTGATCTGCACACGCGCCGGGCCTTGCGCATCGCGACCGATACCGAACACCACAGTGCCGTAGTCGGTCACCCGCAGTTCACGGCCGGCATAGACAACCCGGCTGTCGGGCGCCACCCGGCCGATCACCATTGCCCCCTGCGATACGGCGCCAGGGAATGTCGGCGCCAGGGGCCCGGCCGCGGCCGCGATGGTCCATATCGTCCACAGCAGCGTGCCGATTGCTGCCAGGCAGAGCGGGCGGCCCCACGGGGCCGACAATCGACGCCGACCTGGACGCATCGGACGGACTGACTGCATGGGCACACTCCTGTTTGTCGTACTGCGCTTTCATTCGCGGACTGCTTAGAGAACAGCCACTGAAAGACCGAATACCGCCCAGCATAAGCCGGATCGCGAACGCGACGGGCGGCCCGGGTCGTTCGTTCGACCATTGCGGCCCCGCGTGTGGCTGGCCAGGCCGGTCGCGCGGTTCGGCTTTTAGGTGCGCAAACGACGCGGCGTTCCTGGCTGCGACCGGACACGCACACTCCCCTGGCGCTCCATGTGCCGAAACCGTGATCGCATCGTCAGGTGCGGCTACTAAAGATTCCGGGCGATGACCATTCGCTGGATATCGCTCGTCCCCTCATAGATCTGACACACCCGCACGTCGCGATAGATGCGTTCGATACCGTAGTCGGCGAGATAGCCGTACCCGCCGAGCGTCTGGATTGCATCCGAACAGACCCGCTCGGCCATTTCAGATGCGAACAGCTTGGCCATGCAGGCCTGCTCCAAGCCGGGCCGGCCGGCTTCGCGCAGCGCTGCGGCATGCAATACCAATTGCCGGGCGGCGGTGATCTGCGTTGCCATATCGGCCAGCCGAAAGGCCACAGCCTGATGCTCGATGATCGGCCGTCCGAAGCTGCTGCGCTCACGTGCGTAGTCACGTGCGGCTTCGTAGGCGGCCCGGGCCATGCCCACTGCCTGTGCCGCGATCCCGATGCGCCCGCCTTCCAGATTGGCCAGGGCGATGCGATACCCCGCGCCCTCTTCGCCGAGTCGGCAGTCCGCGGGCAGGTGCAGATCGTCGAAATTCAGCACGCAGGTATCGGATGCGCGCTGGCCCAGCTTGTCCTCGACCCGGGCGACCGAGAAGCCCCGCGTGTCGGTGGGCACGATGAAGGCAGTGATTGCATCCCTGGCCCCGGGATCACCGGTGCGGGCAAAGACCAGCACCACGTCGGCATGCGCGCCCGAGGTGATGAACTGCTTGGCACCATTGAGTACATAGCCGTCGCCTTCGCGGCGTGCGGTGGTCTGGATGTTGCGCGCATCCGAGCCGGCCTGCGGCTCGGTCAGCGCGAACGCACCCAGCATGTCGCCCCGGGCCAGCGGCCGGAGAAAGCGCTCGCGCTGCGCGTCGCTGCCGAAATTCAGGATCGGCACGCAGGCCACGGAGTTGTGCACGCTGGCAATGGTCGAACACGAGCCGTCGCCGGCCGCGATTTCTTCCAAGGCCATCGCATAGGCGACATAGCCGGTTTCGGACCCGTCCCAGGCTTCGGGGACAAGCATGCCGAACAGGCCGAGTTCGGCCATTTCTCGCACCGCCTCGGTGGGAAAGCGATGTTCACGATCCCATTGGCCGGCGAACGGCTTGAGCCGCGCCTGTGCAAACTCGCGTACCGCGTCGGCGACCTGCTGCTGTTGCTCGCTGACCAGCATGCGGGGCTAGCCTTCGCGCTCGACGGCGATCGCGGTGGCTTCGCCACCGCCGATACAGATCGCTGCGACCCCGCGACGCACGTCACGCTCGTGCATCGCCGACAGCAGCGTCACCAGTATGCGCGCCCCGGACGCACCGATCGGGTGACCCAGTGCACAGGCTCCGCCGCGCACGTTGACGGTATCGTGCGACAGATCGAAGGCGCGCATCGCTGCCATGGGCACCACCGCAAAGGCTTCGTTGATTTCGAACAGATCCACATCACGCATTGCCCAACCGGTACGCTCGCCCAGCCGCTGCATGGCGCCGATCGGAGCGGTGGGAAACAAGCCCGGCGGGCCGGCGAACGCCGCATGGCCGCGGATGGTGGCCAGCGGCGCCAGATTCCGTCGTTCGGCGGCCGAGCGACGCATGAGCAGCAGCGCAGCGGCGCCGTCGGATATCGAGCTGGCGTTGGCCGCGGTCACCGTACCGTCTTCGCGGAAGGCAGGCTTGAGCTCCGGCACACGTTCGATGCTGGCCTTGTACGGCTGTTCGTCAGTGTCCACGCTCACGCACTGCCGGCGTTCGCGCGCCTCGACCGGCACGATCTCGTCGTCGAACAGGCCGGTATCGATCGCGTGGCGTGCACGCTCCAGCGACGCGATCGCGAACGCATCCTGATCCGCGCGCGAAAAACCCTGTTCGGCCGCACAGTCCTCGGCATAGGTGCCCATCAGCCGGCCCGGCTCGTACGCGTCTTCGAGCCCGTCGAGGAACATATGATCCACGATACGGCCGTGGCCCATACGATAGCCGGCACGGGCGCGATCAAGCAGGTAGGGCGCATTGGACATGCTCTCCATCCCGCCGGCGATGACCACCTCGGCACTGCCGGCGGCCAGCATGTCGTGGCCGATGAGCGCGGCCTGCATGCCCGAGCCGCACATCTTGTTGACCGTGCTGCAGCGCGTGGCCTCGGCCAGGCCGGCGCCGAGTACGGCCTGGCGCGCCGGTGCCTGGCCGAGGCCGGCCGGCAGGACGCAGCCCATCAGCGCTTCATCGACTTCGGTGTCCGCCAGGCCGGTGCCGGCCATAACGGCCGCCACCGCCGCCGCGCCGAGCTCGGGCGCAGCCAGGCCGGCAAGCGTGCCCTGGAAGCTGCCCATGGGCGTACGTCGGGCCCGCACGATGACAACGGGATCATCCCGCATGACGAAACTCCTTGAGAACTGGCGATCGCTCGCGATCAGCTGCGACCGTGGGCCATACAATCACGACCGGCGGATCGCCGCAACAAGCCCATCGGCGCACCGATCGCAAACGCCCGAATGGCGTGCCGCTACACTTCAACAGCCAGCGATCAGATACCCGCGGTCGGCGAGCGCGGTCTCCGCAGGCTCCGGCCGGTGGAACAGATAGCCCTGAAAACGCTCGACTCCGGCCTTGGTGAGCAGTTCCAGCACCTCGACGGTCTCCACGCCTTCGGCGATCACACCGAGATGCAACGCGCGGGATACATCGCCGATCGAACGGATCACCGCGCGATTGATCGGGTCACGCTGCAAGTCGGTGACGAACGAGCGATCGATCTTGAGTCCATCGACCGCCGCACGCTTGAGCATGTCGAAGCTGTTGTAGCCGCTCGCGAAATCGTCGAGCCAGACACGAAAGCCGCGTTGACGCAGGTTCTGGATGAGCTTCGGGTAGTGTTCGCCGAACAGAGCATCGCTTTCGGTGATTTCGAAGACGAAACGTTGCGCCTGCGGTCGTCTCTGGTCGAGCAAGGTGATCAGTTCTGCATGAAATTGCGGATCGGCCAGGCTGACCGGACTGATGTTGATGCTCAGATAGGTCTCGGCAGGCCAGAGGCCCCGGCGCTCGTAGGCGGCGACCAGATCCAGCGCCGCGGTCACGACCCAGCGGTCGATACGACTCATCATGCCCAGGCGCTTGGCGGTCGGCAGAAAATGATCGGGGGCAATCACGCCGTCCGGCCCGTCGAACCGCAGCAATGCCTCGTAGCCAATGCGTCGACCTGTGGTATCGACGATGGCCTGCAGATAGAGTGTGAACAGGTTCTGCTCGAGCCCGCTCTGCAGCAGTTGCGCAGTACCCATATAGGCAGCCGCAGCGCCCTGCTCGTGGTCGGCCTGGTACACGTGATAGCGATTACGGCCCATATCCTTGGCGATATACAGCGCGGCATCGGCGTGCATCAGCACGGTCGCAGTGGCTTCGATGTCCGGTGTCAGTGCTGCGATACCGATACTCACACCCACCGCATACCGACGCTGGTTGAACGAAAAGCCGAGGTCCCGCGCCGCACGAATCAGCTTGTCGGCGACGACTTGTGCGCCGTGGGCGTCCTTGGCGTGAATGATGACGGCGAACTCGTCGCCGCCCAGTCGGGCGAGTACGTCGCTCTCGCGCAGTGCAGCCCGGAACTTCACCGAGATCTGGCGCAGCAGTTCGTCACCGGCGGCGTGACCACAGGTGTCGTTGACGGTCTTGAAATGATCCAGATCCAGATACATCACGAACGTCGGCAGCTTGCTGGCTCGCAGGCGCTGCCAGCTGAGCGTGAGCGCATCCTCGAAGCCGCGCCGATTGGGCAGCCCGGTCAGCGCGTCGTGCCGCGCCTGGTGGGTCAGCTCGTCGGTCATGCGACGCGCATCGCTGATGTCCTGGAACACGAAAACCGCGCCGGCGATTGCGCCGTTTTCGTCGTGGATCGGCGAAATCGAATCGACGATGGATATGAAGCTGCCATCGAGCCGCTGCAGCCGGGTGAAGATCGGTACCCGGACGCGCTCGCCGTCACGCAGTACACCAGCCAGCGGATCGGGCAGACGCCTGTCGCGGTCCGGGTCGTGAAACAGAACATGTCGTTCGAAGGGTTCACCCACGAGCGCCTGTTCGCATACCCCGAGCAGGCTGCAGGCGGCCGTATTGATATCGGTGATCAGGCCGAGCGCGTCGACCCGGATCACGCCTTCACCAATGGCCTCCAGCGTGACCTCGGCCAGCCGCCGCGCCTCGAACAGCGCGGCGTGTTCTTGTTTTCGCTCGGTAATATCCTGGATATGGGAGATGAAATACAGCGGCTCGCCCTGATCGTCACGCAGCAGCGACACGTCCAGTTGGACATCGACGATCCGGCCGGTGCGATGGTAATAGCGCTTTTCCATGCGGTAGGCACGGATCCGCCCGGCCAGCAGCGCCTGTACGTTGGCCAGATCGGCTTCGAGGTCGTCGGGGTGGGTGATCTGCTGGAACGTAGTGGACAATAGAGCAGGCTCGTCGTAGCCGAGCATGTCGCACAACGATCGGTTGACGGTCAGCCAGCGCCCCTCGGGCGATACCAGGGCGATGCCGATCGGCGCTTCCTGCAGAGTCTGGCCCAACCGGCGTCGCGAATGGCGCAGCGCGCGTTCGCTTTCCTTTCGTTCTCGGATATCGGAGAGTATTCCGACGATACGGCTTTGATCGTCGGCGATACCCCGCCCAGCTTCCTTGACCCATAGCTCGGTGCCATCCGGCGGCCGCAGACGATACTCGGCGATATAACCCTGGCTCGGATCGCTCGACTGGGCCTCGATCAGCTGCTGGCGTGAGTCGAAATCCTCCGGGTGGATCCAACTCAGCCATTCGCTGCGCGGCACCTCCAGCCGGTCGAGCCCACCCAGACCGGTTCGCTGAACGAAGGCACCCGATATCCGGTAGGTATCGGTGCTGAAGTCGATCTCGATCAGACCCAGCCCCGCGTTTTCGCCCGCCATGCGCCAACGCACGCCGTCTTCGGCCAGACGGCGCTCGAGCGCCTGGTTTTTCAACCGCTCCTCGGTCTGGTCGTGCACATCGAGGATGGCACCGGCCAACAGGGGGGCGCGGTCGTTGCGGACCTCGACCTGGCCGATCGTCTGGACATGACGCAGTTGCCCGTCTGCACGCACGATATCCAGCGTGAGAGACCAGCCAGATCCGTCGGCCAACGCGGCATCCAGCGCGGCTTCCAGTTGCACGCGCGACTCGGGAGTATAGAAATCCAGCGCCGTGTCCAGCGCCGGCGTGTACGACTGGCGAGTGAGTCCGTGCAGGTTGTAGACGCCGTCGGACCAGAAGATGTCTCGGGTCTCCAGATCGAATAGCCAGCTGCCCCCCTTGGCATGGCGCTCGAGTACATCGACGGCGATGTCATGCATATCGGTCATCCGTTCAGGCCAGGTCTGCCATCGCCTCCCGACCTGGCAGTGAAGCAACCGCGATATGTCATGTTATCGACTTCGAAAGATCCCTGCCCTCACACGGTCGGCCTGGCCACGATCAGGTCCGTCATGACCGATCATGCCCAGGTGCGGATTCGTCGTCGCGCAGGGCGACATTGCAAAGGGCCATGCCGAACTCCGACAGCCGTATCGTGCTGCGCTCTATATGGGCATAGGCACCCAGTTCGTCGGTGATATACACCTGAGCGTCGCGTACCAGCGTCTCGGCTTCGAGGATCTCGTATTCCGGTTCCAGATCATCGCGCTCCGGGCCGACGGTGAGTAGACCGAGCGAGTGCATATGGGCAATGAAATGCGGCACCTGATCGCGCAGAAGCACGCCCGCCTCCTTACCGACGCTGGAGGCGAACGACAATACACGCTCGCGCGCGCCGCCGATGAGCGATCCGGCACAGACATGAATCATCGGCCAGGCTCGGCCCCCGGCCATGAGCACGAGAATACGGGCCTGGGACGGGTTGAGCTGACGCAGTACGCGGACATAGAAATCGAACTCGATGGCGTGCTGATCCGTGCCCCGCGAGGCGCGCAGCAGTGCCTGCAGAATTTCGCTGGGATCCACATCGGTCTGGTGGTCCGATGTGGTGCCCAACGGGTCCGGCGGCTCGCCGCCGGCCCGAGCCAGACGTTGATTGAGCTCGATCAGCAGCCAGTTCTCGGCCCGGCGCAGGGCTCTCAGGCCGATGCCGGCCACCGGCCGCTGCGCCAGTTTCAGCAACGCCTGATGGAAAGCATGCAGCGGCAGGGGGCCACGTGGCTCGGGATCGAAATGTTGGCCGAGATCCGGCGTGGGTTCCTCGTGTTCGCTTGATCTGTTCACGCAGTCTTCCTTGTCGTTACACGGACGCACGTCGCTGGCTGACGAGTATCAGCCGCCGCCGAACAGGACGACGAACTGAAACACGCCCACGGCCAGACCCAGTGCCGCGCCCACGGTGATCAGGATCCATTCGTCTTCTTCGAAGGCCGGACGAAGCATGCCCTCGAACTCCCGCGGCGGCAGCTGGCGCATGCGCTCGACCAGCGTCTGCTCGATGGCCAGCTCCCGGTCGGCGTAATCGACAAACGACTGCATGGCCGGCGATGGCCGATCCTGGGCGTCCGGCGTCTGTGCGATGAGCCGCTCCACGGCCGTCTGCTTCAGGCGAATATAGTTCACGTCGCCCACGGTCCAGCTCATGAACGAACGGATCGGGCCGGCGCTTTCGTCGATCGCTTCGCCCACGCGATGCGCGATGATCGTGAAGATTCGATCGGAATACGGTCCGCGCAGTACCTGTTGCAGGATATTGATCGGCGAGAGCACTTCGTTGGCCACCAGGTCGCCGTAGGCGCTGGCGACATCGCGCTGTCGCTTGAAGAACAGCCCGTGTAGCTCGAACGGGCCGACCCGATGCTTGTCCTTCGGATTGAAGATCATCTTCAGCGCGGCCCAATTGGTGAACCAGCCCACCATCAGCCCCACCGCGGGCAATAGCCAGAACGGCTGATAGAACATCCACACGAACATCTGCAGTAGGCCCAGCGGAAACCCGAAATATGCACCGGAGCGCGCAATGAAGCGGAATTCCTTATCGCCGGTCTCCAGAAAGATCCGGTTCATCAGTTCCTTGTGATGAACCAGATTGGTGACCACCATGTTCTTCAGATCGAACACCTGGTTCACATCCTTGCGCAGATCGCGCACCGTGTCGGCGATCGCCTGTGGAATGGTGGACTGGATGCGCGCGACGATGGTCTCGCGTGCGGCCTGCGGCGTTCGCGACCACACTTCGGGATGGTGAGTACGCATGACCTGGTCGACGAGATCCTCGGTCATCTCGTTGAGCGGCACCTTGAGGTGCTCGGCGACTTCTTCGGGATCCAGCCGGGCGAAGATCTCTTCGCTGTCGATCAGATTCTGGGTGATCGTGTCGGTGGCGATCGCCGACATCTTGGCCGCCTTGCGCGGCACGATGCCCTGCCAGCCGAGATACGGCTTCCAGAGGCCGACGAACTCGATCGGGTGGAACATCATCTTGATCGCCACGACATTGGTTATATAACCGATGATCGCGCTGATGAACGGCATCGAGGCGTATTTCCAGAACGTCGCCGTCGCGAGAAAGCCCATATCCATGTGGCCCGACTCCTCATCTATGCACCGCGGGCGTTATTGATCGGATCGGCCATGTGGACAACCGAAAAGATCTGGTTTCCGATAGACCATACGCTTGTTTGTCGTGCCTGTCTCGAACCGCCAGACAAGGTTCCAACCACAAAAAAGCCCCGCGGATGCGGGGCTGTTTCGTCGTTATCGACGGTCAGGCTTGTCGCAGAGCCCCCGGCACGCGGATGTTCTCGACCATCTGCTCGATTTCGGGCGGTGGCGGTGCCGTCACCCTCGATACAGCATAGGCCACAACAAAGTTGACCAAGGCCCCGATCGCGCCGAACGATTCCGGCTGGATGCCGAACAGCCAGGCATCGGCCGAATCCGGGAACAGATTGGTCCCGGGAATGAAGAACATCCCCTTGTAGATGAAGATATAAGCCACGGTGGCAACCAGACCGGCCAGCATGCCGGCGATAGCGCCCTCGCGGTTCATCCGCTTGGAGAAGATGCCCATCAGCAGCACCGGGAACAGCGACGAAGCGGCCAGCCCGAACGCCAATGCCACCACTTCGGCGGCGAACCCCGGCGGGTTGATCCCCAGGTAGCCGGCCACCAGTATCGCGCCGACCATGGCGATACGCCCGGCCATGAGCTCGCCTTTTTCAGAGATGTTGGGCCGCAGCATGCTCTTGAGCAGATCGTGCGAGATCGCCGAGGAGATGGCCAGCAACAGGCCGGCCGCGGTCGACAACGCGGCCGCCACGCCGCCGGCCGCGACCAACGCAATCACCCAGGAGGGCAGCTGAGCGATCTCGGGATTGGCCAGCACCATGATGTCACGGTCGACCGTGGTCATCTCGTTGCCCTGCCAGCCCATCTCGTTCGCCGTCGCCTGAAACTCCGGGTTCTTGTCGTTGTAGTACTGGATACGGCCGTCGCCGTTCTTGTCCTCGAAGCCCAGCAGGCCGGTGCCTTCCCAGGTCTTGAACCACTGGGGCCGCTGTTCGTAATCGAGATTGGCCGTCTGCTCGCCGATCGGGCCGGTTTGGACCGTCTGCATCAGATTCAGGCGAGCCATGGCACCGACCGCCGGCGCGGTCGTGTAGAGAATGGCGATGAACACCAGCGCCCAGCCCACCGACTTGCGGGCATCGGTGACCTTGCGCACGGTGAAAAAGCGGATGATCACGTGCGGCAGGCCGGCCGTGCCGATCATCAGCGACAGGGTGAGCAGAAAGATATTGACAGTGGAATGCTCGGGGTCAGTGAAACGGTCGAAACCCAGGTCGGTGATGACCGTGTTGAGTTTGTCGAGCAGATACACCCCGCTGCCGTCCGCCATGGTCGAGCCGAGCCCGATCTGAGGCAACGGAATGCCGGTCAGCTGAATGGAGATGAACACAGCCGGCACCGTGAAGGCGAAGATCAGTACGATGTACTGGGCGATCTGGGTATAGGTGATGCCTTTCATGCCGCCGAGCACGGCATAGACGAACACCACCCCCATCCCGATAAGGACACCGGTTTCGAACTCCACTTCCAGGAATCGGCCGAAGGCCACGCCCACGCCTTTCATCTGGCCGATCACATACGTCACCGACGCCACGATCAGGCAGATGATGGCCACGGTGCGCGCGACGTTGGAGTAGTAGCGCTCGCCGATGAACGCCGGAACCGTAAAGCTGCCGTACTTGCGCAGATAAGGCGCTAGCAGCAAGGCGAGCAATACGAAGCCGCCTGTCCAGCCCATCAGATACGGCGAAGCGTTATAGCCGAGAAAGGCGATCAGACCCGCCATGGAGATGAACGACGCCGCGCTCATCCAGTCGGCCGCGGTGGCCATGCCGTTGGCGATCGGTCCGACGCCGCCGCCGGCAACATAGAACTCCTCGGTACTGCCGGCACGGGCCAGAATCGCGATGACGAAATACAGCAGAAAACTGCCGCCGACCGCGAGATAGATCCAGGTTTGTGTGTCCATCGTGCTCCCCTAATCCTTTTCTTCGACGCCGAATTCCCGATCGAGCTTGTTCATACGCCAGGCGTAAAAGAAGATCAGGAACAGGAACACATAGATCGCGCCTTGTTGAGCGAAGAAATAGCCCAGGGGATATCCGCCGATCTGGATGTTGTTGAGCACATCCACCAGCAGGATGCCGCAGCCGTAGGACACCACGAACCAGACCACAAGCAGCTTGAGCAGTAACCGGATGTTCGCACGCCAGTAATCGGCGGCGGAACCACTCGGGCGATCGGACATGACCCCTCCCTGTTGTTGAATTCGGATCGCCGCAAGGGTGCTTCAAGCGGGCTCGCCCGGCAATGAGACTTTTGGCTATCGGAGCGCGTAGCCGAAAAACATGGCAAACACAGGGATTATCACAATTGTCTGCACCATGCATTGTTCTGATTCAAGCGCTTGCGTCCGAATTCCAGACACGAAAAAGCCCGGCCGAAGCCGGGCTCTGTGTACGCAGGCTTTGCTGGACGCGGCTCAGCCGGCGCGTTCCGCCTTGAGCTGGCGACGACGCGCATGCAAGACCGGTTCGGTATAACCGGACGGCTGCTCGCGGCCTTTGAAGATCAGATCCGAGGCCGCCTGAAAGGCGATCGACGCATCGAAATCCGCCGACATCGGCGTGTAGTTCGGGTCGTCCTCGTTCTGACGATCGACCACCTTGGCCATGCGCTTGAGCGTTTCACGCACGTCGTTCTCGTTGGCCACGCCGTGGTGCAGCCAATTGGCGACGTGCTGCGAGGAGATACGGCATGTCGCACGATCCTCCATGAGCTGGGTATCGGTGATGTCCGGCACCTTGGAACAGCCCACGCCCTGATCGACCCAACGCACGACATAACCGAGGATGCCCTGGCAGTTGTTATCCAGTTCCTTGGAGATTTCCTCTTCGGAGAGCTCGCGATCAAGCAGCGGGATCGTCAACAGGTCGTTGATATAGTCCTCGCGGCGCGACTCGAGTTCGCCTTGGCGCGCGAGCACGTCGCAGCGATGATAGTGGATCGCATGCAGCGTCGCGGCCGTCGGCGACGGCACCCAGGCGCAATTGGCACCGGCCTTCGGATGGCCAATCTTGGCCTCCATCATGTCCGCCATGTTATCGGGCGCCGGCCACATGCCCTTGCCGATCTGCGCCTTGCCGCGCAGCCCGCAGGCCAGACCGGTATCGACATTGTTGTCTTCATAGGCCTTGAGCCACGGCTGCGATTTCATCTCGCCCTTGGGCAGCATTGGACCGGCTTCCATCGAGGTATGCATCTCGTCGCCGGTACGGTCGAGAAAGCCGGTGTTGATGAAGATGGTGCGCTCACGCGCTTCGGCGATACAGGCCTTGAGATTGAGCGAGGTGCGCCGTTCCTCGTCCATGATGCCCATCTTGAGCGTGTTCGGCTTCATGCCGATCGCCTTCTCGATATGCTCGAACAGCTTGACCGTGAAGTTGACCTCGGCCGGGCCGTGCATCTTCGGTTTGACGATATAGACGCTGCCGGCCCGGCTGTTGGTATGCGGGCCGTTGCGCTTGAGATCGTGCAGTGCGATCGTGCCGGTAGCCAGCGCGTCCAGAATGCCTTCCGGAATCTCGTTGCCCTGTCCGTCCAGCACGGCGGGCGTGGTCATCAGATGGCCGACGTTACGCACCAGCATCAGGCTGCGACCCGGCAGCGACAGCTCCGAGCCGTCGGGCGCGGTATAGACCCGGTCATCGTTGAGCTTGCGGGTGATGGTCTGGCCGCCCTTCTCGACTTTCTCTTCCAGATCGCCCTTCATCAGGCCGAGCCAGTTGCCGTAGACCAGCGCCTTGTCTTCGGCATCGACCGCCGCGACCGAGTCTTCGCAATCCTGAATGGCAGTGACGGCGGCTTCCATGAGCACGTCCTTCACCCCCGCCGCGTGGTCCTTGCCCACCGGGTCGGTCGCATCGATCTGGATTTCGGCATGCAGCGCATTGTGGACGAGCAGCACCGCCTTCGGCGCGCTCGCCTCGCCCTGGTAGCCGGCGAACTGCTTGGGCTCCTTGAGCGCAGTATGGCTGCCGCCGACATCGACCGACAGGGTGCCGTTATCCACCTTGTAGGCGGTCGCATCGGCATGACTGCCTTCGGCAAGCGGGAAGTTCTCGTCCAGAAAGCGGGCCGCCCAGGCTACGACCTTGGCGCCGCGCTTGGGGTTGTAACGCGTGCCCTTCTCCGCGCCGTCGGATTCGGGAATGATGTCCGCACCATAGAGCGCATCGTACAGGCTGCCCCACCGGGCATTGGCCGCATTGAGCGAAAACCGCGCGTTGGTGATCGGTACCACCAGCTGCGGACCCGGCACCGTGGCGATTTCCGGGTCGACGTTGTCGGTGGAGACTTTGAAATCGTCGACGTCCGGCACGAGATAGTCGAGCTCCGTCAGCAGCTTGCGATATTCTTCGAAATTGAACTGGTCGCCGCGATGCTCGCGGTGCCACTTGTCCAGCGTCTCCTGCAGTTCCTTCCGGTGAGCCAGCAGCTGGGCGTTGTGCGGGCCGAACTCGGCGACCAGATCCGCCAGTTCCTGCCAGAACACGTCCGATTCGACACCGGTGCCGGGCAGCGCTTTCTCGATCAGCTCATAAAGCGGTTTGCCGATCTGCAGGCCGGACTTTTCGATACGGTCAGTCATAGTTCGCCTTTGATTTCTCTTGGCGGCGGTATCGCTTGACCCACCGCAAAACATCAGTCCGGCATGATAACAAAAGGCCTGCGACAGGTAATCGGTACGCCGTCTACGCCCGTCGTCGCGGTCGCGGCTCGGTTCGTCGCTCCAGCCGGCGCAGAAACTCGCCCATGATCGCATCGTAGAGAGCCTCGCCGGCGACCAGGTCCTCGATGCCGGCATCGATACTCGGATTGTCGTTGATTTCAATGACCTTTAACCCGTGCACGGTCTGCTTGAGATCCACGCCGTAGAGGCCGTCGCCGATGAGGTTGGCGGCCCGCACCGCCGTGCGAACGACGTGGGCCGGGGCGTCCTCGACGGCCAGCGTACGCGAATCGCCTTCGCTGGCCCCGCCCTCGGCGGCGTAATCCACGATCTGCCAATGGCCGCCGGCCATCAGGTACTGACAGACATACAAGGCCTTGCCACCCAGTACGCCGACCCGCCAGTCGAACTCCGTGGGCATGAACTCCTGGGCGAGCGCCAGCTCGGAGTCGTCGAGCAGGCGCGCAGCGATGCGCTTGAGTTCGACCCGATCCTCGGCCTTGAACACGCCCTTGGAAAAAGCGCCCTCCGGGGCCTTGAGGACCATGGGAAAACCCAGCAGCTCCGGCAGGCGATCGACCTCGTTCTCGCCGAAGATACAGGCACGTGGGGCAGCCACCCGATGGCGGGTGAGCAATTCGGCCAGATAAACCTTGTTCGTGCAGCGCAGGATCGAGGTCGGGTCGTCCATGACCACCAGGCCCTCCTGTTCGGCACGCCGCGAGAAGGCATAGGTATGGTGATTGAGACGTGTCGTTTCGCGGATGAACAGTGCATCGAACTCGGCCAGGCGTCCGAGATCGCGCTTGCCGATCTGTTCGACTTCCAGGCCCAGCTTGCGCCCGGCGGCAACGAACGCCTTGAGCGCACCGCGGTTGGACGGCGGCTGGTCTTCATCGGGATCGACCAGCATTGCCAGATCGAACCGCGAGGCCCGACGCTTGCGCGTCGCCCGCCAGCCTCGGGTCACATGCGCTGCGACCGCATCGGCAAGAAATTCCGCCTCGCTGGCTTCCAGCGCGCGGATCGACAACGGCCGCAGTCCGGCCACCCGGACACGGCCTTCATGATGGCGCAGTTCGACGTCGAGCAATGGCACGGCGAACTGCTCGAACAGACGACGCGCCAGCGGCGCCAGATCGGCATGCTCGCACTGACCCAGAAAGATATGGCAATGCTTGGGCAGCGCCGCGCGCACCTTGGGTTCCAGCCGGTCGAGATAACGCGCCAACGCCGGAATTTCGCCGCCGTAGAGTATCTTGCGCGACAGATCCTGCAGCGTGGCCACGGACGACACCACACGATGGCCCCGTGCTTCGGCCAGTAGCGAACAATAGTAGCCCAGGCTCTGGTATCGGGTGCTTCGACACAGATTGATCACGTGAAGCCCGCGCTCGGCGAACGCCGGGTCGGACAGATACTCGTCGGCCTCGACCAGGCGCACCGGCTGACGCTCGGCCTTCCAGTCCTTCAACGACTCCACGACGACGATCGGCTCGGCCATGGCCGTACTCCGCGATTAGGGGTTGGAAATCGGTTCCGGCAGGCGTTTGAACAGGCGGATCCCGTCCTCGCCGTCGGGGTAATAAGCCGCCAGCCGTGCGCCGGTGTCATAGCCGTTCGTAGTAAACAACGCGCGCGATGCCAGATTGCCGGTGCGCGCCTCGGCATGCATCGTACGACAACCGCGCGCACGGGCGTCTTCCTCGGCAGCGCTCAACAGGGCACGGGCTACCCCGCGGCCGCGGGCCGGCACCGCCACGGCAATCGAATACACGCGTGCGACAAGGCTCGACCGGCGGTACAACACGATTACGTCGCCCAGCACCACCGAGTCGGCTTCGGCCAGAAACACCGCCGAATTCGCCCGGCCCAGCAGGTATGCGAGACTGCGGCGGCTCTGCGCGTCGATCGTGAAGCAGGCGCGCTCGAGTGCCTCGATCGCATCGAGATCTCGACCAAGCGCACGACGAACGGACACGGACACAGCTGCCGGCATGGCGCCGATTATACGCGGGAAACCGGCCGCCACCGTGTTGGACGATCAGCCCGCTCGACCGCCGCTCACTTGGGCTGTAGCTGGGCCAGGACCATCCGTGCGGCCGCCGCCGACGACGCCGGATTCTGGCCGGTGACCAGGTTGCCGGCCGTGACCACGTGCGACGCCCAGTCGCGGCCCTGTGAATACACCCCGCCCTGCGACTTGAGCATGTCCTCGATCGAAAACGGAACGATCTCGGACAAGCCCACCGCCGCTTCCTCGGAGTTGCTGAAACCGGTCACTCGAAGGCCGTGCACCAGTGGGCCGCCCCGGCCGTTGGTCGCCCACCGCAGAGCGGCCGGCCCATGACACACCAGACCCAGCGGGATGCCTTGTTCATAGGTGCGCTCGATCAGGGCGATAGAGTCGCGGTCCTCGGCCAGGTCCCATAGCGGGCCGTGCCCGCCCGGATAGAACACGGCATCAAAGCGCATATCGCGGACCTCGGCCATACGGCGCGTATCCGCCAGCGCACGACCGGCTGCATCGTCTGACTTGAAACGCGCAGTGGACTCGGTCTGCGCTGTGGCGTCGTCGCTGCGCGGATCCAGCGGCGGGTGACCGCCGGCGGGCGAGGCGATCACCACCTCGGCCCGCGCATCGGTGAAGACATAGTATGGCGCGGCGAATTCCTCCAGCCAGAACCCCGTCTTGTCCCCGGTGTCGCCCAGCCGGTCGTGGGATGTCAGCACCATGAGTATCTGCATTGTCGTGTTCTCGCCTAGAAGGGTGATGCCGATCGGCACATCGGCCTGCGGCGATAGCGCGGGGCGCTGGCCGCAGTAACAAGTATCGCCTGCCGTGATCGGCACGCAAACCCCGACCAGACGAGCGAACCGTGGCCGGACCGTATGCGACACATGCGTCCTGACCCATAGCGGGCTGTCACATCCGACGATGGAATATGGGCAGTCGTCTGCTGACGGGCCGCCCCGTATACGGGCCGTTGCCACGATCACCGGGCCGATGACCGCCGCACTTGCACCGAGCGGGGACCGTGCTCCGCGTCCACACGATCCCGATCGCCTGCCCCGATAGTCGCCGGGCGCCGGCTGCGGTCAGGGCGTTCGCGAGCCGTTCCCAGGGCGTGCCCGTTCGCGGCCCGGCCCGGTCGGCCCGGATCGCGAGCTGAACAAAGCGCATCGGCAGACGATCCGATTCAGTCCTTTCGCGGTCCAGGCCACTGCGTATAACTGCAGCGGGGTAAAGATCACCATCGGTACCGTCACGAGGGCCGTGCCCACACCCCCCACTACGACATCGGTCGTCCAGTGCGCACCGCTGACCAGGCGGGGCAGAACCAGCAGCGCCGCGAGCAGAGCCGATACCAGACCATACCGCGGGCCGGCGAAAAACCAGAGCAGGAACGTAAAGACCGCTACCACGGTGGCGTGATCGCCGGGAAAGCTCTTGGGCGAATGGTCCTTGACCGCGAAATCGACCTGTTCAGACAGACGGGTGAATGGCTCGAGGACAAGCGACGGGCTGTCGCGGCTGATGTCGTCAAACACGAAAGCACGCGTGAGTGCGACCACTGCGAGCAGCGCCGCACACAACACGATGAGACGAGCCGCACGTTCGAGTGCCCAGGCGTTGCGGCCAAACAGCCCGTAGCAGAGGAGCAGGCTGCACAAAAATATCGCGGCGATGTAGTCGATCACCCGTAGATTGGCGACCGCCCACAGGCGTTGCGCCAGCGCATTCGATGCCACCCATGAATTGAAGCCGTACGCCAGCCCGATATCGAGACTGTTCCAGAGTTCTCGCGTGGCCGGCGCCAGAAACGAGAACACGAGCACCGCGGCCAGGCCATAGGACCAGAACAGGCCGGGCAGGTGCCAGTCTCGGTCGGTTACCACCATGAGCAAGAGGTTTAAATTAATTCCTCATATATTATTAACTAATTTTTAATGACCTGCATAGCGCAGCTACCCCGTGCGCTCGCGCGGCAGACGAATGATCACCATCAACCCACCCTGCGGCACGTCCTCCAGCCGAATCTCACCGCCATGGCCCTGTACGACCGAACGCGCGATCGCCAGCCCAAGCCCGGTACCGCCGGTATCGCGGCTGCGTGACGATTCCAGGCGTACGAACGGGTCGAACACGCGCTCCCGGTCGGCCGGGCCGATACCCGGACCGTCGTCGGCGACCGAGAGCACGACCTGATCCGAACCATCCTCCAGGGTGATCTGCGCGCGACGACCATAGGCCAGCGCGTTGTCGATGAGGTTCCTCAGCGCACGTCGTATCGCTGCCGGGCGACAGACCAGCGTCACACGCGAGGCCGGCTCGAACCGCACGTCGTGTTGGCCCGCGCGATAGTCCTCGCACAGGGCGTCGACCAGTGCCGACAGATCGACCTTGCGCGTCGCTTCGACGGCCGCATCTTCGCGCATGAACGTCAGCGAGGCTTCGGCCATGCGCGCCATGTCGTCGAGAATCTCGTCCATGGCCCGCGTGTTGTCGTCGGCGGGCAGGAATTCCAGGCGCAGGCGGAGCGCGGTGATCGGCGTACGCAGATCGTGGGCGATCGCCGCCACGAGCCGCGTGCGCTCGGCCACGAAACGGGCCAGGCGTTCGCGCATGCGGTTGAATGCAGCGATCGAGCGACGGATTTCATCAGGCCCGCGCTCGGCCAGCGGCTCGACCGTCTCGCCGCGCCCGAAACGCTCGGCCGCCCCGGCCAGCTGGCGCAGCGGCCGGGTCATGCGGCGGCTGGTGGCCACCACGATGACGATCATCACGAGGGCGCTGACGGCCAGCGAGGTCAGCGACGATCGCGCCCAGCGACGCGTCGGGTCGAACAGGCGCTGGCGCGCGCGCAACCAGCGGCCATCGTCGAGACGCACCAGCACGATCAGCGCGTCGGGCCCGTTCCGGGCCGGGCCGCGGGCAAGCCCGGGGCCAATGGCCACCCGCACCCGTTCGACGGCGACGCCGAGCCTTCGGGCCAGTTCGTCGACATAGCCGCGCGCACGCGTGTCCGAAGTGGTCGGAAACGCGCGATCGGCGGCCAGCAGACGATAGCGCAGATCGTGTGTGGACAGACTGCGTACCGCATCGGCCCGTCGCCCGCGTGCGACATAGTCGAGCGCGCGCGTGGTCGCGGCCACGTTCTCGGCCATGTTGGACAGGATCACCCGCTCGAGAAAGCGGTCTCGCTCGTGCATGAAGATAAGGAAGTTGACGATCTGCGAGACGATCAGTGCCAGCAGCGTCAGCCAGACCACACGAGCGGACAGGCTCGCCGGCAGCAGGCGTGGCATACGCATCATTCGATCGGCTCGCAGGCGGCGGCAAAGCGATAGCCGCCGCCCCAGACAGTGATGATCAGCGCCGGCTGGCTTGGATCACGCTCGATCTTGCGGCGCAGGCGGCTGACCTGGTTGTCCACGCTGCGATCGAATACCTCGGCCTCGCGACCCTGAGTCAAATCCAGCAGCTGATCGCGCGAAAGCACCCGATTGGCATGGCGAACGAAGGCCAGCAACAGGCGAAATTCGCCGGTGGACAGCGCCACGGAGACGCCTTCGTCGTCAATGAGTTCCTGACGCGCGATTCGGAATACCCAGCGGTCGAAGCGAACCGCGTTGTCTTCGGCCTGATTGCGCTGGGCCGGCAGCGCAGCGGCACGCCGTAGCACCGCCCGGACGCGGGCCAGCAGTTCGCGCGGCGAGAACGGCTTGGTGACGTAGTCGTCGGCGCCCATCTCCAGGCCGATCACACGATCCATCTCTTCGGCTACCGCCGTGAGCAGGATGACCGGGATATCGGTGGTTTCACGCAGCCACCGGCACAGACTCAGCCCATCTTCGCCCGGCATCATGATATCCAGCACGACCAGATCGAAGGCCGCATCGCGGATCTGGCTGCGTGCGGCCGCCGCATCGGCCGCACTGGCCGACCGAAAGCCGTGGTCACGCAAATAACGCGACAGCGAATCGCGAATATCGCGGTGGTCGTCGACGACGAGGATATGCGGCTGTTCGGCCATGGCAGATGTCCGATGAACTGACGCGCCAATATATCGCGCCCTGCATCGGCTTCGGCATGGCAAGTGTATCCAGATCTGCCAGACATCGACCTTGACACACTTTGCGACAAAAAAGCCGCGCGGCGACAGACTTGCACGACATCTTCGGGCGCTAATAGGCAGGTGCCGTCACAGCACCCCGCTATCGGCAATGACATCCGCAAAGGAGATGAACATGAACAACCGTATTCTCGCGACCGCGATCGCCGCCGCGCTGATGGGCATCGGCACCGCCCAGGCCCAGTCCGGCGACGCGTCGACGTCCGCCGACAAACAAGCCGGACAGGTCTTCGACCAGCTCGACACCGACGGCAGTGGCAGCCTCAGCCCCGACGAGCTCAAGGGTATGCGCGAGGTCATGGCCAAGCGCCGTTTCGATGCGGCCGATACCAACGGTGATGGCAAGATCGACCACGACGAATTCATGGCCCAGGCTCAGCGCCGGGCCGAGTCCATGTTCAAGCGAATGGACGCCAACGACGACGGCCACCTGGACGCCGATGAAGCCAGACCGTCACATCACGGCATGCACGGCAAGGGCAAGAAGCATCACGATCGTGACGACAAGGGCGCAGCCCATGAGCGTGACCATGCCAAGGGCGATCGCAGCCAGCGCTGGTTCAAGCGCATGGATGCCAACGGCGATGGCGGCATATCGCGCACCGAATGGAACGACGCCATGCAGAAGATGCACGATCGTCACCAACGCGACGAAGCCGATCACAACGGCTGATCGGGCACGCCGATTCCACGAGCGCGTAGAATCCGGCGTCGGCACCACCGTGCCGACGCCGAACCACGCCTGAAGCGTATGCCACTCTACCCTTCGCTGTCTGACCAATCCGCCTGTCCTCGCCGAGCTGTTCGTGGCCGCCGCGCGGGTTTGTGTCTGCTCACCGCAGTAGTTCTGGCGTCGGCCGGCTGTGCCACCACGCCGCTACCCGAGCTCGCCGAGCCGGCGTTCGTCATGCCCCAGCGCTTTGCCCGCAGTGGCGAGGCCCCGATGGACTCCCGGTGGTGGCGTAATTTCGACGATCCGGCGCTCGATTCGCTGGTCCAGCGGGCGCTGACCAGCAACTTCACGCTGGTTGCAGCCTACGCACGTCTGTCCCAGGCCCGCGCCACGCTGGCCAGCGCACGGGCCGACCTGTTTCCCAATATCGATGCCAGCATCGACCAGAGCGCAACCCGCCAGTCCAATAGCGGCAACCAGCGCTTCGTGAACAGCACCAACGGCAATGCGTTTTCCTTCGATCGCGATGCCTCGAACTGGAGCGACACGCGCACGCTGCAGTTCTCGGCCAGCTACGAGCTCGATCTGTGGGGCCGGGTTCGCAACGCGCGCAATGCGGCTGGCTTCGAGCAACAGGCAAGCGCGGCCGATCTGCAGGCCGCGGCGGTCTCGCTTGCCGGGGATATTGCCACCAACTGGTATTCGCTGGCCGAGCTGCGGGCCCGCATCGACCTGCTCCAACGCCAGATCGAGACCAACCGCGACGTGCTCGATCTGACAACCTTCGCCTTCAATCACGGCCAGGCGGCCGCCGCCGATGTGCTGCGTCAACGTCAGACCGTGGAATCGGTTCAAGGCCAGCTGGAACAGGCGCACGCGTCGGCCGACGTGGTCGAGCATGCGCTGGCCGTACTCGTCGGCGTGGCACCCGAGCATTTCGTGGCCCCGCCCGGCGGGCTGGTCGATCTGCCGCCGCTGCCGGCCACCGGCGTGCCGACGGCGGCACTGATGCAGCGCCCGGATGTTCGCCAGCAATTTCTGGCCGTGGCGGCCGCCGATCGTCGTGTGGCTGTCGCCATCGCCGATCAGTATCCACAACTGTCGCTGAGTGCCAGCACATCGACGACCACTGATTCGGCGCCACTGTTCACCAACTGGGTGACCCAGCTCGGCGCCAGTCTGACCCAGCCGCTGTTCGATGCCGGCGCGCGTGCGGCCGAGGTACGCCGCACACGGGCGGTCGTCGACGAACAGCTCGCCGACTATCAGCAGGCGCTGCTCGAAGGCCTGCAGGAGACCGAGGACGCACTCACCAACGAATACCGTCAGCAGCGCTATCTGGTACGGATCGACCGTCAGCTCGATCTGTCCGAGGATGTCGTGGCCAATCTACGGTTGCGCTATCTGCGCGGGGCGACCGATTATCTTGATGTGCTGGATGCGCTGTTGACCCGCCAGAGCCTTCAGGTCGACCGGCTGACCGCACAGCGCCAGCTGCTCGACTACCGGATCAATCTCTACCGATCGCTGGCCGGCGGCGTGGGCGATGCGCGCCTGCTCGGCCGCGACCGCCGTGATACCGATGCGCCGCCCGTACCGCTGCGCCCGCCCGAGCCCACCGATCAGCACAGCGACGCCGCCTCATGAACATGTCGTCCGAGCCGACCCGCCCGCCTCGTCGTCGTGCGATGCGGCTGCTGCGATTCCTTCTGCCCGTGATCGTTCTGGCCATCAGCGTCGCGGTCGCCTTCATCGTGCTCGACACCAAGCCCACCGCCCCGCGTGCACAGGCGAAGCCGCGTCAGGCGCGACTGGTGACCGTCACGCCCGCCGAGGCGGCGCCGCCCACGCTGGACCTGCAGGCCAACGGCACGGTCGAGGCAGCCGATGCCACCGAACTGCGGGCACGCGTCAGCGGTCAGGTCGTCGCGCTGACCGATCGTCTCGCTCCGGGCACCCGCTTCGACAAGGGCGACGTGCTGGCCCGGATCGATGCCAGCGATTATCGCATCGCACTGAGCAACGCCCGTAGCGAGCTGGCCAGTGCCCGGGCGGCACTGCGCGTCGAGCAAGGCCAGCAGGCCGTGGCCCGCCGCGAGCTGTCGCTGGTCGGCTCCAAAGTCAGTGCCGACGAGCGCGACCTGGCCCTGCGCGGGCCGCAGCTGGAACAAGCCAAGGCCGATGTGCAGTCCGCACAGGCCGCCGTCGATCAGGCCCGGCTAGATCTCGGGCGCACCGACGTCACCGCACCTTTTGCCGGTATCGTGACCGAGCGCAGCGCATCCATCGGCGACGTGGTCACGACCAGCGACACGCTGGCCACGATCGCGGCGACCGATGTCTACTGGGTGGATGTGTCGCTGCCTGTCGACCAACTGCGCTGGCTGCGCGCTGCAGGCGCGGCCGGCCACGGCTCGCCGGCGGCGGTGTTCTATCCCGATGCCTGGGGCGCCGGGGCCAGCGTCGAAGCCGAGGTGCTACGGATTCAACCGGCGCTCGAGGCCGACGGCCGCATGGCGCGCGTATTACTGCGCGTGCCCGACCCGCTGGGGCCGGACAAACCGGACGGCGCCGGTTTGCTGCTGGGCGCCTATGTGGCCGCACGCATCCAGGCCGATATCCCCAGCGGCAGCGTTCTGGTCGATGCCGCCTTCGTGCACGAGAACAACCAGATCTGGGTGATGAGCGATACCGGTACGCTGGATATACGTAGCGTCAATATCGCCTACCGTGACGCCAACCAGGCCGTGATTGCTGCCGGCCTGGCGCCGGGCGAAGAGGTCATCACCAGCGAACTGACCGCCCCCATCCAGGGGATGCCGATCCGGGTGGAGACCGCGGACGCCGATCGACGGCCGCGTGATCCGTCGGCGGACACAGACGTTGCCGCCGCCGGGGCGCAGCAGCCGGTCCCGGCCGAGGCGATCGACCGGTCGCTGGATCTGAGACTGGTCGAAGCACCGGCGCAGGGGCTGAGCCACACGGCACGCGCGGATCGGGACGACGGGCCGCGCTCGTGAGCGATACCAGCCGCCGCGGACCGATCGCATGGATGGTGGCCAACCGGGTCACCCCCAATCTGCTCATGCTGGCCCTGCTGGCCGGCGGTCTGCTCATGACCACGCTGATCAAACAGGAGGTCTTCCCGGAATTCAGTCTCGACATGGTCACGGTCACGGTCGCCTATCCGGGAGCGACCCCCGAACAGGTCGAACAGAACATCGTGCTGGCCGTCGAGGAGAAGGTACGCGATATCTCCGGCATCGACGAAATGACCGCTCAGGCCGCCGAGGGCGCCGGCACCATCACCCTGGAACTGGCCGAATCCGCCGATGGGCAGGCCGTCTTCCAGGACGTCCAGCAAGCGGTCAACCAGATCACCACGTTCCCCGACGACGCCGAACGGCCGGTGATCTCGCTGTCCGATCACCAGCGTGATGTGCTCGATATCCAGCTTTATGGCGATGTCAGCGAAACCGCGCTGCGTGCCTACGCAGAAGAAGTACGCGACCGGCTGTTGCAGTCGGGCGACATCACCCAGGTCGAACTCGAGGGTGCGCGCGACTATGTCACCCGTATCGCCATCTCGCAGGAGCGCCTGCGCAGCTATGACCTGACCTTGAACGACGTCGCCGACCGTATCGCATCGGCCGCGGTGGATGTCGCCGGCGGCAGCGCCGATACCCAGTCCGGCGAGGTGCTGCTGCGGCTCAAGGGCCGACGCGATACGGCCCGCGAGTTCGAGCGGGTACCGCTATTGACCACGCCGGATGGCACGGTCATCCATATCGGCGATGTAGCCACGGTGACCAACGGCTTTGAAGACACCAAGACCGAGGCGACCTATGACGGCAAGCGCTCGATCGGTCTGGAGGTGTTCCGGGTCGGCAAACAGACGCCGATCCAGGTCTCCCGGGCCACTCGAGCGGCCATGGCCGATGTCGAACCCGACCTGCCGCCGGCGCTGCACTACGCCATCAACGGCGACAGCTCCGAGATTTATGCCCAACGTCTTGAACTGCTGCTCAAGAACGCTTTCATGGGCCTGGTACTCGTACTGGTCGTGCTCAGCCTGTTCCTGGAGATGCGCCTGGCGTTCTGGGTGACCATGGGCATCCCCACGGCCTTTCTCGGCGCGTTTCTGTTTCTGCCGCTGATCGGCGTGACGATCAACATGATCTCGATGTTCGCGTTCATCATCGCGCTGGGCATCGTCGTCGATGACGCCATCGTGGCCGGCGAGAACATCTACGAAGCCCGCGAACGCGGGGCGAGCGTCATGGACGCCGCGATCGGTGGCGCCCGCGACGTGGCCATGCCGGTGTCGTTTTCGATCCTGACCAACATCGTGACCTTCCTGCCGCTGCTGCTCGTACCCGGTTTCCTGGGCAAGCTGTTCGGCGTGATCCCGATGGTGGTAATCACGGTCTTCCTGGTCTCCTGGGTCGAGGCGCTGTTCATCATGCCGGCCCATCTGGCGCACGCCCGTCCGCGCCAGCGTGGACGCATATCGGGCGCCATCCATCGTCGCCAGCAGGCTTTTTCGCGTGGCTTTTCGACCATGGTCGAACGCTACTACGCGCCGTTCTCGTCTTGGCTGGTACGACACCGATACCTGACCGCATCCATCGGCGTGGGCGTACTGCTGATCGTGCTGGCGTGGGCGGCCAGTGGGCGAATGGGGTTTGCGCTCATGCCCAAGGTCGAATCGGATCGCGCCCAGGCGACGCTGACCCTGCCCTACGGCAGCCCGATGTCGACCATGACGGCCGTGCGCGATCGTCTGGAAGCAGCCGCCGACCGCGTGATCGCCGCACACGGCGGCCAGTCGCTGGCCACCGGCGTGTTCGCGACCATCGAAGAGAACAGTATCGAGATGCGCGTGTATCTCACCGCCGCCGATGTGCGACCGATCAGCACCGCTGAGTTCATCACCGACTGGCGCGACGAACTCGGCGAGATTCCCGGCCTGCAGTCATCGCAGTTCCAGTCCGACGCCGGCGGCCCGGGTGCGGGCAAGGCGATCACCGTGGAACTGTCGCACCGTGACACCGACACGCTCGACCGTGCAGCCGAGGCGCTGGCCGCCGAACTGGGCGAATTCGCCGGCGTGACCGATATCGACAGCGGCGTGGCCCAGGGAAAGAATCAGGTCACCTTCGAACTCAACGACGCCGGGCGCAGTCTGGGCTTGACCAACGCCCTGGTCGGCGCACAGGTCCGTGCGGCCTTCTACGGCGACGAAGCGCTGCGCCAACTACGTGGGCGCAACGAAGTCAAGGTAATGGTCACCCTGCCCGCCTCCGAGCGCGACAGCGCTGCGGCGATCCGCGATCTGCTCATCCGCACCCCCGACAACACCTACGTACCGCTTCGTCAGGTCGCCGATATCGACTACACCCGCGCTTACACCTCGATCACCCGCCGCAACGGGCGGCGCAGCGTGGAGGTCACGGCCAACGTCACGCCGTTCGATGCCACGAGTCGCGTGACCCAGACCCTCAATGCGACCACGCTACCGGCGCTGGCCGCCGACTATCCGGGGCTGACCTATGGCTATTCGGGCCGCCAGGAAGACACCGCCAACTCCATGCATTCGCTGCTGGTCGGCTTCATCCTGTCGATGGCCGGTATCTACATGCTGCTGGCGATACCCTTCGCCAGCTATATCCAGCCGATCATCGTCATGATCGCGATTCCGTTCGCGGTGGTGGGCGCCATCATCGGCCACGAGATCATGGGGTATTCGCTGTCGGTGATCAGCCTCATGGGCGTGGTCGCGCTGGCCGGCGTGGTCGTGAACGACTCGCTGGTACTGATCCATTACGCCAACACCCTGCGCGACGGCGGCTTGTCGCCCACCGAGGCGGTACGCCTGGCCGCTATCCGCCGGTTCCGACCGATTCTGCTGACCACGCTGACCACCTTCGGCGGACTGGCGCCCATGATCTTCGAGACCTCCCTGCAGGCGCGTTTCATGATTCCCATGGCGATCTCGCTGGGCTTTGGCATCCTGTTCGCGACCGGTATCACCCTGGCGCTCGTGCCCTGCTTCTACGTGATCGTTGAAGACGGCAAGACCTGGCTGGCACGCCGTGCCGCACGCCTGCTCGGCGACGATCGCACCGCCTGAATCCCCCGCAGCATGAGCGCCGCGCCCGTTGGCTACCAGCGTACGTAGGGCAGAAACTTGCCACTCATGATCACCTTGACCCGATCGCCCTTGGGATCAGGCTCGCGCTCGATGTCCAGCTTGAAATCGATCGCGGACATGATGCCGTCGCCGAATTCCTCGTGCACGCAGGCCTTCACCGCCGGGCCGTAGACAGCCATGATCTCGTAGAAGCGATAGATCAGCGGATCGCGGGGCACCGTATGGGTCATCCATTCGCCCTTGAGCGGGCAGACCTGCAGCGCCTCGGCCACCTCGTCGTCGAGATCCAGTACCGCACACAGTTTTTCGGCGATGTCCTGGGGCGCGGAACTTTCGCCCAGGGCCAGCGAGGCGGTCCAGACCGGTGACATGCCGATCTCGGCCGCGATCTCGCTCCAGCGCATCTTTTGGGCTTTTTTCGCCTCCAGTATGGTCCGGGTCATCTGCTGCTTGTCCATCTCGAACTCCGCCTGTGGTGAATGCGACCGCCTGCGTGGCCGCCGCTTGTTTCGAACCGAGCAGAATTCGTGCCAATCGGTGACCGGCAGTGATAGCGTTTTGTTCGCCGGCGCTCCCACCCTGTCGCCGCCTACCCATGACCACGCTCGTGTCGGGACGTGGCCATCGGTAGGCGCTATCCATCGCAACGGTTATGCTGGTGGCCCGTTGATGCCCGATACCGGACGCCGCCGATGCTGTCGCGCCCACCACTTGTGTTCCTGTCGAGTCTGCTCTGCTGCGCGCTGATCAGCGCCTGTGCGGCCACGCCCAAAACGCAACGGCCGGCCCGCCCAGCGGCAGCCAGTCATACAGTCGCGGTACCGGCCGCCGACGATCCCCTGGGCCAGGGCCTGCAGGCCAGCCTCACCGATCGCGGCTGGTCGCTGATGCAATACGACCCGTCGGCGCTCGCCGACAATCGCGGCTACCAGCGCCTTTCAACACTGGCACGCTACCGGATGACGCTGTCGAGCAAGCGGATTGGTGATTGTCGAAACGGCGACGCCAGCTATCTCTATAACGTCGCGGTGATCGAAAACGACGGGGGCGGCGTGATCGCGGCGATGACCGGCGCCCAATGCCGCGAGACCGCCATCGAACGGTTCGGTGACGAACTCGACCGCAAGCGCTTCTCGCCGCCCGCCTCCGGCCCCAGTTAGAGCCGACTCAGGCCGGCCGTGGCTCTGCGCGCAAGCTGGCCTTGAGGCCGTCGCGAAAGTCGGCGAAGGTCAGCTCAAGACCGGTATCGTCCAACAGCCGGCGGGTGTCGAGCCGACGCGACTCGCGCAGAAACGATAGCCGCATGGCCGAAAATTGTCGCTCGGCTTCGGTCCATGGGATCCGCGGCGGCGATGGCACGCCCAACAGGCCGGCCAAGGCGTCGTAGTAGTCGCCCAAACGCGTGGGATGTCCATCGGTGACGTTATAGATCCGGTGTGGCCATGGCCGCTGACCGGCCTGCCAGGCGACCTCGGCGAGATCGTCGATATGGATCCGGTTGCTCCAGCCACCCTCGGCATCATCGACGATCGGCTCACCGCACCGCACGCGCTCCACCGGTAGCCGCCCGGGTCCGTAGATGCCTGGCGCACGGAGCACGGTTGCAAGCGGCTGCCAGGCGTGGATTCGACGTTCGGCGTCGACCCGTCGATGGGCCCGGTCGGTAGCCGGGTTGACGGCACGATCCTCGTTGACCCAGGCACCGTCGCAATCGCCGTAGACGCCGGTGGTGCTGATATACACCACCCGGGCCGGCGGCGGACCCATGGCGTCGACTACCCGCTGCAGCCGCGTATCGGCGCGGCCTTCGCGTGGCGGCGGCGCGAAATAGAACAGGCGATCGCAGACGGGCAGACCGGCGAGCGGTTTGTCGAGATCGGCCGTTCGGGCGACCGCCCCGACCGAACGCACACGGCGCGCGCTGTCGGCGCTGCGTACGATGCCGGTCACGCTCTGGCCGGCCCCGACCGCGCGTGCGGCCACCCGTAGCCCGGTTTCGCCGCAGCCGACGATCAGGTTGTGCACGGGCAGGCCACTCATGGGCGCGAACTGCGAATGGCGACCGGGTTCACGAGTCGGTGCGCAGCTCCAGACCCTGGCGATAGGCGGCTCGAGCCTCGTCCTTTTCGTTGATCTCTTCTAATAACCGGCCCAGTTCCAGCAGCGCATCGGGGCGCGACTGATTCTTCTGGCTGGCTTCGAAATAGCTGCGGGCACGACCCCAGAGCCGGTTGCGCAGACACAGCCGCCCGGCGATCAGCAACAACTCGGGTTCTTCACCATACTGCTTGAGCCACCCTTCGACCGTCGACAGCTGAGCGGTGCGGTCCTCGCATTTCAGATCCCCGAAGATCAGCACAAGCGAAGCATTCCATTCCTGCTTGAGCACATCGCGAATGACGTCGGCCGCCTGGCCGTCGGCCTTGGCCGCGCGCAGGCAGGTCACGTAACGCTTGACCATCTCGGGCTTGCTGCGCAGACGCTTGGGCACGCGTTTCCAGGCGGTGGTGAGAGCGATCGAATCCCGGCTGTGGCGCGACAGCTCGTCGCCCCAGGCCTCGATGGCCAGCGTATCGACGCGCTCCTGGGGCATGCCGCTGTGCTTGTACAGCGCCGGCACCAGCGCGCGCAGCTGTTCATAGTCACCCGCCCGCTGGCACTGCTCGGCATACAGTCGCAGCACCACGTCGTGCTGTGGCTCCATTTGATACAGCCGGGACAGGCTCGCCATGGCATCGGCCGTCTGTCCCTGCTCGATCTGCAGCTCGGCCTGGGTGAGCAAGACCGCCAATTCGCTGACACCGCGCTTGGACGCAGCCTTTTCCAGATACCGGTCACGATCGGCGACCCGGCCCTGGTGCTGTGCCGCACGCGCGGCATTCAGATAATTCAGCCCCGGTGCTTCGTTGTTCTCGGCCAGACGGTTGAGCTCGTCCTCGGCCCGGCCCCAGCGGCCCTCGGCAAGCCGCAGCAGGCCGTCGTAGAGCGAACGACGGGCCTTGCGCTCCCGCCGTCGGGCCAACCGCTCGCGAATTCGTCGTGGCAGCAGCACGCCGCCTACGATCAACCGCCAGAGCGTGATCGCCGCCCACAGGAAAACCAGCAGCGCGCCGACTGCGAACAGCAGCGATGTCTCGATCTGCCAGCCGGCGAACGAGATGAGGATATAGCCCTGATGATCACGAAAGACCAGCGCCAGCACGACGCCAAGAACGATGAAAGTGAAGAATATGAGCAGCAGGCGGCGCATCAGCGACCGTCCTGACCGGCGGCGTCACCGGACGGCTGCTGCGATTGGGCGTCGGACCCGGCGTCCCTGGATGATTCCGGGCTCGCAGCATTGCTGCGGGCATCGGACGACGCCGACTGTGCACCGTCTTGTTCCCCACCAGCCTGACCGGCCGGCTGACTCATCCGCTCACGCAGCATGGCCAGGCTCTGGGAGATATCCGGTGCCTGCCAATCGAGTTTGACGTTGCTCATCTGGTCGAGCCGGTTGCGCATGCTCGATACCGGCGATGTGTCGGTGTCGTAGTAGTCGCCCAGCCACTGGCGCGCCGAGGCAAGGCTGTCGCGATAGGCGTCGGTGTCGCCCTCCAGCAGAGACAGGCGTGCCGTGCGCAGCTGCAGCTGCAGGTTCTGGTTGAGGAAGAACACCTGGTCGGGCGGCAACAGGGCGCTCTGCGTACCGTCGGCACGACGGATGGTCAGCATGCCGGACAGCGCTTGGCCGACCGAGTTCTTGAAATGCCCCCAGCCCTGGGTGAACTGCGACTTGAACTCGTCAAACGACATACCGTCGTCGCCCTCACCCGCCTGCGGGTTGTCCGAACTGTCGGCGGCAGTATCGCCCGATGCACCTTGGCGGTACTCACCCGGGACCGTGGAGGCCAGCGCCAGCGAGGGCACTTGCTTGACCATGGCGGCCAGGTCCAGCGACAGGCCTTCGATATCCGGATCAGGCAAGGCACGCAGCGCCGCGATCTCGTTGACGATTTCGCTGCGTACCTTGAACAGCCTCGGATCGCCCTGGCGCGCGATCGCCTCGCTGGCCAACTGCAAGGCCTGCCGGGCGCCGGCCGGGTCGTTGTAGAGCTGCAGCCGCTGATTGGCGGCCCGCAGCAGCGACTCGATCTGGTTGAGATCCCAGCGACGGGCATTGCCCTGTATCCGGTCCGACAGTTCGGCGGTCTGAGTCTGGGCGGCTTGCACCGACTGTTTCATCGTCGCCAGTTGATCGGCCTGCTGCTGATCGGCCTGACGCAGCCCGTCGAGGTCGCCCGACAGCGACTGCATACGCTTGTCGACTTCGGACAACCGCGGCATGACCACCTTCTGGACACTCGACTGAATGCCCTGCTCGACGGTATTCACGCGCGAATCAAGCGACGCAAGCTTCTGCTCGCCCCGGAACCACAGCCAGCCGGCGCCGATGAGCGCGACGACTGCGATAATCAGCGCAATGATCGCCACCAAGAGCGACTTCCGGCCGGCATCGTCCGTCCGCTCGCCACGGTGACCGGTCTGCGCATGGGCCGACCCGCCGCCGGTCGCGGCCGTGGCGGTTGCACTCGGCTTGGATGCGCTGACCGTCTTGCCGTCGCGGGCGCTGCTGCTGGCATCGGACGCGGCCGCGGCCGCGGCGGGCTTCGATCCGCGCTGGGGTTGCTTTTTCGAAGCCGTGGCGGATGCAGCACTACCGCCGGTCTTGTCCGCGGCTCGCGACGACTCGCTCGTCGCCTTCTTCGAGCCGTCGGCCGGCGTACTGCCGTCGGCACGCGCGTTCGAGGGCGCAGCCGCGGCCGCCTTGCTCTGTGTCTTGGACGAATCCGGCTTGGCTGCCGGCGCCGAGGCGGAGCCGCCGCCTTGGTTCGAACCGGTCGTCTGACCGGTGCTGGACGGCTTGGATGCGGAATGCTTGCCCGCCTCGTTGCCGGCGCCCTTGTCTGCTTGGGCGTCGTTGCGCTTATCTTCGCTCATAAGAGTGGCGGATTCCCCCAGTAACCAGTGGCCGCTATTGTCGGTCGCCTCGCTGGATCCGCGCAAGCGCGGCCACGACCGCTTCGGCACTGACACGGTCGAGGATGACCGCTGGGCGGGACCAGCGTAGGCGTCTATCGCCCTGTTTTACCACACGCATGCTCGGCGCCACCAACTGACACGCCAACAGGCTTTCACGGGTTGGCCGATCGGCCTCGCTGAGGAGCAAATGCTCAAGTTGATCGAGCGCTTCGCCGCTGGTCACCACGATCGTCTGGCAACAGCCGGCCAGTTCGGCCAGACGCGCGGTCGGAATGGAGCAGGCCCGGCGCCGATAGAGTGCAATCTTGTCGACAGCCGCCCCGCGTCCGACCAAGGTGTCCGCCAGTCGGGATCGCCCCCCGGCTCCGGACAGCAGAACGATCCGCTGGCCGGCCACCTGATTGAGTGCAGGCAGGCCGAGCAGATCTTCGCTGGTAAAGCAGTCCCTCGGCTGGGCCACGTCCGTGCCGGTCAAGTGGGCCAGCGCTGCCGCGGTTGTCGCGCCCACGCCGTACAGCTTGCCCGCCGGCGCGAAACCGGGCGCCAGACGGGCGACGCTGGCGATGGCGTTCGCACTGGTAGCGATCACCGCATCGGCCGACTCGGCCGCCGCCAGAGCCGCGGGCAGGCCGGCCGCATCTTGCGGCGGCTCGATGGCCAGCAGCGGTTCGCAGATGGCTGTACCGCCGGCCGCCTGAATGGCCTTTGCCCACGGGCCGGCCTGGTGGGCGGGCCGCGTCAGCCAGACCGTCTGCCCGGTCAGCGCGCACATCGCGGAGGGTTCACGACAGCGTCGCCAGGATGCGGTCCGCACCGGCGGCTAGCAGCCGATCGGCCAGTTCGTGACCCAGCGCGGCGGCGCGACCGGTCGGTCCCGAAATCTCGTCGCGCACCATGACCGAGCCGTCCGGCTTGCCGACACAGGCGCGCAGACGCAGGGTCTGACCGTCATGCACCGCATAGGCCGCGATCGGCAGATGGCAGCTGCCTTCGAGTCGTGCATTCACAGCGCGTTCGGCGTCGATACGTATATGCGTGTACTCGTCGTCGAGCGCGGCGATATAGGCAGCGGTCTGGTCGTCGTCGGCACGGATCTCGATACCCAGCACCCCCTGGCCGATCGCCGGCAGACTCTGTTCCGCGGTGAGCTCGCTCTTGATTCGCGCGGCCAGTTCCAGGCGTTCGAGACCGGCACAGGCGAGCACGATGGCATCGAAATCGCCGGCGTCGAGCTTGGCCAGGCGCGTCTGGACGTTGCCGCGCAGGCTGCCGATCGACAGGTCCGGACGAAGATGCTTGAGCATGGCCGCACGCCGCAGGCTGGATGTCCCTACACGTGCACCTTCGGGCAGCGATTCGACCGTGTCGTAGTCGTTGGATACGAACGCATCGAGCGGGCTGCCCGGCGCCAGCACCACTGGCAGCGCCATGCCCGGCGGCAGTTCGGCCGGCACATCCTTCATCGAATGCACGGCCATGTCGGCTTCGCCGGCCAGCATGGCCGCTTCGAGCTCCTTGAGAAACAGCCCCTTGCCACCGATCTCGGCCAGCGGACGATCGAGCACGCGGTCGCCCTCGGTTCGGATCGGCAGCAGTACCACTTCGATCTCGGGCAGCGCGGTCTGCAGACGCACCTGGACGTGTCGAGCCTGCCACAGCGCAAGCTCTGACTGACGGGTGGCGATACGCAGGGTCTGGGACATGATTGATGGATGCCTTGAATAGTAGAAACGTGGAAACAGCCGGACGCATGGCCCGCGCGTTAGTTTTCGAGCAGCGCACGGACCTCGGCCAGCCGCCGACGACTCACCGGTATGCTGCAACGACAATGACGCAGGCTCAGTAGCGGCCCCGCCCGGCTGTCGATACGCAGCCCGACGATATGTCGCCGCGCGACCAGCGCCTTGCGGTGCACGCGCATGAACGCCGAGCCGAGCTGCTGCTGGAGCGCGAGCAGCGATTGTTCGATCAGCAGCTCGCCACTCAGATGATAAACCGACGTGTATTTCTGGTCGGCCCAGAAGTAAAGGATATCGCCGACCGCCACCCGCTCGATACCCTCACGCGTGCGTGCGCTGACGTAAGCGGGTGTGTCGGCCATATCCAGCCCGGCCAGCGCAGCCACCTGTGCCCGACTGGGCCGGCTTGCCCGCGCCAGTGCGGCGGCGAGGTCGTCTCGACGAACCGGCTTGAGCAGGTAGCCGGCGGCATGGCTGTTATGAGCCGACAACGCATGCTCGCTGTGCGCGGTCACGAAGATCACCGCCGGCGGCACATCCAGTTCGGCCAGGGTCCGCGCCACCTGTAGACCGTCCAGCCCGGGCATATGCAGATCGAGCAGAATGACGTCGGCCAGCTGCTCGCGCACGCAGCGGATCGCCGCATCGCCGTTGCCGGCCTCGGCGACCACCTCGTAGCCGGGAAATTCGGCAACCATGCGGCGGAGGCGGTCGCGCGCCAGCGGTTCGTCATCGACGATCACGAGCTTCATGTATCCCAGCCTGCGTGCTGCGGGATATGCATTTCAACGACGAATCGCTGGGTATCGGCGTGGATGTCCAGCCGGGCCTGCGGGCCATAGCGCAGCGCCAGACGATGCCGGATGTTTTCCAGCGCCTGTCGGTTGCCGGGTGCGGCCGCTGTGCGGCCGGCCAGCGGGTTGGTGACGTTCAGTACCAGTTGATCGGCCCGGCGTGCTGCACTTAAAGAAACCGTGCCGCCCTGGGCCAGTCGGGCCACGCCGTGCCCGATGGCATTCTCGATCAGCGGTTGAACCGACAGCGCCGGCAGATGACAGGCCCGCGCGGCCTGGCTGATGTCGACGGCCATGCACAGCCGTTCACCCAGACGGAGCTGCTCGATACGGACATAAGCCTCGACCAGAACCATCTCGTCGGCCAGCGTCGTCAACGCCGGCGCCTGCGACGACAGGCGCGCGCGCAGAAGTGCGGCGAGATCCTCGAGTGCCTGCTCGGCCTGCTGCGGTCGTATTGAGATCAGGGCCGCCACACTGTTGAGACTGTTGAACAGGAAGTGGGGTTCGATACGCGCCTGCAAGGCTTCCAGACGCGCGCGCATTTCCGAATCGGCGCGATCCTGCCAGGCCGAGCGAAGCCAGAAATAACGCAAGGCCAGTGCCGCGACGACCGCACAGATCCCCAGGCTGCGGCCGACAAAGCCCAGGTGCGAAGCATCGGCCAGCAACAGGGCAAACCCGGTATATCGCCCGGCCGCGAAGGTGATCTCGGTGATTGCCAGGGTCACCCCCAGCAGGGTCAGATAGGCCAGCAGCATCACGCTTCGGGCCGACAGATGCCCCGCGTAGCGACGGATCAGACACAGCGCGGCCGCGCTGCACACGCCGATCCACTGCAGATAGACGGAGAGCAGCAAGAATCTCGGGGCGAGTTCGTGGCTCCAGGATCCGCCGAGGGCCAGCACCAAGGCGACCGCCTGGCAGACCACGAGCACGCGCAGCACGCGCGCGCCGGTACAGAAATCCGGCAGGAACTCCACGTCGGGACGGCTGGTGAGCATCGGGCGAGTGTTCGAGCCCCCGAGGCCCGCGTCAAGCGTGGGGTCCGGCGGCCGCCGATCCGTGGCCGGCCAGACTGGCCTGAACCGTTGATATACTCGCGCGCCATGATTCCGGTCGCCCAGCCGAGCGGCGACCGGCCACGCACTGCCAGCACACGAGCCAGACACATGACCCGACGCGACAGCCATCAGACCTGGGGCGGCCGTTTCTCCGAGGGCCCGGACGCCCGCGTGGCGGCCTTCACCGAATCGGTATCCTTCGATTCGCGCCTGGCCGCCCACGACATCCGTGGCTCGATCGCGCATGCGCGCATGCTGGCCTCGGTGGGCGTGCTTACCGACGCTGAATTCGAGCAGATCGCCGCCGGGCTGGAGGCCATCAGCCAACGTATCGCCGACGGGGCGTTCGAATGGGACCCGGCGCTGGAAGACGTCCACATGAATATCGAGGCACGGCTGACCGAGGATATCGGCGCCCTCGGCAAGAAACTGCATACCGGCCGCTCGCGCAACGACCAGGTCGCCACCGACATCCGTCTGTGGCTGCGCGATGCCATCGATGCGCTCATCGCGGAGGTGGTGCGGCTGCGCAGTGCGCTCATCGACTTGGCCGAGCGTGAGGCCGAAACCGTCATGCCCGGCTTCACCCATATGCAGGTCGCTCAACCGGTGACGTTCGGCCACCACATGCTGGCCTGGCAGGCCATGCTCGCCCGTGATAGCGAACGCCTGCGCGAAGTGCGCGCCCGCGTGAACCGACTGCCGCTGGGCGCGGCAGCGCTGGCCGGCACCACTTTCCCGATCGACCGCGAGATGGTCGCCGGCGAACTCGGCTTCGACAGCGTGATCGACAACTCGCTGGACGCGGTCTCCGATCGCGATTTCGCGATCGAGTTCGTCTCCGCGGCGAGCCTGATCATGACCCATCTGTCGCGCGCCTCCGAGGAACTGGTGCTGTGGATGAGCCCGGCCTTCGGTTTCGTCGACCTGCCAGATCGCTACTGCACCGGCAGTTCGATCATGCCGCAGAAGAAGAACCCGGACGTCGCCGAGATCGTGCGCGGCAAGACCGCCCGCGTGAACGGCCACCTGGTCGCCCTGCTGACGCTGATGAAAGGCCAGCCGCTGGCCTACAACCGCGACAACCAGGAAGACAAGGAACCGATCTTCGACACAGTCGACACGCTGCTGGCCAGCGTGGCGCTGTATGCCGACATGATGCCGCACGTGACCGTTCATGCGTCGGTCTGTCGCGAGGCCGCGCGCAAGGGGTTCTCGACGGCAACCGATCTCGCCGATTACCTGGTACGTCGCGGCGTGGCCTTTCGCGATGCCCACGAGATCGTCGGCCAGAGCGTGCAGCACGCCATCGGCGCGGGCTGCGATCTGGCTGATTTGGAACTGACCACCCTGCAGCGTTTCTCGACGGTCATCGAATCCGACGTCTATGACGTACTGACCCTCGATGGCTCGGTCGCCGCCCGCAACCATATTGGCGGTACCGCGCCGGCTCAGGTGCGTGCCGCCGTCTCGAGGGCTCGCGCCATGCTGTAGATCCCGCCCGTCGGTGTTGAACCTGGGTGCGGATCTGCAGTCCCAGATTCATTGGCTCTTACACTGACGAAGGATTTCGTATGTCGCGTCGCTTGTATTTTCTGCTTCCCGAAGTCGAAACCGCGCATCAGGTGGTCGACGAGCTTCTGCTAGCGCGTGTGCCGGAAGATCACATGTACGTCGTCGCCAGCCATGACACCGATACCGCCGACCTGCCGAGCGCTGGCGTCGGCCAGACCACGGATCTGGCCGGCTCGGCCGGACGCGGTGCAGCCGCCGGTGCGGTCACGGGCGTACTCGCCGGGCTGGCCGCCATGGCGTTTCCGCCGGCGGGCATCGTCATCGGCGGCGGTGCGGTGGCGGCTACGGGCGTGGCCGGCGCAGGTTTCGGCGCCTGGGCCTCGAGCATGATCGGCATCCGCCACGACCATCCCCAGGTCGGCGAGTATGAACAGGCGATAAAACAGGGCCGCGTCCTGATGATGGTCGACGTGCCGGCCGAAGACGTCGAGCGTATCGAGGCGGTCGTGCGTAACAACCATCCCGAGGCCAGGATCGAGGGCACCGATCCACACAAGCCCGCTTTTCCCTGACCGTAGCCTGCCACCCGGGCCGTGTTCGGCCCGTGGCGGTGGCGCTCGGGCGATGCGGTGGCGTGGTTCGCGGTGCTGGCCGCCGCGAACCACGACCCGCACGACCAGAATTGACACCAGTACCTGCGTGGCGCCGCTCATGCCCGTCCCCGGTACGCCCTGTACCCGGCGCCTGGTGAGCAGATCGCCCATCGGGCTCTGAAAAGACGGATCAGCACCAGGGCGGGGCGGCCCAGAACAACGCCCTGCACGCTCGCGAGGTAAAACGATAGCCGGGCACGGGGATCGCTGCCCAGTAGACGCGCTCGACGCTCGGTCGGCGGGTGTCGTCGGCCGGGATTGAGCCCAGGCTCAATCGCCGGATCAGCAGCACGAATATCAGCAACCCGGCCCGCCGGATCGAGCCGCTCGCCTAGCCGAGTCCGACAGTTCGGTTCATTAGTTGGGAAAGCGTGGTCCCGGCGCTACTGGTCGCCAAGATCACGATCCAGTACAAAGCCGGGTGAAAGGTTTGCGCCCGCAGCTGGGCCACAAAGGCGATCAGAAACAGAGCGACCGGAATCAGCGAGCTCACGGCGTAGCCGATAGGCAGCGTCATCGACGATCAGGTCACCCTGGGTCTCACCCACCGTGGTGGCACAGATCTTCGTGATCCAGGAGACCGCCTGACCTGGGCGATCTTGCGCGTGTGGGCCGGTTCGTTCGCCATGTCTGCTCGCCGACGGTTCCGGGGATCAGGCGAGTCAGTCTGAGTTGGCGACGGTTGTATATGCGTTGGCCGCGACGCGGGTTCGGGCAAGTGCCCGAACCCGCGCGCTCGGCGGGGGCCGCGTGCGCCGGCTCAGTCTTTTTGGAACAGGTCGCTACGCAGGCGGTATAGCGCCGAGATATCCTCGTCACCGTGGCCCTGCTCCATCAGCCGCGCGTATTCCTCGCGGGTCTTGGCCGACAGCGGCAGCGTGCCGCCGTTGAGTTCGGCCATGTGCAGGCAGATGCCCAGGTCCTTGTGATGGTGCTTGAGCTTGAAGCCCGGCTCGAAGATATCCTGGACCATCGTCTTGCCGCGATGGTTGACGAACCAGTTGCCCGCCGCCCCGGAACCGACCACGTCCACGACCTTGTCCAGTGGCAGGTCCAGCGCTGCGCCGAACCGCAGACCCTCGCAGACGGCCTGATTGATGCCGGCACACAGGATCTGGTTGACCGCCTTGGTCGCCTGACCGGTTCCCACGCCGCCCATATGGGTGATCTTGGCACCCATGGCGTCGAGCACCGGCATGACGCGCTCGAATACGGCGTCGTCAGCGCCCACCATGATCGACAGCGTGCCGTTCTTCGCCCCCTCGGTGCCGCCGGAGACCGGCGCGTCGACGAAGCCGGCGCCGTTCCTGGCCACCCGGCGGGCGGCTTCACGCGCAGTGTCGCTGGCGACGGTGGAGCAATCGATGACGACATGGCGATCGGTCAGCTGGTCGGCGATCTCGTCGACCATCGCCAGAACATCGTCATCGGCGCTCACGCAAATGACGATGATCTCGGCTTCGGCGAGCGTCTCGGCCGGGGTGCGTACCGCTTTGACGTCATGCTCGCGCGCGAATGCCTCGGCCTTCTCGTGGGTTCGGTTGTAGACCGCGCTCAGCAGGCCCGCGGCCTGCAGGTTTGCGGCCATACCCTGGCCCATGCCGCCAAGACCGATGAATGCACTTTTCATGGCATCTGTGATGAGGAAAACGAAGCCCCGATGATAAGGTCTGTAGTCCGCGCGGCCAATCAGACCATTTCATGACGCTTTCACGGGGCATACGCCGCGTACTCATCTTCGTTGTAGCGATCGCCCTGCTCGGTGCCGCGCTGCTGGCGGCCACACCGCTGATCGCGCGCGAGCTCACGCTGTATTATCTGGCCCAAGCCGGCGTGGACGCCCAGATCGACAACGTCGACGTGAACCTGCTGACCGGCACGATCGCCTATGACGGTCTGACCGGGCAAACCCAGCGCGATGAAGGCTTCCGGATCGGTCATCTCGATATATCCATCGACTACCTCCCGCTGTTGTCCAAACAGCTGCGGGTGACCCGCCTGGCCGTCGCTGACGCAATCCTCGACGTGCGCCGGACCGCCGACAACGCCGTTCGGGTCGGCGGCATCACGGTGCTTTCGGACCAGCCGAGCGGCGGTTCCCTGAACTGGGGCATCGCCATTGAGCAACTGGGGATCGGCGGGCTGAGCCTGCGCTATTCTCAACCGGCGACCGACGATTTTCCCGCCGTGGAGCGCGAACTGGTGTTCAACCAGTCCAATGCCCGCGACGTGGTCAGCTGGGAACCGGACAACGACGTGCCCCTGGACGCCGATCTGAGCGTCGGCGACAGCCGCATCCGCCTGCAGGGCCGCGTCACGCCGTTCGGCCGGCGCGTAAGCGCGCATTTCGAGATCACCACCGAACAGTTCGCGCTCGATCTGCTATCACCCATCACCCAGGCCGGCCGCCTCGAGCGCCTCACCGGAACGCTCGACGGCCATCAGGCCATCGACCTGACCTACGGCCCCGATGCGGGACTGGACATCCAGATCGACGGACAGACCACATGGCAGGATTCGCGGCTGGAACTGGCCGGCGGCCCGGCGTTGTCGAGCGATCGATTCGAATGGCAGGGCGGAATCCGGTTGCATCTGCTGGGCCCGGTCGCCAGTTCCGCCGCATCAAGCAAAACCGGGCCAACCGCCGACGCCGCTGGCGCGCCGGAGCCGGCATCCGACGATGGGCTGGCCTGGGCCCCACGGTTGGGTTTGACCTCCATGCCTAGCGCGTCGCCGCGCCAGGCGAAAACGACACCCGCTCCGCCGGCCGGTGCCGATACCGTCTCGGTCGATGCCAAGATCGACGTCACCGCGTTCGAGATCGCCTACCCGGATGGCGTGACCCTGCGCCAGGCCAAGGGCGCCTGGGATGGCACGACCACGATCGTACTGACTGGCGACGGCCGCCGCCTGACGACCGATGGCACACTCACCGGCCAGCGCCAGGCGATCGTCACCGCCGATGGCACCGCAACCCGGGCCGAGCGTCTGAACTGGAAAGGCCGTGTGAAGCTCGATCTGACCCAGCCCAGCGAGGTCGACAGTCAGGGCGCGCTCGGCCTGCACGGGTTTGCCATCGACGTGCCTGACGGGCTGCAACTGTCCAGCGACGAAGTACGGTTCGACGGCGCCACCCGTACCAAACTGGGTACCGGCACGAAAACAGTCCACACCGACGGACAGCTCGACACCGCGGCGCTGTCGAGCCGCGTGCCGGCAGGCGTGACGCTGGCCAGTGGGCCGATCGCGTTCAAGGGAACCACCGATACCCGGATCGGCGCCTCGGCACCGACGCTGGCGACCGATGGCCAGCTGAACACCCGCGATCTGTCTTTCGAGATCGTCGACAGCGCCACGTTCACGGCCGACCACCTGAACTGGCAGGGTACGACCAGCACTGACTTCGGTCCGCTGCTGGCTCGCACTGCCCAAGGCCAGCTGAGCACCGACCATGCCGGTCTGGCGCTGCCCGGAACCGCCATTTCGCTCTCGGCCGCACGCCTGGCCTACGACGGTCGCTATGCCGAGCAACCGCAGACCGACGGCAGCGCGTTGAAACTGACCATGGCCGGCGAGATCGACAGCCACGATTTCAAGGTGATGAATACGGATATTCAGGCGCCTTGGGTCGCCGCATTGCAGACCCATGCCGCCGGGCTGTCCGTTAACGGCCTCGATCGGATCCGGCTCGACTCGCTGACCTCGCACGGGGTGCGCGTGCTGGGCGATACCGATTCCGATGTAGCCGTGCTGCAGTCGGTGACCACGACCGCCGACCAGTTCCGGTTGGACGATCTGCGCGACTATCGCCTGGCACGGCTGGATCTGGACGGTGCCAGCATTCATGTTCGCCGCGACCGCCAGGGCATGGGCGTCATGGCCGAGTTCTTTGCCGGCTCCAACGACGACGACGCTGGCGCCAGCGGGTCCGGTAAGCGTGCTGCCGCCGACGGGCCCGCCAACAGCTACGCCTTCAGCGATGTAGCGATCTCCGGGCCGGTGTTCATGTTCAACGATGTGGCGGTCGATCCGCCGGTTGCGATCAGCGGCAGCAACATCAATCTCGCCATTCAGGATCTCGACACCGCGCAGCTGGATCAGAGTGCGACCTACCGGCTGGCAATGGACGTCGGCGCCTACGGACATCTCGACAGCCGCGGCACGATCGCGCCGATGGCCAACGGCGGCATGAATATGAATCTGGACGCCTGGCTCCGGTCGCTGGCGATGAAACCGCTGTCCGGCTATCTCAACGCCGCGCTCGGACGCCGAATCGCCAACGGTGTCGCCGACGGCACCCTTCATCTCGAGGCCAGCGCCGGCCAGCTCGACGGCAACCTGGACACCACGCTGTCGAACTTCCGGCTCGTGGACGACCCGCATGCCAAAACCGACGTGGCGCTCGGGATATCGCTGGACACGGCGCTGGCGCTTGTCCGCGGCCAGGACGACCTAATCAATTTCGAAACCCTGATCCTGGGCGATGTGACCAACCCCTACTTCTCGATCAAGAACCTGGTCCGCGAAGCGGTACTGGCCGGCCTGCGTACCGCGATCATGAGCGATTATTCGCCGCTGGGTCTGCTCAATCGCGCCAAGAACGCCGTTCTCAATCTGGGCCGTTCACTGGTCTCGAAGCCGGCAGGTTTCGAACTGGGCAAGCATTACATCCGCCCGGCGGATCGCCAGTATCTCGGTCGGATCGCCCAGGCCATGCGCGACAAACCGGACCTGCATCTGACCGTTCAGGGCCATGCGGTGCCCGGGGACGCAGACCAGATGTCGCTATTCCACGGCGCATCCGTGGACGAAGACAACTTGGTCGAACTCAAGGGTCTGGCCCGCAAGCGGGGCGAGGCGGTACGCGACTATCTGGCCGCCCGCGATGTCAATCCGGATCGTATCTCGCTTGCCGAACCGGTAGTCGATCGTTCGCCCGACGCCCAGGCGCAGGCCACCTTCGACATCAGTGGCCGATAGAACGCGTCGCCTGGCGCGCCCGGGCGCCGGGGCGAAGCGGCGCCGTCCACCCGAGCCGGCCGGGGTATGCGAGGACCGCGTCCGAGCTTGCCCCCGGGCCGGGGCCTTGGCAGCTGAACGGTTCGCTCAGGATTCCAGCAGATAGGTGTAGCCGGCCAGGCCCGCTTCGAGCAGCGCCTCGGCGTCCTGGCGGGCGCGTGTGCTCAAGCCCGCCGCGGCCAGCTTGCGGCGATAGGCTGCGCGCAGCGCTTCCGGCTCGAAGTGCACATAGCGCAACAGTTCGTCGGCGCGGTCACCCTGCTCGGCACCGGCCAGCCGCCAGCCTTGGCCGTCACCGCTTCGCTCGACCTCGACGTTGACCACGTCGGTATCGCCGAACAGGTTGTGCATGTCGCCCAGGTTCTCCTGATAGGCACCCACCATGAATATGCCCAGCCGGTAGGGCTCACCGGGGCGCAGCGGATGCAGCGGCAGCGAGGTATCGACGCCGTCTTCATCAACATACCGATCCAGGCGGCCGTCCGAGTCGCAGGTCAGATCGCACAGACGTGCACGCTGGGTGGGCGCTTCGTCGAGCCGGGTCAGCGGCATCACTGGAAAGACCTGATCCAGCGCCCACACGTCCGGGACCGACTGGAAGACCGAGAAATTGACGAAATACTTGGCGGCCAGCTTGTCGGCGGCTGCAGCCACCGCCTCGCGGTCGTCGGCGCTGCTTGCGACCACCGCGGCCAGCGCACGATGAACGGCCGCCGCTTCGCGTTCGGCTTGTGCGCGTTCGACAAGTCCGACGTCACCGGCCAGAAAACGGGCCTGCACATCGGCCAGACTGGCCTGTACGCGATCGAGCTGTGCGCTTGCCGACAGGGTATCGTCCAGAGTCGCGGGGGCAACCGGCTGAGGGGTTTCGCTATCGATGACCTGGGCCAGCAACACGGCATGGTGCGCGGTCAAAGCCCGTCCGGATTCGCTGATGATATCGGGCATGGGCAGATCGAAGCCCCGCGCCACGCGCGCCAGCGCGGCGACGACCGCATCGGCATAGTCGGGCACGCCATAGTTCATGGAGCAGAACGAGCGCGCTCCGCGCCCTTCGTAGTCCACGGCCAGCCCGCCGCCGACATCGACACAGGCGACCGGCGCTCCCAGCACCCGCAGGCTGCGATACAGATGGGCGGTTTCGTCCATCGCACGAGACAGTGCCGCATGGTCGGCGACCTGGGAGCCGACGTGCACGTGCAGCATGCGGACACAGTCCGCATAGCCCAGGCGCTCGAGTTCGGCCATCGCGGAGACAACCTGATCGGCGGTGAGCCCGAACTTGGATTTCTCGCCGCCGGTGTTCTGCCAGTGGCCGGCGGCGACGCTTGCCAGCCGCACGCGCAGACCCAGGTCCGGCCGCAACCCGAGTTCATCGGCGAGCTCGGCGATGGGTGCGAGTTCGGAGGGCTTTTCGACCACGATGAACACGCGATGGCCCAGCTGCTGACCGATCAGGGCCAGGCGCAGAAATGCACGATCCTTGTAGCCGTTGCACACGATGGTGCTGCCGGGCGCGGCCAGCGCCAGTACGGCCATGAGCTCCGGCTTGCTGCCGGCCTCCAGGCCGGCGCGCTCGCCACCGGCACTGACCAGCTGTTCGACCACGGCCCGCTGCTGGTTGACCTTGACCGGGTAGACCACCGTATAACGACCATCGTAGTCATGCCGGCGGCGCGCGTCCTCGAACGCACGCGTCAGCCGGTCGATACGGTCGCCGAGGATATCGGTGAAGCGAACCAGCACGGGCAGGCGCAGCCCGGCACGCTTGATCTGCTCGGTCAGCTCGTCCAACGCGATGGCCGGCCCACCGGGCACCGGCGTGACCGAGACCGCGCCGCGGGCATTGATATCGAAATAGCCTTCACCCCAGGCGGCGATGCGGTACAGCGCGCGGGCGTCGTCGATCGACCAGTCGGCTTGGGTACGGGATACGGACATAACTTATACTCACGCGCTGGATTCGCAAGGCGCTGCAGGCGTCGAAGGGAGCTGCATGGTACTGGATCAGCATTGGTATACCGAAGCCAGCGACACGCTCGGGCTCGGGTTTTCGCTCAAGATCGTTGACAAGCTCCACGAGGAGCAGTCCGAGTATCAGACCATCGCCGTATACGAGACAGAGACCTTCGGCCGATTGCTGACCATCGACGGTCTGGTGATGCTCACCGATCGCGATAACTTCGTCTATCACGAGATGATGACGCACCCTGCCCTGTATGCCCACGGCGAGGTGGCCGACGCGGTGATCATCGGCGGCGGCGACTGCGGCACCCTGCGCGAAGTCCTCAAGCATCCTGGTGTCGCCACGGTGACCCAGATCGATATCGACGAACGCGTCACCCGCGTGGCCGAAACCTATTTTCCGGCCCTGTGCGAGGCCAACGACGACCCGCGTGCCACCCTGGCGTTCGCCGATGGCGTGGCCTGGATGGCGAACGCCCCCGATGCGTCCGTGGACCTGGTGATCATCGACAGCACCGACCCGATCGGTCCGGCTGAAGGGTTGTTCAACGCGGCCTTCTATCGCGAATGCCACCGCGTGCTGCGGCCGGGCGGCATGCTGGTCCAGCAGAGCGAGTCGCCGCTGGTCCACAGCGAGCTGATCGGCGAGATGCACGGCGGACTTCGCAGCGCAGGGTTCGCCGAGACCCATCTTCTGAGTTTCCCGCAGCCGAGTTATCCCACCGGCTGGTGGTCGGCCACGCTGGCGCTGCGTGATGCCCGCCCGCTCGGCCGTCCGGCGGCAGCGCCGGACTTCGAGACCTTCTACTACACGCCAGCCATCCACGACGGTGCGTTCGCCCAGCCTGCGTTCATGGCGCGTATTCTGGCGCGCTGACCATAGCCGCGGACGGTCACCCGTTGCCGGCGGCCAGCGCCTTGTCGAACGCCTTGGACGCATAGAACGGCCGCAGCCGGCGGCGTATCAGCTCCTCCAGCAGGCCGGTTTCTGCCAGTCCGTCGATCACGACCGGCGCGATGGTTTCGGCCTCCTGGTGGAGCAGCGGCGCGTCGATGCCCACCTGGCCGAGTAGTTCGGAGATCGGCCGATCTCCGTAGTGATCGAAATAAGCGATCACGGCCTGGTCGACCAGTTCGCCGACGTATTCGGTCTGGCGCAGCTCTTTCCAGACCCGAAATCCGTAATCGATGAGCGCCTGCAACTCGTCTTCATCGACCACGTCGTCGATCGACAGCGGCTTGTCGTGGATGGCGGCCCATATATCGGCGGCGATCGCGCGTATGCGCGCCTCGTCGAGTGATTCGAGCAGCAGCTGTTCGCTGCGTGCCAATGTCTTGGCAGTGTTGTTCTCGATATACGCACGGACGCGCTTTTCCACCTGCGCCTCGAGCCCCGGCAGGCGCTTGCTGACGGCGCTGGTCGATCCCTTGATCAGCGACGATACGCCGGGAATCGATTTGATCGCCCCCGTATCGGCGAAGATATAGTCCTTGATCCCCTGGTAGAGCACATCCGACGCCAGAGCCGTATATACCGGGCTGTCCAGCAGCCGCTTGATCAGGCGCGCGCGCAGATCCTCGAGTTCGACGAACAGCGTCACGCCTTCCTCGAAGAGCGATTCATCGACCACGTCCTGGACTCGTGTCTGCTTGTTTACGTCCAGCCGGACGAGCGTATCCGCGATCGCGCCGATCACACCGGCCAACTGATCGGGCAAATCCATGTCCAGCGCCAATCGTTCCGCGGCACCACGTACCGTATCGACATCCGCCAGCTGGCTGAGCGGCGTGCGTTCGGCCCACTGCCAGAGGGCATCGATCTCATCGCGCAGCCGACCGGCGGCCGGCTTGCCCTGCCACTGGTCGACTTCGAAGGCGACATGCGCCTCGAGCAAAGCCTGTGCGTGATCACCGAGCGATTTGGACTTTGTCATGGACCACTGAAACATTGAAACCGTCAGGCGAGCTTACCCGCTCGACGCCCTGCCTGCGAGCCGACAACGCTCCGTACTAGTTCGGATTGAGAGGCTTTCAGGCCATGCCTAGCGTGGGCACCGTCGACTTTCAACCCGATTGGAGAAACGCGATGAACGATGACCAGTTCGAAGGCAAGTGGGAACAAATGAAGGGCAAGGTCCGCGAACATTGGGGCCGCTTGACCGATGATGATGTGGAGGAGGTACGCGGCCGACGCCAGAACCTGCTCGCCAAGATTCAGGAGAAGTACGGCGATACCAAGGAAGCCGCCGAAGAAAAGCTCGTGGAGTTCGAGCGCCGTTTTTAGAACGGTCTGGCCGGCGCACGGCCAGTCTAGATGGATATCGTCCGAGGCGACGCGGTCCGACGGGGCTTGCCTGCGTTCGGCGGGTCCGAGCCAAGCCTCGGACGATGACTGCGCGACCACCCGCCCGGTCCGGGCGCGCCCTGTCATGTAATTCTGCCGGCAACGCACGCGCACGAGACCGGAGTCGAAAGGCACGGCCAAGCCGATGCGACCGGCTCTATTTCGCAGACCGATCGCGGGCTGCCGCCAGGCGCTTGAGACCGGTCCGCCAGGTATGCCGTGACTCCGAAATCAGCCAGCAGGAGACCGATATGCGACACGACGATTACGTTACGCGCACGCGGGTCGAACGCGAGCGCCACATACGCTGCGACCCGGTGGTCCATATGCCCACGACGCAGCGCTGGGACGGCCCGCTGGGCGAAGTGGCGTTGTCCGACTTCGAGCGTGACGGCTTTCTTTCCTTCGAAGGATTTTTCTCCGAAGAGCGGATGGCGCCGTTCTTCGACGAACTGGATGAAATGGGCCGCGACGAGGATCTGCTGCGTCAGGACGGCGTCATCCGTGATCCGAAGTCCGGTGCGATCCGCTCGGTTTTCGACATGCACCGCATCTCTCAACGTTTCGACGAGTTGACCCGCGATCCACGCATCCTGGGCATGGTCCGTCAGTTGCTGGGCGGCGATGTCTATATTCATCAGTCGCGCATCAATGACAAGTACGGTTTTCAGGGCGCCGGCTTCGACTGGCACTCTGACTTCGAGACCTGGCATGCCGAGGATGGTATGCCGCGCATGCGGGCGGTCAGCGCGTCGATCATGCTCACCGACAACAACGAGTTCAACGGCCCGCTGATGCTGATCCCCGGGTCGCACCATCATTTCGTGCCGTGTCAGGGCACCACGCCGGACGACAACTGGAAGAGCTCGCTCAAGGCTCAGGAAGCCGGCGTGCCCAGCCAGTCCAATCTTCAGGCGCTGGTCAATCGCGGGGGTATCGTCGCGCCGAAGGGCCGCGCCGGCTCGCTGCTGTTGTTCGAATGCAATACGCTGCATGCGTCCAATTCGAATATGTCGCCGTGGCCGCGCTCGAACCTGTTCTTCGTGTACAACAGCGTCGACAACGCATTGGAACAGCCGTTCGCGGCCGAAACGCCCAGGCCGTCCTTTCTGGCCAACCGGGACCATCCCGAACCGCTCGAGATGCAGGACCCATTGGGTATGCCGTTTCGGCGTAGCGCCTGATTACGACAGCGGACATGCCAGCCCCGGCGCCACGCCGCGGCGTCTATTCAACCAGTCTTGGTTCAACTCAACTCATTCAGGACAGACACCCATGAACAAGCAATGGATCGTGGTCGCCGATGCCGCTCAGGCACGGATCTTCACCCGCACCAACGATGGCAAGTTGACGCCGGAAAACACGCTTAGCCATGCCCAGAGCCGGGCTCATGAAGGTGACCTCCGCACTGGCGGCAAGGGCGAGGTGCACGACAGCGGCGGCTCGGGTCGCCATCAGGCCGACCCGCAGACCACCACGAGTGAAAAGCACGCGGACATCTTTGCCAAGCAGATCGCGCAGACATTGAAATCGGCGTTCAACGACAACGCGTTCGACAGTCTGGTGATCGCTGCCGACCCATCGTTTCTGGGTCTGCTACGTGACCAGCTTGACTCGCCGGTCGCAGACACCGTAGCGACATCGATCGATAAGAACTGGGCCCAGCACGACACGGCCGACATCGAACGCCTGCTCGACGATCGACTGTAATCGGGCACGCCGGCCCACGGCGAAACGTCTAGTCGAAAGCACTAACGGTCGTATTTTGCTGCATACTGAACAGGCGTGAATGCGTGAGGGCATTTACGGATTGGCCCGTGTTCGTCCGGCGTCTAATCTCAATGAACTGTACGCACACACGCAATCCCTCAATCACTGGAGAAAACCTATGCTGGGTTGGGCCATCACCTTTTTCATCGTCGCAATCATTGCCGCTCTGTTCGGGTTCGGCGGTATCGCCTCCGGCGCGGCAGGCATTGCCAAGATCCTGTTCTTCATCTTCCTGGTGCTGTTCATTCTCGCACTGGTATCCAACGCGGTGCGTGGACGCGGGCCCAAGATCTGACGCGGCTGCATGAATGAGCGGGCTACGGCCCGCATTGCGAATACGGTCGGCCCTGCCGGGCCGGCCGTGTTTCGACCAGACACCGGCCGATCACATACCCGGCGTTTCCAGATGGTGTCCTGCGGTGATCCAGATCCGCACCAGATGCGGAAGCGATTCGGCATTCAGCTTGTTCATGATATGCACGCGATGCGTTTCCACCGTGCGTGCGCTGATATCCAGGGCGCTGGCGACCTGCTTGTTCGCGAATCCGTCGACAATCATGCTCAGCACCTGTTTTTCGCGCGGGGTGAGCAGTTCCACCAGCGCTGCGCAATGCCGCGCATCCCGTTGTACTGTCTCGTCGCCGTCGGTGGCCTCGGCCAGCGAGCGGATACGCGCCAGAAGCTTTTCCGGCACGAACGGCTTTTCGATGAAATCCACGGCACCGCGGCGCATCGCGGTAACCGCCGACTCGATCGATCCGTACGCGCTCATCATCAGGATATCGACGTTGGACTGTTCGGCAATCAGATGCTGCTGTAGTTCGATGCCGTTCATGTCCTTGAGCCGAAGGTCGATCAAGGCGCAACCTGAGATACCGGCGCTGTGCTCGAGCAACTGTTCGGCGCTCGAATAACAGTGCACGGTATAGCCCGCATCACCCAGCAGCGCGCGTAGAGATTCGCGCACGCCCGGATCGTCGTCGACGATGTGAACAGCAAACGCCATCAGGCCTGATACCTCTCGTTGAAAGTCGATGGATCGACGGGCGGTTCGTTTTAAATGACTCGTTCGGATTAAGCAAGAACCGTTCGCGCTCCACTGATCGCCCGCGTGCCGGTGCCGATCTTCCACTACTCGAGAAACTCGACGATGAATCACCAGCCTAGCGAAACGAACGACACGCCCAGGCGTCTGACCGAACTGGAACACGAACTCGTCGAGGAACGCGAACGGCGCTATCGCGCGGAGAACAACGAGCGCTGCTTTCGGGAACTCGCAGAGCATATTCGAGAAGTGTTCTGGATGACCAACGCCATGGGCGACGAGCTGGTCTATGTAAGTCCGGCCTACGAAAACATCTGGGGCCAGACTTGCGACAGCCTGTATGAAGACCCCGGCAGCCGACTAACGTGGGTCCACGAGGCCGATCGCGAACAGGTACTGGTCGCCTTCAAGCGGGATGCCGCGACCGGCGACTACGACGAAATCTTTCGTATCGACCGTCCCGACGGCCAGATGCGCTGGATCCGCGATCGCGCCTATCCGGTCTACGACGATGCCGGGCAACTCTACCGTCTGGCCGGCTTCGCGCTGGATATCACCGATCGCATCCAGAACAACGACCGTCTCACCCGCTTGAACGACTCCATCAGCACACGTGATCGCATGGCCATCTTCGCGGCGCTGGGTACCGGACTGGCACACGACCTGAGCCAGCCGCTGACCGCAGCCCGCAATTTCATTGCCCATGCGGGCCAGCACCTGGCCGCCAGCGCTCGCCCGGCACGTACGGCCCTAACGCGCGCGGACACCGAAATCGAGCGGGCCACTTCGATGATCCATCACCTGCGCGATTTCGTGCGCGACGGCGAACCGGCCCGGCGGGTGATTCCCCTGGCGCCGTTGATCGACGATATCCACCAGATCATGGATGCCGCCCTGCGCGAAAACGATGTCCGCTACTACGGACCGGACCCGGCAAAGCTGCAGGACGTCGAGGTGCCGATCGACCGGATCCTAACCCAGCAGATCCTGCGTAATCTGATCACCAACGCCATCGACGCATTCGATGTCGATCACACCAGTCGTGATATACGGATCGATACGGCACAGGTCGACGACCATATCGAAATCGAGGTGTCCGACAACGGGCCCGGCATCGGCGAAGACGTGGCGTTGTTCGAACCGTTTGCCACCACCAAGGCCGAGGGCCTTGGCCTGGGACTGGCCATCAGCCGTACGCTGGCACGCAGCCATGGCGGCGACCTGATGGTCGCCAACCGTGGCCGCGCCGGCGCACCCGCTCGGGCGGCCAACGACGAGATCCGTACCGCGTTCGTCCTGCGTTTGCCACTGGCCTGAATCGCTGTCCCAGGCCGGATTCAGCGTGGTGGGTGCATGATGCGCATGAACACCGCCACGCCGAGGCCCCAGGCACCGTTGACGGCCAGTGCGATCCACATGCGATGCATGTTCCAGCTATCGATCATGGCGCCGGTGTCCTGACCGTTCTTGAGCCACGTCACCAGGGTCAGTGCCACCAGGCTCGGAAAGATCGCACCGAGAATGATCGCGCCGACATAGTAACCGGCGGCCAGCGCACGCCGGATGAGCAACCACAGCAGAACGCCCCACAGGCCACCGAACAGGGCCGACGAAACAACCTTGGGCACGCCCAGAGGCGGCACCGGGGTCATGGCCCAGGGCGTGGCATCGATGACCCCTTGCATGTCGAGCAGCCATACCAGGCCCTGGTGGAAGCTCAACACCGCCAGAAAGCCGGCGATGAACGCCTTGACGAACGCAAACATGAAATATCCTCTGTGAATGATCGTTGATCGGCGATGTCACTCGCCGGTACCGGCCGTATTCGCGGTCTGGCCGAACAACCGCTGACGCGCCGCCTCACTCTTGGGCTGACCGCCGCGCATGTCCTTGCCCAGATCCACGCCACGCTGAACGGCCGGGCGTTCCTTGATGCGCTGTCGCCACGCCGCGACCCGAGGAAATTCGTCCAGCGGCTGGCCCATGGCCTTGGAAATAAGAACCCAGGGCCAGTTGATGATGTCGGCAATGGTGTATTGCTCGCCGACCAGATAGCGCCGATCGGCCAGACGCCGTTCCAGTACGCCCAGACACCGATGATATTCACCGGTATAGCGCTTGTAGGAGTATGGATGTTCTCCGGGCGCATAGTTGACGAAGTGGCTCATCTGGCCGCCCATGGGCCCCAGGTTGCCGACTTGCCAGAACAGCCACTCGTCGATTTCCTTGCGCAGCCGCGCTTCGGCCGGATAAAGGCACTGCGCCTTTTCGGCCAGATACCGGATGATCGCGCCCGATTCGAAGATCGGCACGGGTGCATCGCCATAATCGGCCGGGGGCGCGTGATCGACGATCGCCGGCATGCGATGGTTCGGCGAGATCGCCAGAAAGGCCGGCTCGAACTGATCGCCGGCATTGATATCCACCGGCACCATGCGGTAATCCAGCCCGCACTCCTCCAGCATGATGGAGATCTTCCAGCCGTTGGGCGTAGGCCAATAGTAGAAGTCGATCATTGGGTATCCTCGTGCGGCGCGGCGACGGCCGCCGCGCCCTGTTCCACCAGTCGTTCGATGGCCTGCGTGTCGTAACCGTGCTCGGCCAGTACGGCCGCGGTGTCGGCGCCGAGCGCCGGCGCGCCCGCATAGTCCGTGTCCGGCATGGCCGAAAACCGCGCTGCCGGGCGTGCCTGGCGCAGACGCCCCGCCTGAGGATGCTCGTTTTCCACAATGATGGCGTTGGCGGCGATCTGTTCGTGTTCGAGCAGATCGCTGCGGGTGAGTACCGGCGCACAGGGCACGCCGTACTCGGCCAGGCGCTCGAGCCAGTGCTCAGCGCTGGCCGTGGCCAGTTTTTGCTGCGTGAGCGCCAGGCGGGCGTCGATATTGTCTTGGCGATCGGCCGGGGTGGCAAAACGGGGGTCTTGGTTCCACTCCGGCGTGTCCAGTGCTCGGATCAAGGCCTGCCACTCCTTGTCGGACTGGACGGCCACGCTGATATGCCCGGTGGTGGTTTCATAGATCAGGTCAATGAAACTCGCGGCTCGGGCCTGGTCGAACTCGTCGCCGACGAACGTCTGGCTGTTCATATCCGAATGCCAGAGGAAGTCGATCACCGCGTCCAGCATGGATACGCGCACGTGCTGGCCCGGCGCGCCACGCTCGCGGGCCAGCAGTGCCGCGGTGATCGCCTGGGCGGCGACATAGCCGGTGAGCTTGTCGGGCACGATCGTTCGCACCAGACGCGGACGGGCCGTATCGGCGCCGCCCTGGATACTGGCCAGACTCGACAGCGCTTGAACGAGCGGGTCGTACACCGGGTAGCCCGCATACGGCCCGGCATCGCCGAAACCGCTGATCGAGACATAGATGATGTGGGGCGCGACCGCTCGGATGGCCTGCTCGCCGATGCCCATACGCTCGGCCACGCCGGGGCGGAAGTTCTGCACGAACACGTCCGCGTTCTCGCATAGGCGCTCGAGCGCCGCCAAACCGTCGGCCTGCTTGAGATCCAGCGCCACCGAACGCTTGTTGCGATTGTTGTTCAGATAGCTGGCCGAAAAACCATGGCGCCGGTTCGAGGCCAGGCGCGTGTAGTCGCCTACGCCCGGCCGTTCGATCTTGAGCACTTCGGCGCCCTGATCGGCCAGCTGCATGGTGGCCAGCGGGCCCGACACCATGGCTGTGGTATCGATCACGCGATAACCGCTCAAAGGATGTTTCATGTTGTGTTGCTGATACAGACAATTCGGCGAGTCTAGCGCCGCGTCGCCGGCCGGAAAACCTTCGCCGCTTCCAACCACCGTCGCGCTTGGCGACAATATGCGCCACTCGCGTTCCATCTGTCCCAGGAGTTCCATGTCATCTATCGGCACCCCCTATTCCGACTCGGCTACACGGGTCATGCTGCTGGGCAGCGGTGAACTCGGCAAGGAGGTCGCCATCGAACTGGCGCGACTGGGCTGCGAAGTGATCGCCGTGGACCGCTACGACAACGCCCCGGCCATGCATGTGGCCTCACACCGACGCGTGGTCGACATGGGCGATGCCGATGCGCTGCGCACGCTCATACGGGCCGAGCGCCCGGCGCTGATCGTGCCGGAGATCGAAGCGATCGCCACCGCCACACTCATCGAGCTCGAGGCCGAAGGCTTTCATGTCGTGCCCACCGCTCGGGCGACACGCCTGACCATGGACCGCGAAGGCATCCGTCGTCTGGCCGCCGACGAGCTGGGCCTGCGCACGTCCGCATTCGCATTTGCCGAGACCGAACAGGACTATCGGGCCGCGGTCGAGTCAGTCGGTCTGCCCTGCGTGGTCAAGCCGGTGATGTCGTCTTCCGGCAAAGGACAGAGCACAGTGCGCCATGCCGACGATATCGAGCCGGCGTGGCGCTACTCCCAGGCCGGCGGCCGCGGCCAGCGCCACGGCAATTCGCGGGTCATCGTCGAAGGCTTCGTGGATTTTGACTACGAGATCACGCTGCTGACCGTGCGCCATATCGACGGCACTGCCTTCTGCGCGCCCATCGGCCACCGCCAGGTCGACGGCGACTATCGTGAATCCTGGCAGCCGCAGGCGATGAGCGAGGCGGCGCTGGTCGAAGCACAGCGCCAGGCCGGCGCGATCACCCAGGCCCTGGGCGGCCATGGCCTGTTCGGCGTGGAGTTCTTCGTCGCCGGCGATACGGTCTGGTTTTCCGAGGTGTCGCCACGCCCCCATGACACCGGCCTGGTAACGCTGTCCAGCCAGAACCTGTCGGAATTCGCCCTGCACGTGCGCGCCATCCTCGGGTTGCCCATTCCCACCATCGAACAGCGCGGCCCGGCGGCTTCGGCCGTAATCATGGGCCAGGGTACGAGCCGATCGATGCGCTACAGCGGACTCACGCGTGCCCTGGCCGCCGCGGATACGGAGCTGCGCCTGTTCGGCAAACCCGACATCGACGGCGCGCGCCGGCTCGGCGTGGCCCTGGCGCGCGCGGACACCGTCGAGGCGGCACGCGCACTGGCACGCGAGAGCGCAGCGTACGTGCAGGTCGAATACTGAGCCCTCGAAAAGTTAAAACCTGTCTGTTCATATACGGGAAAGCCGGAAGTGACTTATACTTTGGTCCAAGGCCTGCCGGGGGATGTCGACACGGCATACAGAGAAGCAGGGCTTTAATCAACCGAATTCCAAGGAGCTCACCAATGCAGAAGAAACTCACCACGATTCTCCTGGCCATGCTGCTCGGCATGGGCACGCTGACGCTGGCTGCCTGCGACAACGACGGCCCGGCCGAGAATGCCGGCGAGAAGATCGACAACGCCACCGACAACGCCCAGGACAGCATGGAAGACGCTGGCGACAAGATGGAAGACAAGATGGACGACGCTGGCGACAAGATGGAAGACGCCACCGACAACAACAGCTAAGTTGTCGGCCACTCCGGCGCGGTCAGCCGCCCCGGAGGTCGTTCGGACCCGCCGCTTTACGCGGCGGGTTTTTTTTGGCCTGAATCATCGTCTGCGTTTTCAACGGAGCCGCACATGAGTCTCGAACCATCCAGCCGGACTGCAATCGTCACCGGCGCCGGTCAGGGCATCGGCCGCGCGATCACCGGGCGTCTACTCGCCGACGGTTATCACGTTCATGCACTGGACATCGACCGCGACGCGCTCGACGATCTTTACGAGCGCGCACGCGGCAAGTCGGCGCAACTGACCGTGCGCACGGTGGATGTGGCCGACGAGCCGGGCGTAGCCGAGGCCGTGAAGGCACTCGACGAGGCCCATGGGCGCCTGGATGTACTGGTCAACAATGCCGGGCTGGCCGACCCCTTCAACGGCCCGATCGAATCGCTGGCACTGTCCGATTGGGAGCGGGTGATCCGGGTCAATCTGACCGGCTACTTTCTGCTGTCCAAGCACGCCACGCCACTGCTGCGCCGGTCCGGCGGCTGTATCGTCAACATGGCCTCGACGCGGATGTTGCAGTCAGAAGCCCATACCGAGGCCTATGCAGCCAGCAAGGGCGGCATTAACGCCTTGACCCATGCGTTGTCGATCAGCCTGGGCCCGGACATTCGTGTCAATGGCATCGCGCCGGGCTGGATCGACGTTCGCGATCAGCGAAAACACGCCGAGCCGCCCTCACCGCTTCGCGACATGGACCACGCCCAGCATCCTGCAGGACGCGTGGGCCGTGGCGAAGACATCGCCGCGGCCGTGGCATTTCTATGTTCGGCAGAGGCCGCGTTCATCACCGGCCAGACGCTGGTCATCGACGGTGGCATGACCCGCCGGATGATCTATCAGCATTGAGAATCATACCGGCCGGCCGGTGACGAGCCAGCCGGCCGCGTTCACGCAGGCTGCGCCGAACCCGTGCTGGCACTGTGACCGCGCAGCGCCTTGGATCCCGGCATCGCGCGGTTGGCGGTTTCGGGGATCATCAGAATCGGGGCAATCGCAATCGCCGCCGCCAGCATCAGGTAGTAAGCCGGCACGAAATTGTCACCGGTTACCGAAATCAGCCAGGTGATCAAAAACGGCGCAGTGCCGCCGAACAGCGACGTCGAGATATTGTAGGAAATGGCGAACCCACCGTAGCGGATACGGGTGGGGAAGATCGCCGGCAGCGTGGCCGGCATCGTGCCGGCCAGCAACACCACCAGCCCGCCCAGGAGCGCCAGTCCACAGATCGTGGTGAAGATACTGCCCACCGACAGCAGCATGAAGGCCGGGTAGGACAGCACGATGAAACCGACACAGGCGCCGATGAGCACCGGGCGCCGGCCCACCTTGTCGGAGAGCTTGCCCACCAGACCGATCACACACATCATGCCGATCATCGTGGCCACCAGGAACACCAGCGAGTTCGAGGAACTCATGTCGAGCACATCGGTGAGATAGCTCGGCAGATAGGTGAGCACGGTGTAATAGGCGACGTTGAGGATCAGAACCAGCCCGATGCAGAGCAGCATCAGCCGCGCGTTGTCGACAAAGATCTCGCGCAGGCTCGAATCCTTGTTGGCCTCCTCGGCCTTCATGTTCTCGAAGGCGGGGCTGTCCTCCAGCTTCAACCTCAGATACAGGCCGATCAGCCCCAGCGGCCCGGCCACCAGGAACGGGATACGCCAGCCCCAATCCCCGAACGCCTGGTCTCCCAGCAGCATCGAAATGCCGGTGACCAGAAACGCGCCGAGCGAATAGCCGGCCAGCGTACCGAATTCGAGCCAGCTGCCGAGAAAGCCACGGCGGTCGTCGGGCGAGTATTCACAGATGAACGTCGCGGCCCCGCCGTACTCGCCGCCGGTCGAAAACCCTTGTATCAGCCGCGCACAGATGAGCAAGATCGGCGCCCAGATGCCGATCGCGGCAAAGCTCGGCAGCAGTCCGACCACGAAAGTACCGGCCGACATCATGATGATGGTGGTGGCAAGCACTTTGCTTCGGCCGATCTTGTCGCCCAACGGGCCGAAGAATAGCCCGCCCAGAGGGCGCACCAGGAACGCGATGGCGAATACTGCAAACGAGGACAGCAGCGATGCGGTATCGCTGTGCGATGGAAAGAACACGTGTCCGACCGTGCCCGCCATATAGCTGTATACGCCGAAATCAAACCATTCGAGCGCGTTGCCCATCCCGGCAGCGCCGACGGCTTTGCGCACGTCGGCTTCGTCGACCGTCTGTTCGCTGGACACTGTGTCGTTCATGTTCCTGACCCACCGGCGGGCTGTATGGAAGGGATAATCGACGCTAGCACCAATGGGTGCTGCATACAATTAGCGTATTTTCGAATACCCGGGACGGCCTTTGCCGTGCGTGGCCGCCGACGGCAGACCGCTGCAACCTTGGCCAGCCGCTATCGACAGCGGCTTCACGCATCCGGTCGCCCGGTTACGCTCGATGTTCTTACGGTTGAGAACACCGACGCTTTCCGAATTTATATTGCGCACAATACTTGTCTTTGTTGCCTCCGGGCCGTACGGTTGGGGGGTCATCAATACAGGAGGCAGTGATGCCGACACGCAAGGCAAACGCGACGTGGCAGGGTGATCTGAAGTCCGGCCAGGGCAACATGGCGCTCGAGAGCGGCGCTTATGAAGGCCAGTTTTCTTTCAAGACCCGTTTCGAAGAAGGTACCGGCACCAATCCCGAAGAGCTGATCGGCGCCGCACACGCGGGCTGCTTTTCCATGCAGTTCTCTGCCATGCTGGCCGAAGAAGGCAACCCACCGGATTCGATCAAGACCGAGGCGAAGGTGCATTTCTCGGTGGATGGCACGCCTACGATCGACAAGATCACGCTGATTACTCGTGGCAAGGTCCCGGGCATCGACGACGCCCAGTTCAAGGAAATCGCCGCCAAGGCAAAGGACGCCTGCCCGGTGTCCCGGCTGTATAAAGGCGCCGAGATCACGCTCGACGCTGCGCTGGAAAGCTAAGCCGCCACCAGCGCTGCTCATCAAAGCCGGGTATGACCCGGCTTTTTTGTTTCCGGCCCGACCCGCCCTGCCCGCTGTCCCGAGGAGCTGAAATGAGTCAACGACCCACGATCTACACCGCGCCGTCAGCCTTCCCCAACCCGCAGCGTCTGCGTTTGTTCATGCATGAAAAAGGGGTCGCGGCAGAGTTCGACGAGCAACTGCTCGACATGGCCCCGGGCGGTGAACAGCGTAGCTGGCGCCACTACCGTCGCAATCCGTTCGGCGAGGCACCGGTACTGGAGTTGGCCGACGGCACGACCTTGTCGGAAACGCCGGCGATCGTGCATTACATCGATCACAGCTACACCGGTCGCAAGATCACCGGCGAAAACCCCCTGGCGCAGGCACGCGACATCATGTGGGACCAGCGCTGCTATCTGCATGTGCTGCTGCCGATCGTGACCATGTTCCACGTCCAGCACACCGGGCTCGGCTTCAAGCTCGAGCCAACGTACAACCCGGCCTGGGGCGAATCGTCGCGCAAGAAGGCGATCGCCCACGCCGGCATAGTCGATACCCATCTGGCCGATGGCCGCGACTGGCTCGCCGGCGGCGACGAGCCCACGTTCGCCGACATCACGCTCTGCACGGCCGTGGCGTTCGGCAAGTTCGGGCCCAACGAAACACCGCTGGACGAACGCTTCGAGCATATCGACGCGCACTGGCAGCGCTGGAAATCACGAGATGCTTTCAAGAAAGCTTATGGCGACGGCGGCAGCGGGCTCGACGAGTTGTCGCACCTCGACCCGTAACATTCGCCAAGCCGCGATTTCGATGTCGGGCATTGTATTTTTGCCGATCGTCGCAAGGTCTTTGGGTTCATACGCGCCAAAACGAGAGCGAGACAAGCATGCAAGCCAAGCAGGACAGCGTCGTCAGCATTCATTATGTGCTGCGCGACACCGAAGGTGAGATCATCGATCAGTCGGGCGAACAGCAGCCGCTGTCGTATCTACACGGTCACGGCAACATCGTGCCGGGCCTCGAGAAAGCGATCGAAGGTCATAGCGAAGGCGAAGAGGTCAAGGCGACCGTCGACCCGGAGGAAGGCTACGGCCCCTATCGCGAAGAGCTCGTGCAGAAAGTCAGCCGCGATGCCTTTCAGGGCGTCGACGAACTGGCGCCGGGCATGAGTTTCCGCGCCGAGTCGGATGCCGGTCCGATGATCGTGACGGTCAAGGAAGTCGACGGCGAGGAAGTGACTGTCGACGGAAACCACGTACTGGCCGGCCAGACGCTGGATTTCACCGTGAACATCGCCGAAGTCCGCGAGGCCAGCAGCGAAGAGATCGAGCACGGGCACGTGCACGACGGCTCGACGCACGGCTAGCGCTGCCCGGCAAGGGCGTGGTGTGACGGCGGCGCGGCTTGCCGGTGCGAGCCCGTCGCCGTATCCCGCGTGCCCGAGGATCGGGAGCGTCGCGCAAACACGCTGAGAACATGAGGCCATGATATGAGTGAACCGGTTCTTCTGATCACCGGCGCCTCCAGCGGCATCGGCGCGGCCACAGCCCGTCATGCTGCAGAACAAGGCTATCGGGTTGTGCTGGCCGCACGTTCGGCCGACAAGCTCGACGCATTGGTCGACGAACTCGGCGGCGCCGACAAAGCGCTTGCGGTGAGTTGCAATGTCACCGACAAGGCGTCGCAGGAGCAGATGGTGTCCGCGACGCTCGAGCACTTCGGACAGCTCGACGCCGTCTTTGCCAATGCCGGTATCGGTGGCACACCGGGTGGTTTCTGCGGCGCTGACAGCGATGTCTGGAAGGACATGATCCTGACCAACGTCTACGGCGTCGGCCTGACCATACAGGCAGCCGCCGAAGCGCTGAAAGCCAGCCGCGGGCATCTGTTGATCACCGGCTCGGCAGCCGGCCGGGCCACGATCGCCGGATCGATGTACAGCGCCACCAAGTGGGCGGTCTCGGCGATCGGTTACGGAGTCCGCGAAGAGCTGCGCGGTACCGGCGTGCGGGTGACACTCATCGAACCCGGCATGGTCGACACGCCGTTCTTCGATGAGCGCCCCGAGCATGCCTTGGCCGATCACGACATCGCCGAGGCGGTTCTGTTCGCATTGACCCGGCCCGCAGGAGTCGATCTCAACGAAATCCTGGTTCGCCCGACCCCGGCCATCGAAGACTAGCGCTCACGGCCTGTCGAGCCGATGGGCAAAAACCCGGCCTTGGGGCCGGGTTTTTTTATGCGCCTCGATCAATCGACGAGCAGGAAACCAGCCACCCAGCCGGTGCGGCCGTTCGCAAAGCGCACCTCCCGCCAGTCGTCGTCCTGTCCGATGACCGTCACCGTATCGCCGCGACGCGCCTGGAACACGACGTCCGAGTTCGTGGTCGGCCGCGCACGAATGTTCACCACATTGCCGCCGATCGTGCGCGTGGACTGATTTGTCGGGGCGTCGCTGGCGCTCGCGCTGGGATCCGGGTCGGTCGAAGAATCGGAGGCCGATGCCTGACTGTCGGCCGTCGTCGCGTTCTGCGAATCGGCCGAACCAGTCTTGGGCTCGTCCAGCGGCGCGGAACTGCCGGCGAGCAGGAAGCCCGCGACCCAGCCGGTGTCGTAGTCCTTGGGAAACAGTACTTCGGCCCAGTCGTTGCGGGTATCCAGTACCACGACCTGTGTATTGCGGCCGGCCTGGCGCAGAACCTGCGCGTTTGTATTGGGTTGACTGCGGATGTTGACGTTATCGCCGTCTATTCGCGAACGCGGCAGATTGGCCACGATTTCCGGCAGGTTGGTGATCGCCGATTGGTTGCCCGCAGACGCCGCCCGGGCCGCCCAGCGCGCGGCCTCCACGAGGTCCTGTGGCACACCCTGCCCGCGCACGTACATCACGGCCAAGTTGTTCTGTGCCGCCGGCTCGCCGTGTTCGGCAGCACGCTTGAACCACTGCGCGGCCTGGTCGGGGTCCGCGCTTACGCCGTGGCCAGCCTGATACATGATGCCGAGGTTGTGCTCGGCCTTGGCATAGTTCTGGGCGGCCGCCTTTTCATACCAACTGCGCGCCGTGTCGTAGTTCTGCTCTACGCCGTAACCCTCGTCGTAGAGCACGCCCATGTTGTACTGGGCATTGGCATTGCCCTGCTCGGCCAGTGGTCGGGCGTTCTCCAGTACCTGCGAGGCCTCGCTGTCGCTCGGGCGTTCCTGGGCGATGACGACACACGACAGGGCGGATAGCGATACGGCCAGCATCATGGCCCGTGCGATCGCTGTTTTGTTCATGTCAGGTCCTTATTTGCGGCACGACCGGCCGCCGTCGAATCGAACGACCGGTTTTCTACCCGAGGTCTGTCACACCGGTCAACCGTCGCGACGGCTGGGCCGACTACGTCGCATCCATATGATGTGCAGCGGAGACACCGTAACGCATCCGCGCCCACCCATACATGAGCATGCCGCCAACCATCCACAGTCCGAAGATCAACCATTCGACGGGCTTGAGCGCAGAAGGACTGCCCGGCAGATAGAGCAGCACCAGCGCAAACGACAGCACCACCGCCGTGATGCCGACTGCGCGCCCGGCCGGCACGACGAACGGCCGGTTCATGCCCGGCTCGCGATACCGCAGGACCACGAACGAGGCCGCCACGAACAGATAGGCCAGCACGATTCCCAGCCCGCCGGCATCCACCAGCCAGACCATCGCGCTTCGCCCGAGCAGCGGCGCGATTGAGGTGACGACCCCGATGAGGATGATCGCGTTCGCCGGCGTGTTGTAACGCGGATGCAGTTCGGCGAACACACGCGGCAGCATGTCGGCCTTGGCCAGTGCGTAGATCGCCCGCGAACCGCCGATATAGAACGCATTCCAGCTCGTCACGATTCCCGCCATACCGGCCAGCACCATCAGCTTGCCGGCCCATACGCTCGAGAACGCCGTGCCCATGGCGTCCGGTACCGACAATGATTCGGTATCGATGGCGCTCGGGGCGAGCACGTATGCGGTGCCGAAGATGATCGCCGCATACCACACGACGGCCAGAAGCACCGAGAAGATGAGAATCCGTCCGATGTCGCGATGCGGCAGGTCGATCTCCTCGGCGGCCTGCGGGATCACGTCGAAGCCGACGAACATGAAGGGCACCATCACCAGCACGCTGAGGATACCCCCGGCCACGCTGGCCTCGCCGGTGAACAGCGGCGAAAGATTGGCACCGCTACCGGTGAACAGAGCGCCGGTGATGAACATCAGCCCGACGACCACGATCAGCCCGGTCACCAGCTTTTGCAGCAGGGCCGCGGTACGAATGCCGATGTAGTTGACCCACATCATGAACAGCGATCCGGCCACACCCACCAGGACCCAGGTCGCTTCCACGTCCCAGCCCGCGATGGTCCACATATGACCGACGCTGTAGCCGGGTAGCAGGTTTTCGACCACCGTGGGCAACGCCACGGCCTCGAACGACACCACGGTCATGTAACCCAGCACGATGGCCCAGGTACACACGAACGACGCCAGGTGGCCGAGCCCGCGGTAGCTGTAGACATGTTCGCCGCCGGCCTGCGGCATGGCCGCGGCCAGCTCGGCATAGGTCAGCCCGACCAGCACGATCGCCACGCCGCCGATGAGAAACGCGCTCACCGCGCCGAGGCTACCGGCCGACAGAATCCAGGTGCCGGTCATCACGATCCAGCCCCAACCGATCATGGCCCCGAAGGCCAGCGCCAGTACGTCCTTGCGTGCCAGCACACGTACGAACCGCGCAGTCTCAGCGTTCATCGCACTACCCCCTGTCTTGTTCGTCGATCGCCGGGCGGCACCGCAAGATTCGGCGCGCCGTCGGTCGAGCGTATCACCGCGGCTGGGTGGCGTAACGCGCGACAAAGGTAGCAACCGCGGCCTCGATCAGCGCCGTGCGGTCACCGGTCTCGATCGACAGGCCCAGCACCGCGCGCAGATGGACATCCCCGCGTACCGCCCCCAGAAACTGAGCCGCGACGGTCTCGCAATCCGCGGCATCGATCAGCCCGCGTGCGCGCAGCCGTTCGAGATAGGTTGTCACGCTGGTGAGCGTCTGCCCGGGGGCACAGTCGTAGAAGATCGCGCCGAGTTCGGGAAAGCGGTTCGACTCGGTGGCCACCATGCGCAGCAGCGCCAGGCTCTGCGGCGCACAGATCGCCTCCATGAACGAGGCGGCGATCTGACGCAGTGCCGGGCCCAGAGTCAGCGATTCGATGTCGTCGGCGACCGCCATGCTCGCGGTCACACGCTGGCATTCGGCGCGGGTGACGGCTGCGAACAGCGCTTTCTTGCCGGCGTGGTGCGCATAGACCGTGGCCTTGGACACACCCGCCGCGGCAGCGATCGCATCCATGCTGGTCGCGCCGTACCCCTGCGCGATGAACAACTGCTTGGCGGCCCGCAACACGGCCTCGCGCTTGCATTCGAACAGTTCGGCGGCGTCGGATGGCGGCATCTGATTCATAGGCGGCACGCGAGCAGCATCGCGATCCTGTATTTGACAATTAATGCTGTATACAAATAAATTATCGCATCTGAACTGAACCGTACAGTTCACCCAATCCCCGCCGTATCCTGCGGCGATCGAACGACGAACCGAATGTCACCGCTGTCTGCTGTTTTCCGTGCCCGGCGCCCTGCCCGGCGGGCCGCCTTACGTTCCGGCCTGCGGCTGGCCTGCCTTGGCGGGCTGGCTCTGCTTGCCGGCTGCACCGTGGGCCCGGACTTCGAGCGCCCGGCCGCGCCGGATGCCCAGGCCTATACAGCCGGTGCGAGCACCGTGGGCGGCAACACGCCCGACAGTCGACTGCAACAGCAGACGTTCGCGCGCGCAGCCGATGTTCGAGCGGACTGGTATCGGCTGTTCGGCTCGGATCGGCTCGATGCGCTCATCGCTCGCGCGCTGGCCGACAGCCCCACGCTGGCAGCCGGCCGTGCGCGTCTGAAAGCCGCGCGGGCGGCGGTGGATGCCAGTCGGGGCGCCATGTTTCCCCAGATCGGGGCCTCGGCCGGTGTTTCCCGCCGGCGGGCCAGCGGCATCGATCTGGGTATCGACGATCCGATGTTCATCAACGTGTTCAATCTATACCAAGGTCGGGTCAGTGCAGGCTACGATCTCGACGTGTTCGGCAAGACCCGCCGACGGATCGAAGCCAGCGCCGCACAGCTGGATTTCCAACGTTTCCAGGTTCTCGACGCCTACGTCACGCTGGTCAACAACATCGTGGCCACGGCGATTGCCGAAGCGGGCCTGAACGCGGCCATTCAAACCACGGAGCAGATCATCGACAGCCAGCGCTCGACGCTGGACATCGTCGCCAAGCAGGTCCAGTACGGGGTGGCGATCAGCGCCGACGCATCGCAGATCCGCACGCGCCTGGCACGTACCCAGGCCTCGCTCGAGCCACTGAAGAAACAACGTGCGGTCGCCGTCAACCGGCTGGCCACACTGGTGGGCGCGGCGCCCGGGCATTTCAGCGACCCTGGCTTCACACTCGACGAACTGACCCTGCCGGCGCAGCTGCCCGTCAGCGTACCCAGCGCACTGGTACGCCAGCGGCCGGACATTCTGGCCGCCGAGAGCCTGACCCATGCCGCGAGCGCGCGCATCGGCGTTGCCACCGCCAATCTGCTGCCTGATTTCTCGATCAGCGGCTACTACAGCCGGGAAGGGCTAAGCGTGGCCGATCTGACCGATCCGATGAACGCGCTTTACGAGCTCGGTGCTTCGGTGAGCGCCCCGCTGTTCGCCGGTGGTCGGCTGCGTGCGAACAAGCGTGCCGCGCGCGACGAATATGTCGCGGCGCTGGCCGACTATCGCACCACTGCACTCACGGCATTCGGCGAAGTCGCCAACGCCCTGCGTTCGCTGGAATCCGATGCCCGGGCGCTGCGCGACCAACAGGTCGCCGTGGATCAGGCACGCGAGAATCTCGACACCGTGCAGGCACAGGTCGACAACGGCGCGGCCGACTATATCGGCCTGTATACCGCCGAACAGCAGTATCAGGAGGCATTGCTGGACGCCACCCAGGCCCGGGTCTTGCGCTATCGCGACAGCGCTGACCTGTTCGCCGCACTGGGTGGCGGCTGGTGGAACGCGGACCGCTCACCGCTGGCCGACCCGGACCCGCGCGCTCGCCAGACCATGTCGACAATGCGCGCCGAGTGATTTTCTCCGATTCGCTTTACAGGCTCGATCCATGACAGAGCAAACCGACCCGGCGACCGACGCCGGACAGACGGCCGCGGCAACGCCCAAGAAAAATAGCCGACGCAAGTGGTATCTGCTCGGCCTGGCCGCGCTGTTTCTGATCATCGGCATCGCTTATGCCCTTTACTACGTGCTGGTCGCCCAGTACTACGCGGCCACGGATGATGCCTATGTACACGGCAACCGGGTGATGCTGACCCCGCAGCGGGCCGGCACGGTCACCGCGATCCGTGCCGACGATACCGATCTGGTCAACGCCGGCGATACGGTGATCGAACTCGACGACACCGACGTAGACAACGAACTCGCCCGCGCCAGCTCTGCCCTGGCCTCGACCGTACGCCAGGTCCACCAGCTCTACGCGCAGGCCAACGAACAACAGGCCACCGTCGCGCTCCGCGAGACCGAGCTCGAGCAGTCGCGTCGCGACTATCGTCGCGACGCGCGCCTGATCAAGGTCCACGGCGTGACCGAGAAGGCCTTCGAGCATAGCCGCTCGGCATATAACCAGGCCCAGTCGCAGCTCACCGCGGCGCGGGCACGGCTGGCCGAGCTCAAGGCCCAGACCGATGGCACGACGTTGCGCGATCACCCGCAGGTGCTGGAGGCCGCCGCTGAACTGCGCACGGCCTATCTCGACGTACGGCGTTCGTCGGTCCCGGCACCGGTGACCGGGTATATCGCCCAGCGCGATGTCCAGCTCGGCCAGAAGGTCGACCCCGGTAAACCGATGCTCTCGATCGTGCCGATCGATCATGTCTGGGTGAACGCCAACTTCAAGGAGACTCAGCTGGCGGCGATGCGTATCGGCCAGCCCGCCGAAGTGCATGCCGATTTCTATGGCGACGATGTTGTCTATCACGGGCACGTGGCCGGCCTGAGCCCCGGCACCGGTGCCGCGTTCGAGTTGCTGCCGCCCCAGAACGCTTCCGGCAACTGGATCAAGATCGTGCGCCGGCTGCCGGTGCGTATCGCGCTCGATGCCCGCGAACTCGACCGGCATCCCCTCCGTCTGGGGCTGTCCATGACCGTGAGCGTGGATCTGCACGATACGTCTGGCCGCCCGCTGGCCGAACAGACGCCGGCCAAAACGCGCTACCAGACCGACGTCTATCGCCAGCGCGAGGACGGTGCGGCGCGGATTATCGACCGCATCATCGCAGCCAATGACGGCGACCCTGATACCCGGCCCGACAACGCCACCACGACCCTCGGACGCCTGTCGCCGCCGTCATGAGCGATACCGCGGACAGCAACGCCCCGGCACCGCTGCCGCCGGGCGCACTGGTCGTAGTGACGCTGAGCCTGGCGCTGGCGGTGTTCATGAACGTGCTGGACGTGTCGATCGCCAACGTTTCGATCCCCACGATCGCCGGCAATCTCGGCGTATCGACCAGCAACGGAACGTGGGTGATCACGTCGTTCGCGGTGGCCAACGCCATCGCCGTACCCGTGTCGGGCTGGATGGCCAAGCGGGTCGGCGAGGTGAAGCTGTTCGTCGCGTGCACAGTCGCCTTCACGCTGTTTTCGTTTCTGTGCGGCGTGTCGGGTTCGTTCGTAATGCTGTTGATCATGCGTGCCGCCCAGGGCGTGGTCGCCGGGCCGATGATCCCGCTGTCGCAAAGCCTGCTACTGGCGAACTATCCACCGGAAAAGCGCGGCTTCGCCAACGGTATCTGGGGCATGACCGCCGTGGTCGGACCAGTGGCCGGGCCGATCCTGGGCGGCTGGATCACCGACAACGTCAGCTGGTCGTGGATCTTCTATATAAACGTGCCCGTCGGCATCTTCGCCGCCGCCGGTACCTGGTTCATCCTGCGCAACCGCGAGACCGAGACCCAGACGCTGCCCATCGATCTCGTCGGGCTGGCGCTGCTGATCGTCGGTGTCGGCGCGCTGCAGATCATGCTCGACAAGGGCAACGATGAAGCCTGGTTCCAGTCGCCTTTCATTGTCACGCTGGCGATCACGGCCACGGTGTTCCTGGCTTTCTTCGTGGTCTGGGAACTCACCGACGACAATCCGGTGGTGGATCTTCGGCTCTTCGGCCGGCGCAATTTCACCGTCGCGACACTATGCGTGACACTCGGTTTCATGACCTATTTCGCAGGTGTCGTGCTGCTGCCGCTGTGGCTTCAGAACGAACAGGGCTACACGCCGACCTGGGCGGGCATCACCACCGCCTCGCTCGGGCTGATGGGCGCGATATTCTCTCCGATCGTCGGGCGACTCACCGACAAGATCGATATCCGATGGATCGTGACCTTCGGCATGCTGCTGTTCGCCGGGCTGTCGTTCATCAAGGCCGATGCCAATACCGATATCAGTTTCCAACGGCTGTTTCTCACCCGTCTGCCATGGGGCATCGGGCTGGCGTGCTTCTTCATTCCGTTGATCACGCTGTCGCTGACCGGCCTGCCCGCAAGCAAGGTCGCCAGTGCTTCGGGGTTATTCAACTTCATGCGTCTGATCGCACTGAGCTTCGGCACATCATTGAGCGTGACTCTGTGGGACCGCCGGCAGGCCTATCACGACCATATCCTGTCGGCCCATACCCGCGCCTCGGACCCACTGACCCAGCAATGGCTCGCCCAGGCCCAGGCACGGGGACTCACCGAATCGCAATCCTACGGCGCGCTCGCCGAAGAAATTTCGAAACAATCGTTCATGATCGGACTCAACGAGATGTATTTTCTGGCTGGGTGTCTGTTCATCGGCCTGACCGCGCTGATCTGGTTGTCGCGACCCAATCAATGACCGTCGGCGCGGCGCGCGCCTGGATTGTTATGTTATAACCGGCTGCGCCCGTGCCCGACCGGAACCGATTCATGCCCGCCAGCCCCAGCGCCACCGATATGCAGACCGTCCATCGTTGGCGATGGGTCGCAGGTGCGGTGATATCGAGCTGGGGCTTGATGACCGGTTACGCGGTCACGCAGGGGCTGACGGTACTGGCCGGGCTGACAACCCTTCAGGCCCTGGCGATGGCGGTGGGCGCGTGGCTCGCGCTGGGGGTGCGCACCCGGGTCCGGGTCCATGTGCTGGATGCGATCGCAGCGGGCGTACTGATCGGCAGCGCCATCTATTACGTGCTCCCTGCCGCGCTCGTGGGCCATCCGCTCGGCGGCGCGGCCGGATTGCTGCTCGGCGCCGCGGTCGGCGGCGCGATTCACCAGCATGCGGGCGGACAGGCACATCGATCGATGCTCGCCGGGCTGTCCCTGCATGCCGCGAGCGCCGGGTTGGTGCTCGGGGTGGTGTATACCGGCATGCCAGCGCTCGGCCTATCGCTGGGACTCGCCATCGTGGCACACAAGCTGCCGGCCGGGTATGCGCTGGCCGGCGCGCTGCGTGACAATGGCGATTCGATCGCAAGTGTGGCGCTACCGGCCTGTGCAATCGGGCTGGTGAGCCTGCCGGTCGCGCTGCTGGCACTTCCCGCCGGATTGCCGCACGGACTGTTGTTCGGTCTGGCCAGCGGCCTGTTTCTGACGGTGGCCGGTGTGTTTGTCGCGCAGCTGCCTTGGCAAGGTCTCTGTCGGATCGGCTTCATCGTGGCACAGATACTGTTAGGGCTGGCGGCGGTCGTCCTCCTGGACCGGTTGATTCGCGGGCCCGGCTGATCGTTCGTCTACTGCCCGAAACCGGGCGTCATGAAACTTTCACCCTGATCTGATTGTCCAAGCCGCCACATCGGGTGCGTCGCGCTTCATGCAGAGACAACACGAGGGTATTCAATGGGTTGCTACAGTTGGACACGTGCCGGTCTGATCGGTGCGATCGGCATGGGGCTGCTGATCGGCCAAACGTCGACCGTCACCGCCCGGCCGTCGGCGTCCGAACGCCACGACGCGCGCGCTCAGGCCAGCTCTGGCGTCGACCCTTCCGCCCCGGCGACACACGTCGGACAGGACACGCCACCGGCTGAGATCGCACATACCCATTCCCGGGCGCCCCAGATAACGCCCTGGCAGACCATGACCGTGGAGCCGGGCGATTCGCTATCGAGATTGTTTGCCCGTGCCAACCTGCCGGCGCGTGAATGGGTGGATTTGCTCAAGCTGGGCGACCCGGTCGAGCCGCTCGAAACGCTGCGCGCCGGGGAAACCGTGGAGATCCGCAAGACACCCGGCGGGCGCCTGGCCGAGCTCCAGTACTCGCTGGGCCCGGTGGATACGCTCGCCGTTCGTCGCACCGCGAGCGGCGACGACGCACTGGTCGCCGACATCATTCAACGCCAGACCGAGACTCGCCGGCTGACCGCACAGGGCGTGGTCGACGGATCGCTATCCGGGTCGCTGGCCGCAGCCGGCGTGCCGGCGAAGATCGCCACCGAACTGGCGCATATCTATCGCTATCGCGCCGATCTGTCGCACGGAATGCAGTCGGGCGATCGATTCTCGATCATCTACGATGCCCAGTTCGCCGACGGTCACCGCATCGCGAGCGGCCCGATCGTCGCGGCTCGGATCACCACCGCCGGTACCGAACACGCCGCGTTTCGCGTGGTCGACGACGATGGTCGAAGTGCCTATTACGATACGCGCGGCCGCGCCTACGAACCGTCGTTTTCGCGCCATCCCGTCAATTATTCGCGCATCAGCTCGCCGTTCAACCCGAACCGGATGCATCCGATTCTGCATATCCGTCGTCCGCACTGGGGCGTGGATATGGCGGCCCCGCGTGGCACGCCGATCCACGCGGCCGCCAATGGGGTAGTCAAGTTCGTTGGCCGCAAGCATGGGTATGGCCGGTTGGTCGAACTCCAGCATGCGGACGGCTATTCTTCGCGCTATGGGCATATGGCGCGTTTCGTCAAAGGGCTCCACGATGGCGAGCGGGTCCACGAGGGCGATGTGATCGGCTATGTCGGCTCCACCGGCGAAGCCACCGGCCCGCACCTGCATTTCGAGATTCGCAAGGACGGCATTGCGCACAATCCCTTGACCATGCCCCTACCGGAGGGCCATCCGCTGTCGCCGAACCGGCTGGCGGTGTTCGTCAGCCGCATCCAGCCCCTGATCGCGCGGCTGGACGGTCGTACGGGCACAACCACGAGCACCTTGTTCGCCTCGGCCTCGGATACGCAGCTGCGCGGTACGAACTGCAATCAAGCCAGTGCAATCAACGCGGCGCTGGCACTCTCGCCGGCCCATGCCGACGATCGGCATCCGCTGTCCGAGCTGTTCTGCGTGGTAGCTGCACAGAGCAACGCCTGAATCGCCTCGTCGTCGATGGTTCGCCCATTGAAAAAGCCGCACGGTCGAATACCGTGCGGCTTTATGACCGGCTGAGCGACGCCCGGCGGGTCTAGTGGCGGTGGTGCCACCCGTGTTTGCCATGGCCGCGGCCTTTTCCGTAGTGGCGGCCGCGATCATGGTGGCGATCGTAGTTGCGGCGATCACGATAATAGCGGTCGTCGTGACGATCGTTGTAACTGTCGGCCAGCACCGCACCGCCCGCGCCGCCGATGCCCGCGCCGATGACGGTCGCGGCATCGCCACCGATCATCTGTCCCACCGCGGCGCCCGCTGCACCGCCCAGGCCGCCGCCGATCGCCGAGTTCAGGCGATCCCCGGCATAGCCTGCCGAGCTCGCCATACACAGCGCCAACGTACCGGCATAGAGTCCCATCCTGTACTTCATCGTATGTCTCCGCTGCATGACTGCTTTACATACCGATGAATATAGCCTGCCTCGGTGAACTATCCCTGAACCACCGCTCCGGGATTACCGCGTTCTGAAAAAAGGCCGCGGCGGCGACATGCCGGCGCGGCCTTCGAGCGAGCCCGTGCTCGACTCGAGACTAGCCTCTGGACGACGCCCGGGTGCCTTCGTAGTCGGCGTCTTCGAAATCGTCGTCGTCGTCATCCTCCCACTTGTTATGGAAGATGTCGCGGGCCTCGAATGCGTCGGCCCCGACCGGCTTCGACTCGTACTTCTGATGCAGATCGAGCAGCATCTGACGGCGATCGGCGCGCAGTTCCCCGCATAGCACGAAGATCATGCAGTAAAGGATGAATACGAACGGCAACGCCGCAAGCAGCGAACCGGTCTGCAGCCCTTTCAGGCCCCCGGCGACGATCAGCGTCAGACAGATCGCCGAGATCAGCAGGCCCCACGACAAACGCTTGTACAGCGGCGGCTCTAGCGAGCCTTCGTCGGTCATCTGGGCGACAATGTATGAAGCCGAATCCGCCGATGTCACCAAAAACACGAAGATCAGGCACATGGCCAGGATCGACAGCACGTTGGTGAAGGGCATCATTTCGAAGAACGTGAACAGCGCCGAGGTGATGTTGTCGTCGACCGCACTCGTCAGCGTGCCGCCCGCATCGCCGAACAGTTCCATGTGCAATGCGGCACCGCCGAACACACCGATGAATCCGCAGGCCAGCAGCGGCGGCACGATCAGTACGCCCATGACGTACTCGCGGATCGTCCGACCCTTGGAAATCCGGGCCACGAACGTGCCCACGAACGGTGACCACGCGATCACCCACGCCCAGTAGAACACCGTCCAGGTCGAGATCCAGTTCTCGCCGGTATCCTCGAACGGGTTCATGCGCAGGCTCATCGCGATGAAGTTCTCGATATAGTCGCCCACACCGACAACGATCGTGTTGAGGATGAAGATCGTCGGCCCGGTGCACAGCACCCAGCCCATCAGCCCCAGACACAGCGCCATATTGATGTTCGAAAGATACTGGATGCCTTTGTCGAGCCCGGAATAGCTCGACATGGTGTAGCAGGCGCACATGACGCCCAGAATGATGAATTTCCACATCGTGGAATCCGGCACGCCGAACATCTGGTTAAGCCCGCCATTGATCTGCAGTACGCCCAGGCCCAGCGATGTCGCCACACCCATGACCGTGGCGACCACGGCAAAGATGTTGAGCGCATCGGAGGTCGGCTGCCGGGCCGCCTTGGGCAGCTTGTTGGTCATCGGCTCCAGCACCGTGGATACCAGTCCTGAACTTTTCTTGCGGAACTGGAAGTAGGCGATGATCAGGCCGACGATCGAAAACCCGGCCCACTGGCTGACACCCCAGTGGAAGAAACTGTACTGGATCGCATAGCGCGCCGATTCCGCGGTCTCGCCCGGCATGTCGTTGTACGGCGGATGCAGATAATGCAGCACCGGCTCGGCGAGGCCGTAGAACACGAGTCCCACGCCGAATCCGGCCGCCAGCAGCATGCTCACCCAGGAGAAGAAACTGTACTCCGGCTCGCTGTAGGGATCGCCAAGGCGAATCTTGCCGTATCGGCTGAACGCCAGCCCGACGAGAAATATGACGAAACCGAAGACCGACAGTAGATACAGCCAGCCGAAGTAGTGCGATACGCGTTCAAGTGCGGCATTGGCGAAGTTGCCGAACGCTTCCGGCATCGACGCGCCCACGATGACCAGCGCCACGATGACGAGTGCGGACCCGACATAGACCCGCTGGCTACGTGATAAGAGATTACTCAAGAGACCCCCGGACAAAATATTGAATACGCCCGTCACTGGTCGGGCGGTGACGGACACCGCGCTCAACTTCAGAACGCGACGCTTGGTTTCATTACTAGCACTTTGCCCAAGGCCCGGCAAACATCGATTTAACTGCATAATGCAGGCGCCAGTATGGCCCGGTTCGTGCGTGAAGCCTGTCGGATTCACTACCGATCAGGACAACGCAATGAAAAGACATATCTTGGGCGCGGGCGCATTGGCGCTGTGTTGCCAGATGGCTCTGGCGGCTGACGAGCCGAACGCCGACGCCCTGGGCGGGTTCGACGTGTTGCAACCGCTCGCCGACGCGCCGCAGAAAATGGCCGACGGCGATTATGCGGGCAACTATTATGTGCCTTCGACAGTGTCGACCGTGCTCTGGGGCTATCTGCCCAATAACAGTGCAGAAGCCGTACTGAGCGTTCCATCAGGGAGCACCGTGACGTTCGACACGATCTCGCACGAAGGCATTCTTGAGGATCAAGGCCGCGATCCCGTGGCCTATTTCGCCAAGCTGGGAGTGCCGGCCGACGGCGTGCTCGAAGACGCCGTCGCGATCACCGGCTCGGACATGCCGCACGATTTCAAGCATGACGGGCCCCATATCGTGACCGGCCCGGTCGCCATCGAAGGTGCCGAACCCGGCGATGTACTCAAGGTGGAAGTCATCAAGCTCGAGCCGCGTGTGCCCTATGGGGTGATCTCCAACCGTCACGGCAAGGGCGCGTTGCCGGGCGAATACCCCAAGACCGAACCCGAGCCGGATCCGAGCGCAGCCCATCCGGAACGCTATGGCAACGTCTCGGTATTCGCCCCGATCGAGAAGACCGACGACGGTTGGGTCGGGGTCCTCGAGGCCGGCAAGGGCCGCCAGATCCGGTTTCCACTGCACCCGTTCATGGGGATCATGGGCGTTGCCCCCGACACCGATGATAAGGTGAACTCGGTGCCGCCGATGCGCGTCGGCGGCAATGCCGACATCAACGATCTCGGTGCCGGCAGCACAGTCTATTATCCGGTCGCCGTACCGGGGGCCATGTTCTATACCGGCGACAGTCACTTCACCCAGGGCGACGGCGAAGTGGCCCTGACCGCGCTTGAAGGCTCCATGCGCGCCACGCTCAAGCTGACGCTGCTCAAGAGCGGCCAGGCCGAACTGCCCGGCAAGCAGGTCGACAAGCTGCTCGGCGAAACCAGCGACTACTGGATCACGGTCGGGCTCGACCCGGATCTGGATCTGGCCATGAAGGACGCCGTGCGCGAATCGATCCGGTTTCTACACCAACAGTACGATATCGAGGAGTCACTGGCCCTGGCCTATCTGAGCGCAGCCACGGATTTCGAAGTCTCGCAGGTGGTAGACAAGACCAAGGGCATCCACGCCATGATCCGCAAGGCCGACTTCGCCGATTTCGATACGGCCGTGCGCTCGCAAACCGAGGAAGCCGCCCGCTGAAGACCCGGGCACGCTCGGCCGGGTCGACGGCCGATCTCGCAAGATATGAGCGGCGAGCCGCGCAACGGCGTGCGGACAGCGTATGAGACGCTGTCCGCACGCTCGCCGCCAAGTGCCCGCGCTGGTTGCTCGTCCACCCACGGTCGGCCAGGCCGACCACACATACCAGCCGAGCCCGGGCTGCGTTGGGCCAGCAAGCCGGCCCGACAGGCCACGATGGTCAAGCGCTCGGTGGCGTCCATGGCGTAGGATGACCGTTTGATCATTGCTTGAGACCTACCATGGATGTCATCCGTATTCTTCTGTCGATCCTGATCCCGCCCCTGGGCGTGTTTCTGCAGGTCGGCATCGGGCTTCAGTTCTGGGTGAACGTGCTACTGACGCTGCTCGGATATATTCCGGGCGTCATCCACGCGGTGTACATCATCGTGACGCGCTGACCGGATATCGGCACGGTACGGCGTTTGCAAACACGCCGTATCGTGCCCATCTAGATCGACTACAGTTCCGGTCCGGACCCCGTCATGAGCACCGACCTTTCAGTCCTCGATCTCGTTCCCGTGCCGAGCGGCACAGCACCGTCACAGGCGATCCGGGCCAGTCTCGATCTGGCGCGTCTGGCCGAGCGCTGTGGTTACCGCCGCTATTGGATCTCCGAGCATCACGGCATGCCGAGTATCGCCAGCTCGGCCCCGGAAGTTCTGCTGGCGCGCATCGGCGCCCTGACCGAGTCCATCCGTATCGGCTCCGGTGGCATCATGCTGCCCAATCACGCGCCGCTTCGCGTCGCTGAAATCTTCCAGACGCTCGAAGCGCTCTATCCGGGCCGTATCGATCTCGGGCTCGGCCGCGCGCCCGGCTCGGATCAGCGTGCCAGCCGCGCGTTGCGCGCGGCATCCGGCGAACAGTTCGCCGACCTGCTCAACGAAATGATCGGCCTGTCGCGCAATACGCTGCGCCCGGGGCACCCCTTCCACGGCGTGACCGTCAGCCCGGGCGATGTCGAGCTCCCGCCAATCTGGATCCTCGGCTCGAGCGGCGCCAGTGCCCATGTCGCCGGGGCCGCCGGCATGGGGTACAGCTTTGCCAGCCATTTCAGCCCGGTGCCGGCCGAACCGGCGCTGCGACGCTATCGGGGCGCGTTCCAGCCCTCGGCCGCGTTCGACGCTCCGCACGCAATCCTTGGCGTATCGGTGATTTGCGCGCCGACCGACGAAGAAGCCGAGCACCTGGCCGCGACCGTCGATCTGATGTGGCTACGCCTGCGCAAGGGCGAATTTCTACCCCTGCCCTCGCCCGAAGAGGCGTTGGCCTACGACTACAGCGACATGGAGCGTGCGGCGATCCAGGAAAACCGCTCGCGCCACGTGATCGGCAGCCCCGATACGGTCCGGGCTGAACTCGAAGCGCGTATCGCCGACGGGCAGCCCGATGAAGTGATGGTCGTATCCAATATTCACGACGCATCGAAACGCTTGCGCAGCTACGAGTTGGTCGCCCGGGCCATGCACCAGATCAACGCCACCGATGACATCGGCCGATGAAAAAAACGGAATTTGTTGGCCTGCGTCGCCAAAACGCGACACAATGTAGGCTCTAGTTAATTTTGAACGGGCAGTTTTATGGGTGAACGTTCTCCGCGAGAACAGGATGACACTCTCCCGGTATTACACGAGCAGCTGTGCTTTTCGTTGTATACCGCGACGCACCGCATCATCCGCGCCTATCGGCCATTGCTCGAACCACTGGGTCTGACCTACGTCCAGTATCTCGTGATGCTCGTCCTCTGGGAGCATACGCCGCGCTCGGTCGGCGAACTCGGTTCGCGGCTGCACCTGGACAGCGGCACACTCACCCCGCTGCTCAAGCGCATGGAGAAAGCCGGCTTCGTCGTACGTGAGCGCGACAGCGACGACGAACGACGCGTGCTGATCTTTCTCACCGACGAAGGACGCGAGCTGCGCGAAAAGTCCGGCGAGATCGCTCATTCCATGCTCTGCCATACCGAACTGTCCCGCCCCGAAGCACTGGAACTGCGTGAACGCCTGATGCAGCTCGCCCAGACGCTGAGCTGAGACACCGGGCTGCGGCCCCGGGCGGGCCCGGGTTGAGTATTAGTACCCATGGCCTGGTCGCGGTATTGCCCGCATCCTGCGCGGCCGCTTCAGCCCGATGACCCCCATGTGGCAATGGATCAACGATAACGCACAGGCCCTGTCCTTCTTTGCCAGCGTCGGCACGCTGGCCGTATGGGTCTTCTATGCACAGCTATTGTTCTCGGGGTTCAGGCGTCAACGGCGAGCCCGCATACTGATCAATCAGGGTTGGGGGCAGCAGATCGATTCCGTATGTCTGATCGGCAACATGAGCCAGGAACCGATCTATGTCCACAGCGTACTGCTGACCATCCGCACCCAGAACAGTCAGTACACCGAGTCGATCACCGATTTCGATAGCGCCGAACCCAGCGACAGCCAGGACAAGCCGCAGGAGGTCACACGTCAGGGACCGCTGCAATCCGGCGAGCAGATCAATCTAGGGACATTCCGTTCGTTGATTCGGCAGACGGCCAAACGCCACAAGAGCCTGACCGCCGATGAGAATAAACCCATCCGTACGCTCGAGGTAGAAAACTTCAAGATCACGGTGATCGCAAGCTACGGCCCCGAAGGAGGTATCGTCGGGGCGCAGCGCAAGTTCATCGTCCGCGGACAAGACAACGAACTGATGCGTCCGGTGGCGACAACGACCAAGCGCATGGCCAAGCGACGCGCACGTAAACGCCTGCAACGCTGGCTCGAGGATGAACTCTAGCGCCTCTTCCGTGGCACCGGGCGCGCTCGATACGATCGGGGACGCGCGATCGTCGGCCGCCGCCGGCCAGAGACAGGCAGCTACCTCGTGCATCGTCGACGTATCGCGCCTGTGAAGGCCTGACCGCTGTTTGCGGCCTACAGCCGGCCCGAAGATCGATCGCTGGCAGACCAGGGCCGATCAGACGAGCGCCCGCGCCGGGCTCAGGGTTTGAAACACGCCAGTTGCCGTATCGGCATTTTAGGGCTTATTTTCCCAATTAACTTGAAGTGATCCGAGTCAGATCGGCGCTACAAAGTTCTATCTTCAGGTTGTGCCGATACTTCGGCGCCGGCGCGCCGCCGCGCGGCCTGCACCGACTGCAAACGAAACAGGCCCGTACGAATGAACGCACGGGCCTGTCGTCTAGCGAGCCTGGCGAGGGACTAGCCGAACGCCTGAATCCCGGTCTGCGCACGGCCGAGTATCAGCGCATGCACATCGTGAGTGCCTTCATAGGTGTTCACGGCTTCGAGATTCATCACGTGCCGGATGACGTGATACTCGTCTGAAATGCCGTTGCCGCCATGCATGTCGCGCGCCTGGCGTGCGATGTCGATCGCCTTGCCGCAATTGTTGCGCTTCATCAGCGACACCATCTCCGGCGCCCAGTTGCCTTCGTCCATGAGCCGACCCAGACGCAGGCTGCCCTGCAAACCCAGGGTGATATCTGTCTGCATGTCGGCCAGCTTTTTCTGGATCAGCTGGGTCGCGGCCAGCGGGCGGCCGAACTGCTTGCGATCGAGTGTGTATTCGCGGGCGGCCTTCCAGCAGAACTCGGCAGCCCCCATCGCGCCCCAGGAGATACCGTAGCGCGCCTTGTTCAGACAGGAAAACGGGCCTTTGAGTCCTTCCACGTCCAGCCGGTTTTCTTCGGGTACGAAGCAATCCTCGAGCATGATCATGCCGGTAGCCGACGCGCGCAGCGAGAACTTGCCTTCCAGCTTCGGCGTTTCCATGCCGCCGAACTCGCGTTCGACCACGAAGCCGTTGATCTTGCCATCGAGGTTCGCCCATACCACGGCCACATCGGCGATCGGTGAATTGGTGATCCAGTTCTTGGCGCCGTTGAGCACGTAGCCACCGTCGACCTTCTTGGCCTTGGTGCTCATCGAGCCCGGATCCGAGCCGTGGTCGGGCTCGGTCAAGCCGAAGCAGCCGACCCATTCGCCAGTCGCCAGCTTGGGCAGGTACTTCTTGCGCACCGCCTCGCTGCCGAAGGTAAAGATCGGGAACATCACCAGCGACGACTGCACGCTCATCGCCGACCGGTACCCGGAGTCTACCGCCTCGACCTCGCGGGCCAGCAGGCCGTAGCAGACATGGTTCAGGCCGGCACCGCCGTATTCCTCGGGAATGGTCGCGCCGAGCATGCCGAGCTCGCCCATCTCGTTCATGATCTCGCGATGGAATATCTCGTGGCGGTTGGCCTCGAGCACGCGCGGCATCAGGCTGTTCTGGCAATAGTCATGGCCCGCATCGCGGATCATGCGCTCGTCTTCGGTGAGCTGCGCGTCGAGGTTCAGCGCATCCGCCCAGTTGAAGTCGATCATTTCGGTGTCCTCTCGATAAGCATGGCCACGCCCTGACCGATGCCGATGCACAGGCTGATCAGCGCGTAGCGTCCGTTGATACGTTCCAGCTGACGCAGGCCGGTCAGTGCCAGACGCGCCCCAGAGGCCCCCAGCGGATGACCGACGGCGATCGCGCCGCCGTTGGGATTGAGACGTTCGTCGTCGCCCTGCAGGCCGAGTTCGTGGCAGCAACCCAGCACCTGTGCAGCAAACGCTTCGTTGATCTCGATGACGTCCATGTCGTCGAGCGTCAGTCCCGCGCGATCGAGCACCTTGCGGCAGGCACCGACCGGGCCCAGCCCCATCACGCGCGGCGGCACGCCCATGACGCCCCCGGCGATGATGCGCCCGCGAGGTGCAATACCGGCGGCCTCACCGGCCTTCTTCGAGCCGATGATCAGCGCGCCCGCGCCGTCGTTCACGCCCGAGGCATTGCCGGCGGTGATGATGCCGTCCTTGACGATGGGCGGAAGCTCGGCGAGCTTGTCGGCCGTGCTGCCGGGGCGCGGATGCTCGTCGGCGTCGATCGTGAGCGCCGGCTTCTTGCGGCCTTGGGAGACCTCCAGCGGCATGATTTCTTCGTCGAAGAACCCGTCCGCACGCGCGGCCTCATAGCGTGCCTGCGATTGGGCGGCGTAGGCATCGGCGGCTTCGCGCGAGATGCCGAAGTCGTCGGCCACGTTCTGGGCCGTGTCGGGCATCGCATCGGCGCCGTATTCGGATAGGATCCGCGGGTTGGGGAAGCGGGCACCGATGGTGGAATCGAAGACCGACATGTTGCGCGAATAGGCCTTGTCGGCCTTGGCCATCACGAACGGCGCGCGGCTCATCGACTCCACGCCGCCGGCGATGATCAGCTCTCCCTCGTCGGCCGAGACCGCACGCGCGGCATCCACGATCGCAGCCAGTCCGCTGCCACACAGCCGGTTGACGGTCTGTCCAGCCACCGATACCGGCAGGCCTGCGAGCAGGCCGGCATGTCGGGCCACGTTGCGAGCGTCTTCACCGGCCTGATTAGTACAACCGGCGATTACGTCTTCGTATTTCGCCGGATCGAAACCGTTACGGCCGACCACGGTCTTGATGACCGCCGCCAGCATGTCATCGGGGCGCACCGGCGCCAGGGCGCCCGCATGGCGGCCGAACGCGGTCCGCAGACCGTCATATATATAAGCGTCTAGCATGAGTTCTCCAGCACAGATCGTCGAAGGCCATTCGCGGCGTCGGTCGGGGGCTGTCGCCGCATTACCTAGCTGCGGCACGGGTCCGGCCCGACGCATTAAAGCGTGTTTGCGCTATATACTGCACGCCGATCGCGTACACGCGCCAACGCGCGCAGTGCCGCACAGTGAAACGCTGTTTTAAAACTTGACGTGCAGAGAATAGGCGGAGACAGTGCACAACGCAACCGGCCCCGCAGCGCATCGGCTGCCCTGCGCTACGAGTCAGCAACAAGGATGCCGCGTGTTCCGGCCCAGGCGTGATCTAACCAACTCAGTTTGCTCGGCCGCTGGCCGCCGGCGCCAGACAGCGCGGCCACGGATGGCCACCAGACCTCGACCGATGTCCGCGTGAGCGTGGCGATCGCCAGCCGCATGCACCCGAGTCGGCCGCTATGGCAGCGCGCCGCCGACTACAGCCTGCCGGCGTGCATGGTGCTCACGCTTGTTCGTATCACCGCCGATATCGAACTGGCCTATTGGCCTGCCCGCCTGGCCCTGATCGTTTATCTGGCCGCCCAGTGGCGCGCCCAGAGCCGTCTGGCAAAATCGCTGTTGCTGGTCGGGCTCGGTGTCGCATTGGCCATTGCGCTGTGGCGTGAGGATGCCAGCGAACTGCTGGCCGCCGCACTCGACCGCTTCTGCTTCTTTGCCACCTTCGTATCGGCACTGGGCATGCTGCGGGTGGCCGCGCTGCGCTCGCGGTTGATTCGCCAGGCCGGGCAGTCGCTGATTCGCCAGTCGCCGAGCCGCCGCTACCCGATTCTGGCGGCCGGCACCGGGCTGTTCGGCATTATCGTCAATATCGGTGTGCTCAGCCTGTTCGGCGCGCTGATCAAACGTAGCAACACGCTCACGGCGGCCGGCGGCCACGAATCGATTCGTGCCACCCGCGAGCGGCGCATGATGCTGGCCATGCTGCGCGGCTTTGCCATGGTGCCGCTGGCCTCGCCGCTATCGATCACGGTGGCGGTGATCCTGTCGAACATGCCGTATCTGACCTACTGGGATCTGGTGCCGCTGGCCCTTCCCACCGCAGCACTGGTGTTTGCACTGGGTTGGCTTTTCGACTGGCTGCAGCGTCCCGCGCCCACGGGGCTCGCCCTGCCCGAACCACGCCCGGCCTCACTGGCCGCCTTCATCCGCTTCGGCCTGCTGGCCGCGGCGATCACGGCGTCGGTGTTCATGGTGGCCGGCCTGCTCGATCTGAGCCTGCCGGTGGCCGTGCTCATCGCATGCCCGCTGAGTTCGTTCGTCTGGCTGGCGCTGCAACGACGCCGGCTCGGCGGCGGCACCGGCGCCCGCCGGGCCGGACTGTTGCTGTGGCGCCATGCGCGCCTGATCTTCGGCGCGAATCGCGTCGAGATCGCCATCCTCGGCGGCTCGGGTTTTCTGGGCGCACTGATCGCGCCCCTGGTCGATACCGAGCAGCTAAGCGCCTGGCTGCTGGCATCCAACCTGCACGGCCCGGCGGCGGCCGTGGCTGCGATGCTGATGATCGTCATGCTGGCTCAGTGCGGACTCAATCCGATCGTCTCTGCGACCCTGCTGCTGGGCGTGTTGCCGGATCCAAGCTCGATCGGCCTGCCGCCCGTGCTACTGGCCAGTGCACTGATGAGCGCCTGGGCACTGTCGATGCTGTCGTCGCCGTTCACCGCGGTCATGCTGATTCTGTCGGGTCTGACCGGGCGCTCGGTCTATGCCATCACCTGGCGCTGGAACGGGCTGTATTTCCTGCTTACCGTCGCGGTCCTGAGTGCCTGGCTGTTCGTACTCAACGGCGTGCTGACGGGCCACTGGATGATCTGGTAGCTGCAAAACGCCTCGATTGACCAGCCACCGTGTACGGTCTACCTTTCATGATCCCGTTTATTTTCGAGCACTCCGGAGGCGACGATGTCCGTCACTGCAACCGCCCGTAAACCCGACATGAGCGATGCGGAATGGGAGGTTCGCAAGGACCTCGCCGCCGCCTATCGGCTGGTCCATCTGTATGGCTGGGACGACCTGGTGTTCACGCACCTGTCGGCCCGTGTACCCGGCCCCGAGCATCATTTTCTGATCAACCCCTACGGCTTTCTGTTCGACGAGATCACTGCGTCGTCGTTGATCAAGGTCGACGAGAACGGCGAGATCGTGGATCCGGGCGCGACCAACCGCGTCAACCCGGCCGGTTTCACTATTCACAGCGCGGTGCACATGGCGCGTGAACAGGCCGGCGCAGTACTGCATCTGCATGCGGCCGACGGGGTTGCGGTCAGCGCCCACGAAGACGGACTGCTGCCGTTGAGCCAGACGGCCATGCTGTGTATCCCCCATATCACCTTCCACGAATACGAGGGCGTGGCCCTGAATCTGGAAGAGCGCGAGCGGCTCGTCGCCGATCTCGGTGATAAGGACATCATGCTGCTGCGCAACCACGGCACGCTGACCGTGGGCAAGGACGTGGGCGAAGCGTTCACCTATATGTATTTCCTGATGAAGGCCTGCCAGATTCAGGTACGGACGATGGCCATGGGCAAGCCCTATCTGCCCAATCAGGACGCGCTTGATACCACGGCCGACCAGGCACAGAGCCTCGGCAAGGGCAGCAAGCTGGCCTGGCCGGCGCTGATCCGCAAGCTCGAACGCATGGGCAGCGACTACGCCAGCTGAGTCTCCAGCGCCGTATTCGCGCGACGAAAGAAGCCGGGCGATCGCCCGGCTTCTTCATATTCGCGGTGTCGAATGCGCGCCCGTCCGGCCCGCGCTCGGTTCATATCATGTGCGCCGGGCACTCATGATTGTGTCTTTCGCTGGTAGCGGGTTTCGGCAGCCTGCATCTGGTCACGACCGTGGTCGATCAACTGCTGTCCCCGGCGCAGCTGGTCCTGCCCCTTTTCGATTCGCTCGTTGGCACGCTCGACGCGTTCCCGCCCCTGACGGATCCGGTCTTCGCCTTCGCGCCAACGGGTGGCGATACGTTCCAGGCGCTTGTTGCGTTGACCGGCATCCCGAGCCGATACCGCGGCCTCGCCGGCCTGTGCCAGCGATCGATACGCCTGACGGCTTTCCTTTACGGCGGCGTTGCCGGTGGCGATCAGCTTCTGGCCCTCGCGAAGATCGGCGCGCCCCTTGTCGACCTGGCGCCGCCCCTGCTTGATCTGATCTTCGCCGCGCTTGGCCGCCTCGCTGCCTTGCTCCCACTGGCGGGCGATTTCCACCCGGTTCTGTCCGTCGGCGAGCACTCGATCGCCGAAGGTGGGCGGCTGGCTGGCACAGCCGGCGATCAGGCCGCTGAGAAGCGTCAGCATGATAGTTGATCGATAGGACATCGTTGTCTTCCTCGACGTTTGCAAAAACCGTCGCGGGTACGATGACCGACCGCCTCGCAGATGCAGCGAGGAACAATTTTTTATCTACGAAACATAACGTTGCCTTTCGCCGGCCATTATCGCGATGGCTCGACCACTTCGACCCGGCGCGTCCGCCGGATCGAATTCGTGCAGCGCCCGGCGGCCCGCCGGCAGCCGCGCTCAACCCGACGGCTGGGTGAAGCGATCGTTGAGTCGGCGGATGATCGTCTCCTGCTTGCTGCGGATCTTGGCGACACGACGCCGTGCAAGCATCGTCCAGCCCTTGGGATGCGCGCCGAACACACTGCGCCACCAGCGCGTATTGGCCACGAACGCCCGGCGTATATCCAGATCGAACGGCTGCTGCGAGGCCGGTGCGATAGAGCGCGCGATCCGCGTGGCGACCAGCGAACGAACCCCAAAGTGGATCGCCCCCAGCAGGGTGACGATAAGCGCCAGCATGAGCCAGCCAGCCGGCCGGCCGCTCAACAGCGTGGCGCCAAGCTCGCGGGTCGCCCGGGGCGCCCAGACAAATGCCGCAGCGACCCCGGCCAGCAACGGCACGGCGATCAACGCGTCAAAGGCCAGCGTGCGATTGCGCCAACGTGTTCGCAGGGTTTGCAGATGACCCACCCCAGCCTCGCCGGCCAGCGTGTCGGCAGCGCTGGTCATCAGCTCGACCACGCGGTAGGCGCGATCGACTTCGACGCCGGTCATCCGCCGATGGATCTCTGCCAGATCTTCATCCTTCTTGGCTTTGAAGCGCTGAGCCAAGGCCTCGTTTTCGATCGGAGCCGCCGACGCCTCGTCATAGATCCGCAGAAATCGCCCGGCGGTCAGCCCGCTGGAGGCCAGCGCCCGCTGCCAGGCGGCCACGATATCCTCGGGATTGTCTTCGCGCGCAGTCGCATCGATCTGGTTGAGCACGAACACGAACTTCGACGCGTCGTCGCGGTGGATGGTCTTTGCGACCAGGTGTTCGAGCGTGTCGCGCATTGCACCCGGCTCCGGATGTCTCGCATCGAAGAACACCAGTACCAGATCGGACAGGTCGATGATCCGATCGGTGATACGCAGCGTCGCAGAACGCTGGCTGTCCGCATCGAAGCCGGGCGAGTCGAGCAGGATCTTGCCGCGTACGGCCTCGGACTGACAGGTGCGCAACTGCAGATAGTTGTTGATGCGCTGGCCTTCTCCGGCGGCCACATCGTCGATATCACCGCTGATTCGGTAGAAGGGAAACCGCAGATCGGCATCCAGCGCCGAACCGGGCAGCGTCCGCGGTTCCGCGTCCTCGCCGTAGCAGATCACCGAAAACCGGTCGTCGACGGCCTGGTTGCCGGTGCGCTGAAGATTCTTGCCGACATAGCTGTTGATGAAACTCGACTTGCCCGCCGAAAAGGTGCCCAGCAGCGAGATCACCGGCCACCACGGCACGCGCCGTGTGAAACTCTCGTGCCGGGCGAGCAGGCCCATGCGACGCGCAATGGCGTCCAGCCGGCGGAATTCGGCCAGCGGTTCCAGCAGCAGCGGGTTTTCACGCTTCAAATGGGCTTCCAGCGAATCCGTACGGGTAGCAGCGGGCGCGGATGAACTCATGGGCACTCTCTTGGAAACCGACGCACAGCCGTCCCCGATGGACGGCAGCCGCACTATCCTACGCGATCACCCGGCCACGGTAACCCGGCTGACCGGCAGGCGATCGTCCTCCGGCCGGCGTCGTTGTCGCGCGTCGACGACTCAGGCTTGGCGGATGGATCGGGTGTCGGGCTAGTATCGGAATCGTGGCCAGGAAAACCGGCTGATCGGAGCAGGACCATCGAGGAGACCGTCATGCGTGGTGAAGACCTCAAGGCCGCCCAGGCCCCCTTGAAAGCCCGTTATCGCGAGGAGCCCGACGCGGCCACGGTCACGCTCAGCGCGAGCGGGCGCCTCGCTGAAGGCGTAACCTGCCGCGTACAGACCGGCCAGGCCATGGCCCAGGCGGGACTGCATCCGGCCAGTGGCGGCGATGGCCGGAGCCTGTGCTCGGGCGATATGCTGCTCGAAGCACTGGTGGCCTGTGCCGGGGTCACCCTCAACGCCGTCGCTACCTCGATGGGTATCGAATTGCGCGATGCGGACATCCATGCCGAAGGCACTCTGGATTTCCGGGGCACGCTCGGCGTCGACAGGACCGTGCCGGTAGGGTTCAAGTCCATCGCACTGAGCTTCGCGCTGGACACCGACGCAGACAACGACCAGATCGCAACCCTGCTCAAGCTGACCGAGCGCTATTGCGTGGTGCTGCAGACAATCAGCCAGCCACCCAGCTTGAGCGTGCGCCGCGCCTAGCGCCCCGGCCCGGCAGCTCTGCGCGCCGCGGGTAAGCCGGCTCGGGTGCGTTCGGAGGCCGCGCCGAGCTGACCCGAGGGCCGGTCGAGTTCGGGACCGGCCGGGCAGTCGGATATCGCCCGCACGCTAGGCTGCGCCCCGGCACGAACGCCAGGCATCGACACCGACCGGCTTCGGCCGCAGGCTCTATCTGGATCGGTCTGGTCTGGGCACGGCCCGCGGGCAGCTGGCCTCTTTCTTGCTGTACACAGGCAGAGCCTGTTCTATCAGCCGATGGTCGCGTAGCGGCCCCGACGAGCAGGGCCGATAGTCGACAGGGTTGTGTGCCATCGGGCCACGCATATCGGCCGCATACCCGCGCGGCCATCTTCAAGGGGGATGTGATGTCCGCGATCATCGATTTCGTCAATAGCCTGCTCTGGGGCTATGTCCTGGTATACGGTCTGCTCGCCACGGGCGTGTTCTTCACGTTCCGGCTGGGTTTTATCCAGTTCCGGCATGTCACCGAGTTCTTCCGGGTCATCATCGGCTCACGGGGGGCGACCGATAACGGCATCTCTCCGGTGCAGGCGTTGACCGTCAGCCTGGCGTCGCGGGTCGGCACGGGGAACCTGGCCGGCGTGGCCGTGGCGATCTACCTCGGTGGCCCGGGCGCAGTGTTCTGGATGTGGATGGTCGCGCTCGTGGGTATCGCCACGGCCTACTCGGAGTCCACGCTGGCGCAGCTGTACAAGGTGCGCAACGCCGACTCCCAGTACCGCGGCGGCCCGGCCTTCTACATGCAGAAAGGCATCGGCTCGCGCGCCATGGGCATCGCGTTCTCGATCTGCCTGCTGGCCACGTTCGGGCTGGTGTTCTCGGCGGTCCAGTCCAACTCGATCGCGGACGCCATGGAATCGGCGTTCTCCGTACCCAAGCTGGCCACCGGCATCGTAGTGGCCGTGATTGCCGGCGTGGTGATGTTCGGCGGCATCCGTTCCATCGCCAACGTCGCCGAGAAAGTGGTGCCGGTGATGGCCGGTGTCTATCTTCTTTTGGCGCTGTACGTGGTCGCGATTCACATCACCGAAGTTCCCGGCGTACTCGCACTCATCGTCAAGTCGGCGTTCGGCTTCAACGAAGCCGCTTCCGGCTTTACCGGCGGCATCATGGCCACGCTGCTCAACGGCGTGAAGCGGGGCATGTTCTCGAATGAAGCCGGCATGGGCTCGGCGCCGAACATCGCGGCCGTGGCGGTCCCGGATCCGCATCACCCATCCAGCCAGGGGCTGGTACAGGGTCTGGGCGTATTCATCGACACGCTGCTGATCTGTACTGCCACCGCGCTGATGATTCTGCTCTCTGGTGCTGTCGATTACGGCCCGGATGGCGTCACCGGCATGGAGCTGACTCAGAACGCGCTCAGTGCCCATATCGGCACCGCCGGGCCCATATTCGCCGCGGTAGCGATCTTCTTTTTCGCCTTCACCTCGATTCTGGGCAACTATTCCTATGCCGAAAACGCAATGGAGTTTCTGGGACTGGGCCAGCGTAGTTCCCTGACCGTGCTCAAGATCGGGGCGCTGGCAATGGTCATATGGGGTGCGATTCAACCAGTACAGACCGTGTTCAACTTCGCAGACGCAACTATGGCGACCATGGCTGTGATCAACCTGGTGGCCATCCTGATCCTGTCGAAAACGGTCATCACCCTCACCCGGGATTATTTCGAGCAGCGCCGTCAGGGCGTCGAGCCACTGTTCCGGGTCAAGCAGTATCCGGAGCTTGCCGGCAAGATCGACGAAACGATCTGGAACAAGGACGTCGCCGCCGAACGCGAAGGCAACTAGCCAACCGGGGCGAGGCAGCCGCTCGGGCCGCCTCGCCCGGCCTCTACCGACATCTCGTCACCGCACCCAACCGCGCGCAGCGCGCAGGCCAATGCGGGCAGATGCGCTGTGTGTGGCCGGGATATAGTCGTTCTCGGACCCGGCGAGTAGTCCCATCCCCTACCCGTCGATTCGAGCCCCAGGGAACTCGCGCCGCTATTGCGCGACATGCCAAATGGGGCGCGATCGGCCTAACCGCGCATAACAGCGAACGAGCCGATGCGGCGAAATCAGGCCGTGACCATCTGGCGGCCCGCACGGCGTGATCAACCCGCTGGCCCTGCCGGGCCGCATTCAGGCGGACACATCCGATGATAGTGCCGGCATGCTCGGCCACTTGCAGTGGGTATCAGCGCCCTTATCTGACGCCATCGGTCGGCCTCAGAAAAGGACAGGCCAACCCCGGCGCCGTCTGCAACAAGCCGCCCGGGGCATGCACACCGCCCCGATGTGTCCGGTGAAGCCCGAACCGATGACGAAACCGGCATGTTCGATCAGTCGCGCGGGGCCGGCAACCGAACTGGGCGAGCGATACCAGGCCGCCGTGGGCGTTCAAAAACGTCTCCGGGGGGCTAGGATCCGGCTCGGTGGGCAGCGCGCCTGGCCGCGGCGCGACAGGCTTTGCTGCAATAGCGTACCGCGTGCCAGTCGCGGGCCCATTTGCGCCGCCAGGTGAACGGCCGCCCGCAATACAGGCATGGTTTTTCCGGCAGATCGGCCTTTTTACGCATGCGGGCCACGGGCGGCTTCCAAATAGAAGGGGTCACCGGCCTACGCAGCGTCCCGGCGCGCCGGATGCTTGTCTGCGATCAGGTCGGCTCGTCGTCGGACCAATACGGTGCGCGCAGCTCGCGTTTGAGAATCTTGCCTACCGCGCTGCGCGCTAACGCGTCACGGTACTCGACGCCGGCCAGCCGCTGAGTCTTTCCGAGTCGGTCGTTGGCCCAGGCGAGCAGTTCCTCGCAGCCTGCGGTCGCCCCCGGTCGCAACACGACCAACGCCAGCGGTGTTTCGCCCCAGCGCGAGCTGGGAATGCCGATCACGGCCACATCGGCCACCGAGGGGTGCTGGCCGAGCAGGTCCTCGATATCCACCGCATAGATGTTGAATCCGCCCGAGACGATCACGTCCTTGCGCCGACCGAGTATGTGCACGAAGCCGTCCTCGTCGACGCGGCCGATATCCCCGCTGCGATAGAACACCGAGCCTTCCGGACTCGTCCACAACATCGCCGCTGTCTCGGCTTCACGATGATAGTAGCCGCGCATCATGCTCGGCGCGCGGCCGACCAGTTCGCCGACCTCGCCGCGTGCCAGCGGCCGGCCGTGCTCGTCGATCACGCGGATCTCGGCCCCGGCCGTCGGCTGGCCGACGGTATCCCATTTGTCGGGATAAGCAGCGCAATCCAGGCTGGCATTGATACCGCCTTCGGTCAGCCCGTACAGCTCGCGCAGGTTGCCAGGCCAGCGCGCCATGACGCGGCCGATGAGTTCGCTGTGTAGGGGCGCTCCGGTGGACAGCTTGAGTTCGAAGCTCGACAGGTCGAACCGGTCGAACTCGGGATCGTCCAGCAGGCGCTGGAACTGTACCGGCACCAGAATCGCATGGGTCACGCGGTACCGTTCGGACAGCGCCAGGAACCGGCTCGTCTCGAACCGGGCCATGAGCACGAGCGTACCGCCATGAAACAGCGTGGCCAGCGCCGACACCAAAGTGGTGTTGGAATACAGCGGCGTGGACACGAGATTGATCGCACCGGCGCCCAGCCCGTAGGCGCCCATCCGAGACAGCTGCCGGTAGCGAAACCGATGGTCGTGCAGAATGCCTTTCGGCGTGCCGGTGGTCCCGGAGCTGTATATGAGATTGAACGGATCGTCCGGAGTCACCGCCGCTGGCGATGCGGTATCGTCTATATCGCCCAGCCAGCTGTCCAGATTCAGGCCACTGTCGGGCAACGGCTCGTCGAGGCCGATGCGCGCCGCCGGCGGAATACGGCTCAGGCGGTCTCCCACCTCGGCCAGCAGCGGCGCATTGTGTGCCGATACGAACAGGAATTCCGCGTCACAGTCGTTGATCATCAGCGCCAGCGCGTCGCCGCTGGCCATGCCGGACAACGGCACCATGCACCCGCCGGCAGTCAGCACGCCCAGATACAAAGCGATGTAATCGGCGCTGTTCTCCGATAGCCCGGCGACCATGTCGCCGACCGTCATCCCGGCCTCGCGCAGGCGGTTGGCGATACGGTTGGCCCGAGCGACCAGCGCCGCCCACGATATCTCGGCGCCGGCATCGATGAGCGCCACGCGGTTCGGCTGGCTTCGGGCGAGGCGCTGGATCTGCTCGCCCATGCCCACGAACGGCTCGTCGACAACCCGCGGTGCATGGACGGCCATCGTGGCGACATAATTCCCCATCTCTTACCCTCGAACGCAATGGATTGTTATCCGGTAGAACTTCGTTTTTCGATCGCTGGCGCCCTGGCGCGGCGTGCGCTCCACCCCTGACCCTAGCGACACACGCGCGGGCCACATGCCGCCTGGGCGCGCGTCGTGCCCTGCCCGAACCGCGCAGTCGAGCCATCAGCGCTCTGCCCCCGTTCTGACAGATCAGGGGTGGCGCAGCACGTCCTCGCCGTGGCTGTGCCGGCCGGTATCCTCGAAGCCGACCGCTTCATAGAGTCGGCGTGCGGCGATGTTGTCCGGAGTGAGGCTGATCAGAATGGGCGCATCGGGCCGTTCGCTCTTGAGCGTATCCACGATCAGACGCATCGCACGGCGGCCATAGCCGTAGCCTTGCCAGCGGACATCGATCATGAAGCGCGGAATACTGAACGCGCCGCTGTGCTCGTAGAACTCGTACATGACAAAGCCGATCATCTGCGCGTCGGCATAGATCGCGCGCGGCGTACACCTTGGCTCGACATAGGCTTCGGCCAGCGAATACAGGTTGGAGGCCAGCCGGTGGGTCTGGTCCGGTGCCAGCTGCAGATGAATACAGTGCTGCCAGTTCCGCTGGGTCACCGGAGCCAGCGCGAGGACCGGCCCGGTATCCGCCGGCTCATCGCGTTCGCGCGGGCTCATTCCATATCCGCAAACGCAGACTGATGGAATTCGGCGATCTCGGCGACCTCTTCCATGCCGGGCTCGCGCGGAACCGCCGGCTCGCCACCGGCCATGACTTCGAGCACGCGCCGCGTGCACTTGGCTAGCGTATCCGGGTTATAGCCGCCTTCCAGGGCCATCACCAGACGCCCATCACAGTATTTGTCGGCCAGACGCTGGACGATGCCGGTCAGCGCACTGTAGCCGTCGTAACTCATCTGCAGACACAGTTCGTTGCGATGCGCGTCCATGCCGGCGGAGACCAGGATCAGCTCGGGTTTGAACCATTCCACGGCCGGCACGAGGATATTCTCGAACGCCGCGACCAGTGCCAGATCGCCGGCATCCTCGGGCAGCGGCACATTCACGGTGGTGCCTTCGCCCAGGCCCTCGCCGATCTCCTCCATGCTGCCGGTACCGGGGTAGAACGGTGCGGCCCGATGCGTATCGAAGAACATGACGCTCGGATCGGCGGCGAATATATCCTGCGTGCCGTTGCCATGATGGGCATCCCAGTCGATGATCAGCACGCGCTCGATATCCCACTGGAACTGGGCGTGGGCAGCCGCCACCGCAATGTTGTTGAACAGACAGAAACCCCGCGCGCGCACCGCGTTGGCGTGGTGGCCGGGCGGCCGGCTGATCACGAATGCCGATCGGGCACTCCCGTCGAACACGGCATCCACGGCGGCGATCGCCGAGCCGGCGGCCACCTCGGCGGCATCCAGGCTGCCCGCCGAGACTGCGGTGGTATCCACGTCCAGCCAGGCCTGCTTGCCCTCGAGCTCGTACAGGCTTTCGAGGTATGACACGGTATGCACACGCGCCAACTGCTCGCGCGTGGCCGCCTGACCCGTGGCCATACGTACGCCGGCGACCGGCTCGGCACGCAGCAGGTCGGCCACGGCCGTCACCCGGCCGGGATGCTCCGGATAGCTCCACTTGGCCTCGGCACTCAGGCCCAGTCCGTCCAGAATGCTGCGGATCCGCTTTTCCATGCGGCCCGGCAGAAAGGGCTCTTCGGCCTCGGGCCGGTGCAGCAGCACCCGCTCGTCATAGATCACCAGTACGTCTCTATCGCCTACCACAGCTCGAGTCTCCTGGAAGCATCGCTAGGCAGCATAACGTCGCAAAACAGTAATAGCGATGTCTCCTGCCCCTGTCGCCCGGATATTTCCGCGCGCGATGCGATCAGCTGTCCTTGGCGGCCTGAACGTCACGCATCGTCAAAGCGACATGCATGGTCCGAAGCCTGGGTACATCGACCCCATGGCGTTCAGCCAGAGCCACCACGTTGCCCAGGATCGCCTCGATCTCCATCGGCCGACCGGCCAGATAATCCAGTGCCATGCTGTTGCGGTAGGCCGGCATCTTGCGCGTGCCGGCGATGTTCTTGTCGATGGCGTCTTCAGGCAACGCATGGCCGTCGGCGGCCGCCACCGCCACGACCTCGGCCATCATCTCGCGTGCCAGCCGTTCACCGCCGGGACTGTCGAGAAGCGTCACCGTATCCGCGCCGCCGGCCAGCACGGACAGCGGGTTGAACGGCGTGTTCCACAGGCTCTTGCGCCAGCGCTCCCCCACGACCTGCTCGGCCAGCTTGATATGGATACCGCCTTCGACGAACAGGGCTTCGAGCGTGCGACAGTCGTCGCTGACCCCTTGTGGCCATGCGCCCATGGTGAGTTGGCCGAAGGCCTTGTGCTCGATCTTGCCGGGGGCGGTGCGGCTGACCGCAATGAAGGCCAGGCAGCTGATCAGCGCCTGCTCGGGAAACGCCCGTGCAATCTCGGGCTCGATATCGATTCCGTTTTCGATCAGCACGATACGGGTGCCCTCACCGACCCAGGGTGACAGCAGCCGAGCGCGGTCGATGCCGGGCAGCACCTTCACGCAACAGATCACGTAATCGGGCGCCTGGTCGGGCGTCTCACCGTCGCGATAGATACGATCCGGACGATACGACAGGTTCCCGAGCGGGCTGTCGATGACGAAGCCGGCGTCCTGCACGGCGTCGTATTCGCTGCGCAGCACGACGCTGACCGCACAGCCGGCGCGCTTGAGGATGGCGCCGTAGAAACTGCCGATCGCGCCGGCGCCGATGATGACGATACTGGGTTTGTCTGCCATGGGGGTTCCTTGTCTCACCGCGCCGGTCGCCGGCGCCACAAACAAAACGGCCGGCAATGATGCCGGCCGTCAGGGGATCGCGCAAAGCCGCCTAGAAAGCGCCCGGGTCAGGCGGCGTCGCGCCCAGCCAGGGTCATATCACGAAGCTTGGCCATGTGATATTCGCGATCGCCCAGATAGTGGTCGATCATCACGATTCGCTTGGCATAGTGCGAGATCGCCGACTCTTCCATCATGCCCATGCCGCCGAACAGCTGGATTGCCTCTTCGGCCACCTTGCGACCGGCCTTGCCGACCATCGCCTTAGCCGCCGACAGACGCTGACGCCGCTCGGCTTCGGGGGATTCCAGCGAGCAGGCCGCCCACAGCGTCAGCGAGCGGACCTTTTCAAGCGCCATCCGCATATCCACCATACGGTGCTGCAGCGCCTGGAAACTGCCGATAGGCACGCCGAACTGCTTGCGATCCTTGAGATACTGCAAGGTCAGATCACAGGCAACTTCCATCGCCCCGGCGGCCTCCGAACACAGCGCTACAATACCGCGGTCGATCGCGTATTCCAGCGCAGAGGCGGCCTGGCCCGGCTCGCCAAGCAGCGCTTCGGCGGACACCGTCACATCGACCAGCGTGATGTCGGCAGCACGGTGTCCATCGATGGTCGGATAGCCCCGACGCGTCACGCCGTCAGCGTTTGCATCGACGACAAATGCGCTCAGCCCGTCGGGCGAATCCGTCTCGCCGGCCGTACGAGCGATCACGATCAGCTGGTCGGCGCTGTCGCCGTTGAGCACTACGGCCTTGGTGCCGTTCAGCGTGAACCCGCCATCGGTGGCCTGCGCGGTTGTCTCGACCCAGTACGGATCGTAGCGGCCGGCCGCCTCGTAGCAGGCCAGCGTATAGCGTGTCTGGCCCGAGACGATCGGCTCGATGAGCTCGGCGGCGCGCTCGTCGGCTGCAATGGCATCGATGAAGGTGCCGGCCAGCACCACGCTGGATAGATACGGCTCGACCACCAGACCACGACCGAAACCCTCGGCCACGACCATCAGCTCGGCGCCGCCGCCATCGAAACCGCCTGCGGCCTCGGAAAACGGCACTGCCAGCAGGCCGAGCTCGGCGAACTGGTTCCACACATCGGCCGAGAAGCCGGCCTCGGAATTGACGATCGCGTTGCGCGACTCGAAGTCGTACTGGTCGGCCACGACGCGGTCGACCATGTCCTTGAGCATGCGCTGCTCGTCGCTGTAACTGAAATCCATGGTGTCTGTCTCGTTCGAGGCCTGGGCTTAAAGGCCCAGAATGGCCTTGGAAATGATGTTCTTCTGGATCTCGTTAGATCCGCCGAAGATCGAGAGCTTGCGCAGATTGAAATAGCTCGGTGCGGCAGGCGCTGCGAACTCGGGCCCGACCGGATCCTCCGCATGCGGCTGGAAGGCGAGCGCGTGCGGCCCGGCAGCCTCGCGGTAGAGATCGGAGATCGCCTGCCGGACTTCCGTACCCATGATCTTGAGAAACGAACTCTCCGCGCCCGGCACACCGCCGGCTTCTGCAGCTGCGACGGTCCGCAGATTGGTCATCTCGACAGCCATCAGCTCGATTTCCAGATCCGCCAGTCGCTCGGCGAAACTCGGCTGCTCGATCAGCGGCCGGCCGTGCACGATCTGGGTATGGGCGATCTCCTTGAGATCGGCCAGCGCGGCCTTGGAAATACCCACCCCTGCAATCCCGGTACGCTCGAAGGTGAGCAGGTACTTCGCACAGGTCCAGCCCTTGTTCTCTTCGCCGACCAGGTTGTCGACCGGCACCTTGACGTCGTCGAAGAACACTTCGTTGACCTCGTGCTCGCCGTCGAGGGTGATCAGCGGGCGTACGGTCACACCGGGCGTGTTCATGTCGATCAGCAGAAAAGAGATGCCCTCCTGCTTCTTGACGTTGGGATCGGTACGCACGAGATTGAACATCATGTTCGCGTGCTGGCCGAGGGTCGTCCAGGTTTTCTGGCCGTTGACGATGTAATGATCGCCCTCGCGCACTGCCCGGGTCTTCAGGCTGGCCAGGTCCGAACCGGCGCCCGGCTCGGAATAGCCCTGACACCACCAGTCCTCCATCTTGAGGATACGGGGCAGGTAATAGTTCTTCTGGGCCTGGGTGCCGAACTTCATGATCACCGGGGCGACCATGTTGATACCGAATGGCAACAGCCGGGGCGCGCCGGCCTCGGCCGATTCTTCCTCGAAGATATGCTTCTGGATCGGGCTCCAGCCCGGCCCGCCATATTCGACCGGCCAGTGCATGGCCAGCCAGCCTTTTTCACCGAGAATCTTATGCCACTGTACGGTCTCTTCCGGCGTCAGCCGCTCGGACTGCTTGACCTTATAGGAGATGCTCGAGGGCAGGTTATCGGCCAGGAAAGCGCGCACTTCATCACGGAAAGCGCGTTCGGCGTCGTTGTAATCGATTTCCATTGATACTGTCTCCGCGGTGTCGACGCCTTACAGGTCGCCGAAGCCCTTTCCTTCATTGGCGAGTTTTTCCAGCAGCGGCGACGGTTTCCAGTCGTCGTGGCCGGTTTCGTCGTAGAACTGCTTGATCTTGGCGAGCACCTTGTCGAGCCCGATCTGATCGGCCCAGAACATTGGCCCGCCCTGGTAAACGGGAAAGCCGTAGCCATAGATCCATACGATATCGATATCCAGCGGACGCATGGCGATACCTTCTTCGAGAATACGCGCCCCTTCGTTGACCATGACGTAAAGACAGCGCTCGAGGATCTCGGTATCGCCGACCTCGCGGGTGTCGATTCCCTGCTCGGCCCGATATTTTTCGATCTCGGCGGCGGTCACGTCCGACGGCTTGGGCGTGCGATCGCCCTCGGCATAATCGAACACGCCGGCCTGGGTCTTCTGACCGTAGCGGTCGGCTTCGACGAGCTCGTCGAGCCAGTTGCGTGCCGGTGCATTGGCCGGGTCGGATTCACGCAGCCCCTCGCGGATGCGATAGCCGACATCCAGCCCCGCCAGATCCCACATGGCGAACGGGCCCATGGGGAAGCCGAAGTCGTACAGCACCTTGTCGACCTGTGCCGGGGTCGCGCCCTGATTGACCAGGGATACCGCCTGGCTCTGACGCTTGTGCAGGATACGGTTGCCCACGAAGCCGTAGCACACGCCGACGAGCACGCCGACCTTGCCGATACGCTTGGACAGATCCATGACCGTAGCGATCACTTCGTCCGATGTCGCCTCGCCGCGGACGTTTTCCAGCAGCTTCATGACGTTGGCCGGCGAGAAGAAATGCATGCCGATGACGTCTTCGGCGCGCGAAGTCGCGCGGGCGATCTCGTCGACGTCCAGCGTCGAGGTATTGGTTGCCAGAATCGCGCCCTTCTTGCAGACGCGATCGAGCGTGCCGAAGACCTCTTTCTTGACCTTCATGTTCTCGAACACCGCCTCGATGACGAGATCCACCTCGGCGAGATCGTCATAGGAGAGCGTGGTATCGAGCAGCGCCATGCATTTTTCGACCTGCTCGCTGCTGATACGGCCTTTCTTGGCGGTCGCTTCGTAGTTCTTTCGAATGATCGCAACGCCCTTGTCGAGCGCTTCCTGCTTCATCTCCAGCAGCCGCACCGGAATGCCCGCGTTAAGGAAGTTCATGGCGATACCGCCGCCCATGGTTCCAGCGCCGATGATGCCGACCTGCTTGATCTCGCGCTTGGCCGTGTCCTTGGCGATTCCCGGAACCTTGGCGACTTCGCGCTCGGCGAAGAACACATGACGCTGTGCCGCCGACTGCGGCGAATTCAGCAGTTCGGTGAACAACTCGCGCTCACGTTTGAGCCCGGCGTCGAAATCCAGCTCGGTGGCGGCCTGCACGGCCTTGATGCAATGGAATGGCGCCAGAAAACCGCGCTTCTTGCGCGCGATCGACTGCGCGTAGTCGCTGAATACGTCGGCGCTTTCCTTCTCCACGTCGCGATCGCGCACCGGCCGCCGGGCGGCACCATCGGCCACGAGCTGCTTGGCGTAGGCCAGTGCTTCGCTCTTGAGATCGCCGCTGACCACGTGATCGACCACGCCCATCTTCTCGAGCTGGGCGGCTTTCATCGGCTTGCCCGAGACAATGGCGTCCAGCGCAGCCCGAGCGCCGATCAGACGCGGCAAGCGCTGGGTGCCACCGGCGCCGGGGAGCAGGCCCAGGTTGACTTCGGGCAGCCCCATCTTCGCCGAATCGAGCGCAACGCGGTAGTCGCAGCCGAGGGTGATCTCCATGCCGCCACCCAACGCAGTGCCGTGCACGGCAGCCACCAGGATCTTGTCACTGGCTTCCAGACGGTTGATGACGTCCGGCAGCGCGGGTTCTTTCGGGGTCTGACCGAACTCGCGGATATCGGCCCCGGCCGGGAAGGTACGCCCGCCGCCGATGATCATCAGTGCCTGCGCCGAATCGTCGGCCATGCCCTGATCGAGGGCTTCCAGGATACCCGCTCGCACGGCATGCCCGAGGGCGTTGACCGGCGGGTTGTCGATCGTGATGACACCAATCCCGTCTTCGCACTGGTAGGACACGACATCGCTCATAAGGGCTCCTTGTAGATGACAGCCGCCGCGCGCAACGAACGCGCGTTCGGCAGTTTGGCTGGATGCCAAGCTAAACGAAAAGCCTGGCGGAAATCAATTATTGTGAAACGGTGTTTTGTTTTGGGCGTTGCCCGGCATCAGCCATTGGCCGCGTCGTCGCCGGGCCATTCGGCCTCCTGCAAAGCGCGCCACATCACCTTGCCGGTCGGCGAACGGGGCAGCGCTTGGCAGATCTCGACGACCTGCGGGACCTTGTAGGCTGCCATGTTGTCGCGACACCACTGGCGGATATCCGCGCCGTCGACCCGCCCCACGGCCTCGTCGACGAGTACCACACAGGCCTTGACGCTCTCACCGCGGCGCGCGTGCGGCGTAGAAATGATGCAGGCTTCGCGGATATCCGGGTGTCGATACATCAGGCTTTCCACCTCGGCTGGCCATACCTTATAGCCCGAGGCATTGATCATGCGCTTGACCCGATCGACAAGAAAGAAATATCCCTGCTCGTCGTAGTAGCCGATATCACCGGTCCGGAAGAACGGGTGCCCGTCGATATCGATGAAGGCGGCCTCGGTTGCCTCGGGCCGGCGCCAGTAGCCAATGAACACCTGGGGCCCGCGGGTAACGATCTCGCCGACCTGATTCGGACCCAATTCCGCCAGCGTCTCGGTATCGATAATGCGTGAATCCACATCGAACACGGGAATGCCCAGACACTGTGGCTTGGGCCCGTCGAACGGGTTGATATGCGTCCCGGCGATGGTCTCCGACAACCCGTAGCCCTCGATATAGCGCAGGCCCGTCAGCTTGAAGAGCTTCTCCGAGACGGCCTCGGGCATGGCCGCGCCCCCACCGCCGATGTTCTCCAGGCTCGACAGGTCGAAGCGCTCGATCTCCGGATCGGCGAGCATGTCGATGGCCATGGTCACGATATTGGTCCAGCGGGTGATTCGATAACGCTCGATCAACGTCGCAGCCGTGCGCCGTTCCCAGCGCGTCATCAGAACCACTGTCGAGCCGATGAAGATCGGCGCGTTCATGCCGTTCTGCATGCCGGTGACATGAAAGTACGGCAACGTGGCCAGCGACTTGCCTTCCGAGGTGCTACGGCTCCAGTAGACACTTTGCACCGCGGTGGCCATGACCGTGCCATGCGTGTGCATGCAGCCCTTCGGCGCACCGGTGGTACCGGAACTGTAGGGCAGCACCGCCAGATCATCGGGTCCGACGGTCAGCTCGCCCGGTACGTGCCCGGCCGCGATCGCCGCCGACCAGTGGATGGCGTTGCCGGCATCGATCGGCGTGGCGGTGGCCGCGACCTCGGCCGGCAGATCCAGATCGGTCTCGCCGGAGACGTAATCACCGTAGGTGGCCACCACGGCATGCGCCAGCCGGCCGGATTCGAGCAGCGGCGCCACCGCTTCGAAACGTTCCTGGCCGCACAGACACAGGGTGGCGTCGGTATCCTCGGCATAGTGCTCGAGCTCGACGCTGCGGTTCATCGGGTTGACCGGGACCACCACGGCGTTGGCACGCAGTATTGCGTAGTAGCCGATCACGAACTGCGGTGCGTTCTGCATGAACAGCAGCACCCGATCGCCGGCGGCCACGCCGCGCTGCTGGAGATAACCCGCCAACGCCTGAACCTCGGCGTCGAGCTGGCGATAGCTCAACGGCGTGTCGTAATAGATGATGGCCGGCCGCTCGGGATAGCGCAGCGCTGAGATGGCAAGATTGCTATAGAGGCTGGTCTGCGGCAGGCCCAGATGATGGGGCAGGCCTTCAGGCCAGACGGCATGATGCCGGTCGAACATGGCAACGATCTCCTCGAATCAGGTCAATGGCGGCTCGCTCGTATCGGGCGTCGCGTTGTGGTGTGCCTGTTGCCCACGATCTGTAGCCGATACATTCGATGGCCTCAAACTCTGGCAGCAAGTCTGCAGGCCGTCAAAATTTCCTGAAACGCCGTTTCGAAAATTACCCGGTCGCCCCTTGAGCGCGCTTGCCCGTGTTCAGCGTCATCGGCTCGGCGCCGGCCAGTTCGGACAGCATCGCTTCGTTGCAGCGGGTGCCATGAAGCGGCATGGCCGAGACGAACCCGTCGCGTAGCGCCACCACATCGGCGTCGACATCCACCACCGCGCCGGTATCGCGCTGGAAACTCAGCCAGTGATAGGCCAGCCCGCGTCCGTCCGCGCCTTCGATAAGATGCGGGGCGCGGATCGACCCGCCGACCTGTCGGGTGAATCTCAGCCCGGCCACCGCCTCGGGCTCGATCATCGGGAAATTGATGTTCCAGCAACAGCCGAACCGCGTTCGCTCCGCCCAGAGCCACTCGATCGCATTGGCCGCATACGCCGAGGTCACGCTGAAATCCACCGCGTCCCGGCGATGAAACGCCTGGCTCAGAGCGATGGCATCCAGGCCCAGATGATTGGCGGCCAGCACCGCGCCCACCGTGCCCGAGTACATGACCGAGTCGGACAGGTTGGCCCCCCAGTTGACGCCCGAGAGCACAAGATCCGGCGGCGTGTCGGTGAAAAACTCGGCCATTGCGTACATCACGCAGTCCGCCGGCGTACCGGTCACGGCATAGCGGTTGTCGCCGTAGCGACTCAGCCGCAGCGGGTTATGCATCGAAATACCTTGGCCCACGCCGCTCTGGTCGCCCAGCGGGGCGATCGTGACGACGTCATCGGCCAGCTCGGCCGCGATCGCCTCGGCGATCTTCAACCCCGGCGCATCGATGCCGTCGTCGTTGGTTACCAGCACACGTTTCAGACGTTCCATTCAATACTCCGGCTCACGGCGTCGGCCGCCGTTAGGCCCGGCGGTTGCGGGCCAGGGTTAGACAATGGTGTTCCATATCAGGCCTCAGCATAAGACAGGCGGTATGCCCGACAACTGGAACCAGCCCCGGGCACACACGCACAGGTCAGTGCTTGAGCGCCACCCGAGCCGATACCGGCCCGGCTCTGGCGCGGCATGTTCAATCGAAGCGTTGCGCCACGGCCCAGCCACGCTCGGCGATCAGGCCGGCGCGCTCGCCGACCTGTAGCGCATCGGCGTTGCTGGCATTGCCCTGCAACGCGCGCGCATACACCCCCTGCAGGATCGCGGCGGTCCGATACAGGGCGAACGCGACGAATACCGGCCAGTCGTCGATGGCTGGAATACCGCGTTGCTGACAATAGCGGGACAGCTGAGAGGCTTCGTCTGGAATGCCGTGCGCAGCCAGATCCAGCCCGTCAATGCCCTTCACGCCGGCCACGCCGTGCGGCAGATAATACGGCATGCACGCATAGGCCAGATCTGCGATCGGATGACCGATGGTGGCCAGCTCCCAGTCCAGAATTGCGGCCACGTTGGACAGGTCGGGGGCCAGAAGCAGATTGCCGATACGAAAATCGCCGTGCGCGATCGCGGGCCGCGTGTCGGCCGGAATATGATCGCCCAGCCATTGCCCAAGCTGATCCATGGCCGGATCGGTCGCCTGAGCGGAAGCCTCGTACTGGCTACGCCAACGCTCGATCTGGCGTTCGACATAGCCGTTCGGCCGACCGAAGGTCGTCAGCCCCGCCGCTTCCACGTCGACAGCATGCAGTGCGGCCATCGTATCGACCAGCGCGTGATACACGCGCCGTCGATCGGACGCGGCCAGCGCCGGCAGGGCCGGCGCGCTGAACACCCGCCCGGCCACGTAGTCCATCACATAGAACGGCGTGCCGATGACGTCGGCGTCGTCGCAGTACAGCCGCATGGTCGGCACCGGCACATCCGGGGCGTTGGCCAGAGCGGACATGACCCTGTATTCGCGATCGATGCGGTGCGCCGAGGGCAGGATTTCGCCGGGTGGCTGCTTGCGCAATACGTAGCGCCGCTGACGCTCGCCGGTGCCTGTCTCCAAGAAGTAGGTCGGGTTCGACTGACCGCCCTGGAACTGACGCACGCTCAACGTGCCGTCGAGCAGGTCGTGGCGTGCCAGATGGGCGGCCAGGGCGTCGAGATCGATACGATGCGCAGACCGGATATCCACGATCTCCGGTGCGCCGCTGTAACTGACGTCAGCCATGATCAGCAGATGGTTTCGCCGCCGTCGGCGACCAGGGTTTGACCCGTGACATACGCGCCCGCCTGACTGGCCAGAAACACCGCCACGCCGGCAATGTCGTCCGGCTCGCCGATCCGGCGCACCGGGGTTCGCTGCTCGGCCTGCGCCAGCCGTTCGGGATCGTCCACCAGCGCCTTGGCGAAGTCGGTGCGTACCAGACCGGGCGCGATGGCGTTCACGCGAATGTTCTTCGGCCCCCACTCGACGGCCAGATTGCGTGCCAGTGCGGCTTCGGCCGCCTTGGATACGCCGTAGGTGCCGATGACCGGATTGCCGCGAATACCGGCGATCGACGACAGCACGACCACGTTGCCGCCGCCGTTAGCCGCCATGCCGGGCAGCACCATGTTGCACAGCCAGAAGGTGCCGCGGACGTTGGTCTCCAGAATCTTGTCCCACGCCTCGTCGGGCATTTCCGACAGCGGTCCGTAGACCGGGTTGGTCGCCGCGTTGCAGACCAGGATATCGATACGCCCATAATGCTCGGTCGCGCTGTCCACCAAATTCTGCAGGTCGGCTTTCTTGCCGACATGGCAGGCGATGGCGATCGCATCGGCGCCGCTCTTCCTGAGCTCGTCAGCCACCGTTTCGCAGGCGTCCTGCTTGCGGCTGGACACCACGATCTTGGCGCCATGTGCGGCCATCTGATGGGCGATCGCCCGGCCGATACCGCGGCTGGAGCCGGTGATGACCGCGACCTTGCCGGTCAGGTCGAACAGATTCGCCATGATTGTCTCCTGTTACCCGCGGCGCACGCTGGGCACGACGCGGGGTAGGTGTTGTCGAATGCGCGCCGCCCCGAAAGCCGGGGTGGCGCCAAGTACGGGGCCTGCTGGCTGCCGGCCGCAATCGGAGCGCTACTCGCCGCGTTCGTTGCGCTGACGGCGCATCTCCAGCTTGGCGATGGTGTCCAGGTGCACCTCGTCAGGCCCGTCGGCTAGACGCAGCGTTCGTACGCCCGCCCAGGCCGAGGCCAGGAAGCTGTCCTGACAGACGCCCATCGCGCCGTGGACCTGAATGGCTCGGTCGATGACCCGCAGCGCCATCTCGGGGGCGATGACCTTGATCATCGCGATTTCCTGGCGTGCCTGTTTATTGCCGACCTCGTCCATCATGCGGGCGGCCTTGAGGGTCATCAGCCGTGCCTGATCGATTTCGATACGCGAACGCGCAATATCCTTGCGGATGGAGTCGAACTCGGAGAGCTTGCGGCCGAAGGCCTCGCGCTCGTCGGCGCGTGCACACATCGCCTCGAGTGCACGCTCGGCCAGGCCGATCGTACGCATGCAGTGATGAATCCGGCCCGGTCCGAGTCGGCCCTGAGCGATCTCGAAGCCGCGCCCTTCCCCGAGGATCAGGTTGGCTGCGGGCACGCGCACATTGTTGTAGTGGATCTCGGCATGGCCCTTGGGCGCATGATCGTAGCCGAACACATGCAGCGCGCGTTCGATCTCCACGCCGGGCGTGTCTAAGGGCACCAGAATCATCGACTGCTGCTGGTGCTTGGCCGCGGACGGATCGGTCTTGCCCATGACGATGGCGATCTTGCAATTACTGGCCATGGCACCCGACGACCACCACTTGCGCCCGTTGATGACGTATTCGTCCCCGTCGCGCTTGATCTCGGTCCGGATATTGGTGGCATCCGATGAGGCCACGTCGGGTTCGGTCATCGAAAAGCAGGACCGGATCTCGCCGTCGAGCAGCGGCTGGAGCCACTGCCGCTGCTGCTCCCGACTACCGTAGCGGGTGAGCACTTCCATGTTGCCGGTATCCGGCGCGCTGCAATTGAACACGATCGGCGCAATCGAGGAGCGGCCCATGATCTCGCAAAGCTGGGCATAGTCGTGATTCGACAGCCCGGCACCGTACTCGCTCTCCGGCAGGAACAGGTTCCACAACCCCTGCGCCTTGGCCTTGGCCTTGAGCTCGTCGAGAATCGCCGGCGGCGTCCATCGATCGGACGACTCGGCCTGCTGACGGGCATATTCCGCTTCGGCGGGATATACATGGGCATCCATGAATGCGAGCAGCTGGGCGCGCAGTTCCTGGGCACGATCGGATAGCGCCTGCATGGGATCTCCTTCGTTGTAAACGGGGCTCGGCGAGCGAAGGACGAGACGGCCGTGTGGTTCGCGGCTCGGGCGGTCCATCCGCTGTGGCGATGAACCTGACACAGCTTCCTAGGACCGTCAATTTTCGAAATGCAGTTCCACAGCGGCTGCCGAACGAACGTTCGATTTATCAACGTTTCGGCGCCGGTCACGCGCGCCGCAGGCAAGCTGTGATGTGCGGGTCCTGCGCGTCGATCGCTGCCGGCCCAACGGCTGCGGCCATTACTCGTCCGGTTCGAACCGTGCCGTGGCAAGCGCGCTGGACAACCGTCAGAGCACGGTTGGCGCGCCGGCGCGGGGGGTTGCGCGACACGACCCGTCGCGTCGTCCCAGCGTATGCGACATAGGTCGCACACGCCGACGCGGGCGTCGTGCACCGGATCGCCCGGTGGACCTCGATGTACGCCCTGTCACGGGCGTGAGTGCGAACAAACCCGGGCGTCGGGGTTTGCGCACCGCATTGCCGAGGCCGTTCGGCTACGGTATACAGTCGGTCGCCGGTGTCCCATGGACCGAGAGCGCGCTATGACGCTCGATACCCGGCAATGACCCGTCAAGCGAAACCGAGGAGATTCATGAGATCACGTCTGATCAAGTCGTTCGTGTGCGCCGCCGTGGCGGCCACGAGCCTGGCCGTCTGCGCGGCCGACGATAACAACGCCATGCCCGACTCGATGGTATGGACGGCCTACAACGTCGGCTCGGCCGGGTATGCGAATGCCTCGGCGATTGCGGATGCGTTCGGACGCAAATATGGCACCCGTATCCGAATCCAGCCCTCAAGCACCGCGATCGGCCGGCTTCAGCCGCTGGTTTCCGAGCGCGCCAATCTCGGCTTTCTGTCGACGGGCACCTTCTTTGCCACCGAGGGTATCGTCGATTTCTCGGAAAAACGCTGGGGTCCTCAGGACCTGCGTGTCGTAGCCGGCAAGGTCGCTGCCTTCGGTATGCCGACCGCCGCCGATGCGCATATCGACACCATCGCCGACGTGGCGGGCAAACGCCTGGCTTATGTGGCCGGTAATCCGTCGGTCAACGTCAAATGCGACGCCGTGCTCGCGTTCGCCGGACTGGATCGCAGCGACGTGAAGATCGTGATGTTTCCCACGTACACGGCGGCCATGAGCGCACTCAAGCAGGATAAGGCCGATGCCACCTGCACGCTGACCACACCGAGCCTGATGTACGAGCTGGCCGAATCCCCGCGCGGCATCCACTGGCCACAAATGCCGGCAAGCGACACCGCTGCCTGGGCACGCGTGCAGAAAATGGCACCCTATGCCAGCCCCTATACCGAGACCGTGGGCGCCGGCGTATCGGCCGACCATCCGGTCGAGCTGATGGGCTATCGCTACCCCCAGATCGTGGTGCGTGCCGACGAAAGCGAAGACTATGTGTACCAGGTAATCAAAGGCCTGGACGAGACATTCGATATTTATCGCAACGTCACCGCAGCCATGCCACGCTGGGCTCTGGACAAATCCGGCCATGCGCCGATGGGGGCACCTTTTCACCCGGGTGCGATCCGCTACCTGAGAGAAAAGGGCATCTGGAACGCGGACGATCAGGCCTGGCAGGACAAGCGTCTGCGGCGTCTCAACGCGCTGCGGGAGGCATGGCAGCAGACCATGGACACCCACGGTGACGAACCGGACGACGCATTCGCCCAGGCCTGGCAGGCCAAGCGTCGCCAGGTCATCGATTCGCTCTGATATTCACGCACACCGGTACGGCCATGGCAGGCGCACGCGATCCGGATTTCGATCCGCGACATCATCGAATGACCCGTCAGCGCTGGTTCGAGGATTTCGAGATCGGAGAGCGCTATATCCTGCCTAGCCGTACTGTGACCGACGCCCAGTTCGCGGCGTTCCAGGCATTGTCCGGCGACAACCATCCGATTCACTACGATGCGCCGTTCTGTCGCGCCCATGGGCATCCCGACCTGCTCGCCCACGGCCTGCAGGTTCTGTGCTTCACGGCCGCCGGTGCTGGACGGTTTCCGCATGAAGTCAGCGATTCCCTGATCGCGTTTCTGGACCAGTCCTCACGCTTCGCGGCCCCGGTGTATCTCGGCGATACGCTCTATCCGACGCTGACAGTCGCCCAACGGGTGCCCCAGCGGACGACCGGCGTATTGACCATGGCCTCACAGATCCACAATCAGCACGGCGTGATCGTGCTCGAGGGCCAGCAGCGGTATCTCGTGCGCATGCGGCCCGTGGTCTAGGGCTTCGGCGCGCTACCGTTCGGGCTCAGGCCGCGTCGGACTCGAACGGCACGCCTTCCGGACCTTCGCTTCCGGTGCGGAAACGGAAGGTTCCTTCGCCCATGGCCAGCAGCCGATCGTCATCGGCCAAGATATCCACACTGGCATTGAAGATCCGGCGACCGCCTGCCCGGCGACGGGCAATGGCGCGGATATAGCCGACCCCGGCCTGGCCGGTATAGGTTGTGGTCATCGACAGGGTGACCACTTTGCGAATCCGATCCGGGTACGGGCAGTAGCTGCCGGCCGCCGATCCGGCGATATCCAGCAGCGAGGCGAGGATGCCGCCATGGGTGATGCCGGCCAGATTCAGGTGCTCGGGCCGTACCTGCATGCCGATGACGGCGCGTTCCGGGCCCCATTCCAGAAACTCGAATCCGAGCACGATCGCGAACCCTCGATCGTACTTCGCGGTGGCCTGGGCCATTGACAATTGGGTCATGAAAACAGCGGTGAATCGGATCAACCGCCCAGTGTATACGGTTTACGCCCCGCCGCCGACCACGAGCTCGCGCACCTGATCCACCACCGCCTTCAAGCGCGGCCCTAGGTTTTCCACCATCACCTCACGGGTCAATCGCAAGGCCGCCCCGCCACAGTTGAAAGACACGACACGCTGGCCGTTTTCAAGCACCAGCGGCACTCCGACGCCGCTGATATCGCGGCTCCACTCACCGACGGTCATGCAGAAGCCGTACTGGGCATAATCGGCATAGGCCTGCTCGAGCGACTCGCGGATTGCCGGCCAATCGCTCGGATTGTCGGCTTCGATGAGCTCGTAATACGGCTTGCGCTGTGCCGGCGGGGTGGCCGCCAGGAAGGAGCGGCCCATGGCAGAGTGCGCCATCGGCACCCGGGAGCCGACCTGCAGGCGCAGGATCAGTGGCCCCGGCCCCTGGCAGGTTTGCGTATAGGTGATCTGACTGCCTTCCGGCACGCCGAGTGCGATCATGCAGTCGGTCGCATCGGCGAGCTCCTGCATGAACGGGCGCGCGATACTGCCCACGCCTTCACTGGCCAGATATCGATAGCCGAGATCCAGCACCCGTGGCCCGAGCCGGTATTTTTCCAGCTGCGGCATATAGATCAGATAACCCAACTGGGTCAGCGTCGCGGTCAATCGGGAGACCGTCGGACGCGGGATATCGGTGCGCAGCGCAAGCTCCGCGTTGCCGAGATACTCCGACGCATCGCCGAAACAGCGCAGCAGCTCCAGCCCGCGCGCCAGGGCGGTGACGAAATTATGGCCCTTGGCCTTCGTCCCCGTTTTCAACTGCGTCTTGCGCATGGACATGCTGCTCCCGACAAATTTCCGATCACGGCATCCACGCTCTGATCGGGCAATACCGCTTTTTCAACGCTGTCGTACAAACGAGCTGCGGTCACTGGACGACTGCGATGCGGAACAGTAGGCATTTTTCGCGCCGGAGGCCACTCGCCTGACCGCACGGCATCGGCCCTGACGTCGGAAAACTTGCCGGCTCAAACAAAAACCGTACTGTTTTTAAAAGACAATTACCGACTAAAGCAACCTCTGACGGGGACGCGTGCGTGACCCGCGTGCGCGCCTGTCGCATTCCACATAACGGAATAGCATCATGGAACGCGCGCCGTGGAGAGCGTACAGCCCGCCCGTGCGCCGTCAACGCGCGCGCGTCAGACGATCGGCCGGCGTCGGCGCACGGCCGCTCACCAGACGCGCAATCGCCACGCGATCACCCAGGAACTGTTCGACCCGAACGCGGCCGACTCCCTCACCGGGCTGCCAGACCGCACTCTGCCCCCCGCCCATACGGATCAGCGTGCCCTCGTCGTGGACGGTGAGTTCGTCGCCGACCTGCAATCCTGCGGCAGAGCCCGCGCTCAGGTAGAACGCATCCCCGCTGTTCTGAAACACATGGGTGAACCAGGGCGCGACTTCGAGCCGGGCCTGGGCGGCATCGAGCAGACGCTCGACGGGCACGGATACGTCGTCGCCCGCCCCCGGTCGCCATTTCACCGCCCGAGGCTCGTATTCCATGCCGAAATCGGTGTCGATCATCCGGGTGGACAAGGTAGCGAATTCGCCGTCCTTGCTGTCTTCCACGCTCGCACGGATGAGCAGGCGCACACCGGGATAGACTGCCAGCGTCTGGAGACAGGCCCGGGCATCGGCCTGGCGGCAAGGCTGGCTGCCCGCGATGGCGTCGTAGACGATCTCAGAAGCGATCACCGTCATGCCACGACTGGCCGCCCGCTGGCGAATACGTGAAACCAGCTCATAAGCAGCCGGGTCGTTCCGATCGTCCGGATCCACGATGACGGCGATGGCCGGCCGCAGCGCCGACGACGCGCCGACTGCGGAGGCGGTCGAGGCCGACACACCGGCCGTTCCGGCCGACGCGGAGGCCGACGGCGCCCCGGTATCGGCGATGGCCGGCGCAGCCCGCGACGAGCGACCGTCGGCCTGCTCGGCCGGCCGTCCCGAACGGGCTTCGGCAATCCAGCGTTCCCAGAAGGGTTGACTCCAATCGGTCTGCTGGTAGCCGAACGCCGCGTCCGAGTCGATCATGGCGAAGTCGTCGCCGTCCTCGGTCACCGGACCGCCCTGCACAGCACAGCCGGATACGACCGCGGCCAGACAGACGGCCGGTATCGCGAGATGGCGGGCGTTGACCAAGCGTTTCACGAACCTCTCCTTGAATATCCGGGCGCGCCAGACGTGTTCAGAACTTGACGCCGATATTGACGCTGCCGGCCATCACATCATCTTCGGCGAACGCACCGCCGTTCGGCGTCGCACCGAGCAACGAGTTGCCGGTGAGCGCGCCGACATCGTTCTTCTCCAGCAATCCGAGGGTCGCCCAGGTACGGAAGACCGCGTTGTACTGATAGCTCAGTTCGACATCGTAGACCATGCTGGAGTCGCTGCCACCGCCGAGGCTGTCACCCACATCGATATCGAGCAGCCCGACCGAGCCGCCGAACGTGAGCTTGGGCGTGATGTCGGCCGTCAGGTTAGCAATATAGAGCGACTGGTCGAAACCCTTGCGCCCGAGAAAACCGCCCATGTTATAGACACTGGTCGGATTGGCCGTGGACTCCGGGTTGGAGTTGATCAGGCTCGAATAGGTATCGAAACCCGAGGAGATCAGGCCACCATCCTGCGCGCCCACGTACTGGAAGCGGGCCTCGTAGCGATCGAACTCGGTGCCGATACGGAAATACTCCGACCAGCCTGCGTCGGTGAAATAATCACCGTCCTCGGGCGTGGGGCTGCTTACGTGGCTGCCATCGAAGTAGTTGAAGCCGGTCTCGATCTGGAACGGGCCGATCTTGCCGGTCACGTACGGCGAAATCGCCTTGGCGTTGTCGAGCACGTAGGGCTGGCTGCCCTGTGCCAGTAGCGGGTAGTCCGCAATGCTGCCCTGATAGTTGTCGAGGTAGTACAGGAACAGAAAGCCGCCGGTAAAACCGGTATCGAAGATCGGCGTGACGAAGCCCGGAAAGAACTGATCTCCGTTGTCGATCGAGGCGAAGGAGGTATCGTCGTTGCGCCGGTCATAGCCGATGAACGCACTCACCTTGCCGAAACTGCGTGCAACGAAGATACGGTCCCGACGGTCGTCGCAGACCAGAAAACAGTTGTTCCAGTTGGATTCCTGCCGCCCCACCCGAAGCAGGGTCTTGCCCAGCGGAACCTGTACGAAACCGATGTCCAGACGAACATTATCGCCCCGGTTGCTGGGATTGAACGCGCGATCCGCGGTCGTGGTGTAGTCACGGTTGTCGCCGGACCAGCGGTCACCGGCCAGCTCCAGCCGGGTATGGACCTCGACCCCCGTCTCTTCGTGCTTGAAATCCGCGCCCAGGCGCAGGTACTGGGCAAAGCCGGTGTCGCTGCCGGCATTGCTTTCATCGTTGGTGTCGAATGAGTCGGACTCGGCATAGAAGCCGGTCGCCCGGTAGTCGATATTGAAATCGGTCTTCATGGCCAGCGCATTGGCCGAAAACAGGGTGAGCGTGCTCGTGGCCAGAGCGGCCACGAGGCTCGCCGCACAGGACACGGTTCGACGGCCGCTCGTGGCACACCACGGCGTTTGATTGTTCGACATCCCAACTCCTCCCAGAATTATTATCGTTGTCGCCTGCACAACCCGCGGCCGGACCAGCCCGGTTATATCGTTTCCGGCTGGGCAAGATTCGCGATTATCGGAGTACGGCCGTCGTGCGTGCTGGCGCGGCACGGGCGGCTGCCAAAGCAGCCTCCAAACGTAACCAGCGTTATATTTCAATCCCCTGTCGCGTCGCCGCGAAGGCGCGCCGTTATTTTGATACGGGATTTCATTTTTCTTGGCAAGCCATTTAATAGCACCGGCCAAGCAAACGACATCCATGCATAACGAATACCCGTGTCAAGGTCTCGCTATTTAACACAAGCATTTGATTTTATTTTAAATATATCGTCTTCCGCTGGTCTTGTCCGATCATACGACATTGGTCTAATTCGACCCGCCAACGGCCTGCTGTTTGAATGTATGCGCCCGCTCGTATGTGCGTCCCATACATCGACCGGCAAGCCCACGATTACCCGCTGACTCGATCCGTCGTATGCGCTGAAGATGCGGCATCGGTTGCCAGACCGACGCCACGGGGCAGGCCACCGCCGTTCGAACAGAGCGACACGGCGGAGACCGTCGCCGGGCGTCAGTGGCCGGCCGAATGAGCACCTTGCACACGCAGTGCCGCCTGCATGCGGTACAGCGCCCATGCGGCGAGTACGAAGGCGAGCGCGAGCGCCGCAAACGCGCTGTCGAAGCCGGCCTCGAAAGCGTCCACGCTTTCCACGCGGTAGCCCGGGCCCATCGCATGGAAATCGCTGGCATATTGGGCAATCACGGCACACAGGTTGATCCCGATCGCCCCGCCGATCTGGCGCGCGAAGTTGATGATGCCCGAGCCACGATCCAGCAGCGCAGGCCCGAGCAGCGACAGGCCGGCGGTGGTCACCGGCGGCATCATGAGCCCGATCCCCAACCGCCCGAGTGCACTCCACAGGATCAGCCACAATCCAGCGGTCGTCGGGCCGGCCAGACACAGCAGCACGAGGCTGGCCACGAATAGCAGCATGCCGGCCGCGATGACGCGCGCGACCGGTGCTCGGTCGGTCAGATGCCCGGCGATCGGGAAGATGAAGGCCATGGCCAGCCCCGCGGGGACCAGGGTCAGCCCCGCAGCGGACGCACTCATTCCGGCCACCTGCTGAAAATAAAGCGGCGTGAGGTAGGTACTGGCGAACAGGCCGGCTCCCATGGCCATCGACAGCAGAAAGCTCGCACCGAAGCCCGGCTCCCGAAACACCGCGAACTCGAACAACGGATTGTCCGCGCGTCGTTGCCATCCGACGAATAACGCCGCCAACAGGGCACCGCCGGTCAGGGCTGCCCACAGTACCGGATCAGTCAGGCCGCGCCGATGCACAGAGGCCAAAGCCCATAGCGAGGTCACCAGCGTGGCGCTCAACAGAACCAACCCCGGCAGATCGGGCCGGGGCGTATTGCGCCGATGCCGGCCCGGCAGGAAACACCACGCCATGCCGGTCGCCAGCAGACAGGCCGGAATCACCACGAAGAAGGTCGCACGCCAAGACACCGCATCGACCAGAATCCCGCCCAGCGCCGGCGCGATGGCCGGGCCGAGCACCACGCCCATGCCGTAGATGCCCATCGCCTGGCCGCGGCGCGCCACCGGAAACACCTGGAACACCGCCACCAGCGCATGCGGCTGGATCATACCGGCCATCAGCCCTTGAAGCACGCGCGCAGCGACGAGCACACCGAACTGCGTGCTCGACCCGCCCACGATCGAGGCGGCGATGAAACATGTCATCGCGATCGCGAAGGCCCCGCGCGAGCCGAACCGCGACACGGCCCATGCATTGAGGAGCATGCCGACCGTCATCGCCGCTAGAAAACCGGTCGCCAGCCAGTGGACCTGGTCCTGGGCGACCGCGAACTCCTGCATGATCGCCGGTACGGCGACGTTGATGATCGTCGAGGCCAGGATCACCGAGAAAGTGCCCAGCATGACGGTGGTGGTGACATACCAGCGATAGCGCGACCCGAAGCGCTCGAACAGTGTGTCGAGCGTCGGCGGCGCGTATCGGCGGTCGCGCATCACATGCGACCCGGATCAGTTGCGGGTGGGATCGTCACCGACGCGAACCAGCAGTTTGCCGCGGTTGCGGCCGGACAACAGGCCTTGAAACGCATCGACGGCGTGCTCCAGCCCGTCGACGATATCTTCCTGATAACGCACTTTGCCGTCGCGTACCCAGGCACCCATGTCCTGCACGAAATCGGGCTGCCGATGACGATAGTCGAACTGGATGAAGCCCTTGAACAACAGACGCTTGACCAGGATCCGGCCCATCAGCCCAGGCAGACGATCGGGCCCGTCCGGCGCGCCGCTGTCATTGTAATGGGCGATCCGTCCGCATACCGGAATCCGGGCGAAATCGTTGAACAGATCGAGCACGGTGGTGAACACCTTGCCGCCGACGTTCTCCCAATAGACGTCCACTCCGTCCGGACAGGCAGCGGCCAACTGCTCGGCGAAATCGTCGTCCTTGTAATTCACGCAGGCATCGAAGCCATAGGTCTCGACCACATGCCGGCATTTGTCGTCGGCGCCGGCGACACCCACCACACGACACCCCTTGATACGCGCGATCTGGCCCACCACCTGGCCGACCGCGCCGGCCGCCGCGGATACGACCACGGTTTCGCCGGCCTGCGGCTTGCCGATCTCCTCGAGCCCGGCATACGCCGTGAAGCCGGGCATGCCGAGCACACCCACCGCGGTGCTGATCGGGGCCACAGCCGGATCCAGCTTGCGTAGCGTTTTGCCGGCCACCGCCGCGTAGGCCTGCCAGCCGCCCGGCGCAAGCACGAAATCGTCCTCGGCGAACTCAGGATGGCGTGAAGCCACCACCTGGCCGACGGTCTGGCCTTCCATCACGGCCCCCACCTCGACGCTGGCCGCATAGGACTTGGCTGCACTCATACGACCGCGCATGTACGGGTCCAGAGACAGGTAGATCGTACGCACCAGCACCTGCCCGTCCTGCGGCTTCGGCATGGCGGCTTCGCGCAGCGGCAGGTGCGTGGCGTCGGGCATGCCGTCCGGACGTTCGGCAAGGATGATCTGTCGGTTCATGGTCATAGGCTCTGGCCTCGTGGCATCGAAAAGGGGCGCTCAAGGCGCCCCGGCGTGGTGGATCGGCGATCGCGGTGTCTATTCGTCGATATCGGATTTTCGCTTGAGCTCGATCTTGCCGTCGACGACTTCGGCGATCTCGACGTCGACCGCCAGATTGCCGGAGTCGGTGATTTTCTTCACGTCGTACGGATTTTGTTCGATCGGCAGATCGGCCAGCGCCTCGGGGATCGCCGCTCGGATCGCCTTCGGATCGTCGACGCTGCCAGCCGCCTGCATTGCGCGGGCGATCAGATGCAGCGCGAAGTAGTTGTAAGCGGTCTCCGAGGTCGGCAGACCGTCGTGGTCGGCCTTGAACTTCTTCACGAAAATCGGCGCACCGGGATTGGTGGATTCGGCCAGTGGCGTTACACCGACCGCGCCCTCGACCGCATCCATGCCGCCGGCGACCTGCGCGACCTCATCGATCTTGGCCTGATCCATGATCACGAAACCACCCTCAAAGCCCAATTCGCGGGCCTGGCGCACCACCAGGCCGGTCGGCTCGGAGGCACCGCCGACGAACAGTACGTCGGGATCGGCAGCCAGCACCTTGCTCACGCCGGTATAGAAATCCGCCGACTTGTTGTAGTCCATCGGGTTGCTGGCCACAACTTCGCCGCCAGCGGCTTCCCAGGCCGGCACGAACGCCTTGGTCCAGTATTTGGCGTAGTCGTGCGTGGCGTTGGCCACGGCCAGTTTCTTGCCGAAGCGCTGCATCTCGATATTCACGAACGGCTTGATGTAGTCGGTGAAATTGGGCGGAATCTTGACCGTGAGCTTGTTGCCCTTCTCGGTCACCGACGGGATCGAGGTATAGGACATCACCAGGAAGTTGTCGCGCTGGTTGAACGCCTGCAGCGCGAATGTGCCCCCCGAATGCGGCACGAACACCACCGGCGCGTGGTATTGCTGAACCAGCCGTTTGCCATTGACCGCCGACTGGCTGGGTGCGTACTTGTCGTCCAGAGAGACCAGATTGATATCGTAGGACTGTCCGTCGACTTCGATACCGCCCGCCTCGTTGATCTCGGCGGCCGCCATCTTGAGCCCCTCGAGCGTATTCTGGCCATACAACGCGGCGCCGCCGGACAGCGGGCCGGTGAAGCCGATATTCACCTCGGCGGCCTGCGCGAGACCGGCCGTGCCCAGGCCAAGGACGGCGGTGACCGCACCTACACCGATTGCCCGGCGGATGATTCGGTTGAGCTTCATGATCGTGTCTCCCCTTCTCGGTTTTTGTCGTGACGTAATGTGTCCTACCGCAGCCCGGTGGCCTTCAGGCACCGATATAGGCACGCCGCACCGCTTCGTTGCCCAGCATTTCGTCACGATCGCCGGACATGACCAGGCGGCCGTTTTCGATGACATAGGCACGGGTTGCGATCTTGAGTGCGGCGAATGCGTTCTGTTCGGCGAGCAGCACGGTGGTGCCCTCGCGATTGATTTCGCTGACGGTGGCAAAGACCTGCTTGACCACCAGCGGCGCCAGGCCTAGCGAAGGTTCGTCGAGCAGCAACAACTTCGGCCGGCCCATCAGGGCCCGGCCGAGTGACACCATCTGCTGCTGGCCACCAGACAGCGAGCCGGCCGCTTCGTCCTTCTTCTCCTCGAGAATCGGGAACATGGCCAGTACATGTTCGAGCGTGCGTTTCATGCCCGCCCGGTCGCGGCGATGAACATAGCCACCGAGCATGAGGTTCTTGGCCACCGACATGTCCGGGAACAGCTTACGGCCTTCCGGACACTGCACCACACCGGCCTGGACCAACGCCGACGGGCGCGCACCGGTCACCTCGCGGCCATCGACCCGGATATGGCCGGCCGCCGGCTTGAGCAGGCCGCTGATGGTGTTGAACAGAGTGGTTTTGCCGGCGCCGTTGGCGCCCAGCAGCACAACCAGTTCGCCGGCGGCGATCTCCATGGATACGCCGTCCAGCGCCTTGAAACTGTCGTATCGGGCGTCGACATTCTCAAGCGTCAGCATCTTCATCGCTCCCGAGGTAGGCTTCGATGACCACCGGATCACGGCGTATCTGCTCCGGCGTGCCGGCGGCGATCATCTCGCCGTGATCCAGCACCAGGATCTGATCGGCCAGTGCCATGATCATGTCCATCTTGTGTTCGATCAGACATACGGTGATGCCGTGGTCGACCATCTTGCGAATCATCGCCGCCAGGCTGTCGGTTTCTTCCGGATTGATGCCGCCGGCCGGCTCGTCGAGCAGGACCAGCTCCGGATCGGTGGCCAGCGCCAGTGCGAACGCCACCCGTTTGCGCTCCTCCTGGCTCGTATCGGCGATATACCGCTGGCCAAGATGCGACAGGCCTACGAATTCGAGTGTCTGTTCGGCCTTGTCCCGGCAGCGTTTTTCGTCGCGGCGAAGCCGTTTGGAGTTGACGATCACATCCCACAGACGGGCTTCGGTCCGCAGACGATGACCGACGATGAGGTTGTCGAGCACGGTCGACTCCTCGAACAGCATGGTCGTCTGGAACGTGCGTGCGATGCCCAGCCGGGCGATCCGGTCGGGCGCCAGGCCCGCGATATCGGTGCCCTTGAACTCGATACGTCCGGCCGACGGCGCCATCGCACCGGCGACCAGATTGAAAAAGGTCGTCTTACCCGCTCCGTTGGGCCCGATGATGGCATTGATCTGGTGGGCGCCGAACTCGATGCTGACATCGTTGACCGCCGCCAACCCGCCGAATCGTTTGGTCAGCGATTCGATTTTAAGCATGATCCCGGCCCTCCGAGGCGCGCGGGGTGCTCCGGGCTGTGGAGACCGGCGACGAGCGCGCCGGCACGGTTGCCCGGCGTGCCGCGCGCCGAGCGCGCCACGCCAGGAAGCTGCCCACGATACCCTTGGGGAAGAAGATCACGAGCAGGACGAGCATCGGCCCGAAAATGATCATCCGGTACTCCTCGAACGACTGCAGCCACTGGGTCGCCCAGGTGATGATGAGCGTGCCGACGATCGGGCCCATGAGCGTGCCGATCCCGCCGACCAGAAGATAGGCGATCATGTCGAAGGTATGCAGGATGTCGGCTTCGGCCGGGCCGATGAAGCGTACGACCCCGGCATAGAGCGCACCCGCGAGCGCCGCATAGATGGTCGACAGCACGAAGGCCAGCACCTTGTTGCGCATGAGATTGATGCCCAGCGAGGCGGCCAGGTCGTCGCTGATACGGATCGCCCGGAAGGTGCGACCCAGCAAGGATTCAGAGATGCGCCGCGTCAGCCAGACCGCGACCACCAGAAAACCGAGCACGAGATAGTAGAAATCCAGCGTGCGGGCGAAATCGAATACGCCGAAGCCTTCCGGCGGCGCGATGTTGATGATCCCCAGGGTGCCGTGGGTCAGCGCCCCCCATTTCTCGATCAGGATATAGATGATGAAACCCACGCACAGCGTGAAGATCGCGAAGTAGTGTTCTTTCAAGCGCAGCGAGATCAGGCCGACCACGAGCCCGAACACGGCACCGGCCACGCCGGCGGCCATAAAGGCCGGCCAGAACAGCCAGGCATGGTCCACGGTGAGAATCGCCACCGTGTAGGCGCCGATGGCAAAGAAGCCGCCATGGGCCAGATTCAGCTGCCCGCAGTAACCGGTGATGATGTTCATGCCGTAGACCGCGATCGCCCACACGAAGGCCATCGCCATCACATAGATCTGGTATTCGCCCGGGGCAACGAACGGATAGACGATCGCCAGGCCCAGCAGCAGCCAGCGCATCGCCGAACTGGTCAGGAAGTTCGTGACGGCGTTCATCAGCGCACCCCCCGCGTGAACAGTCCGGTGGGCTTGATCGAGAGTATGGCCACCAGCAAACCGAAGGCGATCAGGTCCTTATAGTCGTTGGACAGATAGAACCCCCCGAGCGCTTCGGAAAAGCCGATGATCAGCCCGCCGATGATCGCCCCCGGAATACTGCCCATGCCGCCCAGGATGATGATCACGAACGCCTTGAGCAGCACCAGATTGCCCATGGCGGGATAGACCAGGTTGATCGGCGCGAACAGCGTGGCCGCGATTGCGGCCAACGCGCCGGCGATGGCGAACGTCATCATCGCCACGCGGTTGGCGTCGATGCCCACCAGAAAGGCCCCCTCCCGGTTCTGCGCCATGGCGATGATGGTCGATCCGGTCATGGTCTTCTTCAGATAGAGATGCAGCCCGGCCATCAGCGAAAACGCGCCGACGATGATCAGCAATCGCTGGGCCGGCAGCGTCAGCCCGGCGAAATGGAAGATCTCCGTATAAGGCGTCGGCAGACGCCGGAAATCAGCCCCCCAGACCATCTGCACCACCGCTTCGAAAAACAGCAATATGCCGATCGCCGCGATCTTGTCGTGGATGGGCGGAGCGTTGCGCAGCGGGTGGAATACCAGCCGCTCACAGACGACCGACACCATGGCCACGACCGCCGCTGCGACCACCATCGCCACCCAGTAGTTCAGGCCGATATCGACCATGGCGAAATACGCTACGTACGCACCGATCATGTACAGCGCGCCATGGGCGAAATTGGGGACGTGCAGAATGCCGTAGACGAGCGTCAGGCCGAGGGCAACCAGGCCATAGATACTGCCGAGCGTCAGGCCGTTGAGCACCTGCTGAAGGAACAGTTCCAAGACGTATTCTCCTCGACGGGCGGGCTAGCCGGCCGTCGCGACGACATCGCCATGAACATGGCGCTCGCCGGAGACCGGAATACATCGAACGGCGTGCGCGGCAACATCGGCCCCGGCCGACGTGTCGAGCCGGCCCACCGGCCTGGATGAACCGTTTGCACACACGCACACGGCGGCATGACGCTTTGCCATCTCAGATCTCCTCCATCGATCCGTGGTCGGTCGCGGACGGCCCGATCTGCGCCGGTTGTCCTCGCCGCCTGTTCTTTCGTTGCCGTCAACGCTGCCACGCCGCCCCATACCCGTCAATAGGATTTTGAAATCTCGTTTCATTTGAATGAACCATCAAACCCGGCGGACTCGATCCATAAATTTCTCTTTTGATTACCGATAATTAACGATCATTCAAAACGTCTTAAGACCACGCTGGCGCGACAATCGCGGGCACCGGTGCTGTCGGATGAACCCCATCGAGTGCATCGCATTCGCCCCCGAACGCGCGGATGTCGCGGGGTCCAACATGCGTTTTTCGGCGGGTGGCTGCTAAACCGCGAACCTCGACCAATGTCTAACCCGTGGAGACAGGCCGAGACGTGTGCCGGCCGGCGCGCAGCGATTGCTGGATTCGAATTGCGCAACGCCCGTGCGAAACCCTATTTCGCCGTCAATTGACGCCCCGCGCGCGAGCGGTAGAATCCGGATAAAACGGGGAGCAACACAGTGCAGAGATTTTCCGAGCGCAGCGTCATCGTCACCGGCGCGGCAAGCGGTATCGGCCGTGCCTGCGTGGCACGATTCGCCGAGGAGGGCGCGACCGTGATCGCGGTCGATCGCAATACCGAGGCACTGGCCGATGTGTTCACTGGCCTGCCTGTGGCCGGCACGACACACGAGCGACACGGCGTCGATGTCCGCGACGAACAGGCCATCGCCGCACTGGTTGCCCAACTGGTGGAACGACACGGACGTATCGACGTGCTGTGCAACAACGCCGGCGTGGCCGGCGGCGATTACTCGCCGATAACCGACAACGACAGCCAGACCTGGCGCGACGTCGTGGATGTCAATCTGCTGGGTACGATGTATCTGACCCGCGCGGTGGCGCGCGTGATGTGCGGCGCTGGTCGCGGTGCGATCGTCAACACGGCCTCGGTGGCAGGCCTGCGCTCCGGCGCCGGCGGCAATGCCTACAGTGCATCGAAAGCCGCGATCATCAATCTCACCCAGACCAGCGCCTGCGACCTGGGCAGCTACAACATCCGCGTGAACGCGGTCTGCCCGGGCCTCGTGCGGACGGGCATGACCCAGCGCGTGTTCGACTACGCCGAAGCCCATGACAAGACTCACAAACTCGGAAACCGATGCGAGCTGGGGCGCTATGGCCGCCCGGAAGAGATCGCCGCGGCCATCGCGTTTCTGGCTAGCGACGATGCCAGCTATATCACCGGTCAGATCTTACCGGTCGACGGCGGCAACAGCAGTTCGCTGAACATGCCGGGGATGAAGGTATAGCTGGCGACCCGGCAGACAGCTTCGGGCATCTGCTCGTCCGGTCCGGCAGTAACTAAGGTTGGGCTGGCATGAATTATCGTTTGTTCATTTACTCCGCGAATCGCATAGAGTGATCGGGCATCGATACCGCGAGACGATTCCCCGGAGCCAGTAACGGCGGCATACGTGCATTGCACAAGCCGAAAACGTAAAATGGCGTTTCATTTTGAACGATGCGCGGTATTCCGGACGCGCCCGCGCTCCGGTGGCGTTAAAGTGTCGTCGATTTGATCGGTGCCATTTTCTCTAGCGACGAGCATTTAACACGATGACTGAACAAGAACGCGATGTAATGGAGTACGACGTGATCGTCGTCGGTGCGGGCCCGGCGGGCCTGTCGGCGGCGATGCGGATCAAGCAAAAGGATCCGGAGCGCAACGTCTGTGTGCTGGAAAAGGCATCCGAAGTCGGTGCGCAGAACCTGGCCGGCGCGGTCATCGAAACCGGCCCGCTGGACGAGCTCATTCCCGATTGGCGTGACGATCCGCCGTCGATCTGCGTAAACGCGGCCGACGACGAGTTCTGGATGCTCAAGGCCGATGGCGCCACCAAGATGCCCACACCGCCGCAGCAGAACAACCACGGCAACGTGATCGTCTCGCTGGCCAACATGATGAGCTGGATGGCGCCGAAGGCCGAGGCGCTCGGGGTCGAGATTTATCCCGGCTTTTCCGCTGCCGAGGCCGTCTTCGACGAAAACGGCGCGGTCAAGGGTGTGCGTACGCCCGATATGGGGCTCGACCGTCAGGGCAATCCCAAGGATGGCTACACGCCCGGCATCGAAATCCACGCACCGATCACGATCTTTGCCGAGGGCTGTCGCGGCAACTGCACCAAGCAGCTGATCAAGAAATTCGAGCTGGACAAGGACTGCGATCCGCAGACCTACGGCATCGGTCTGAAAGAACTCTGGAAGGTTCCTGAAGGCCAGTGCAAGCCCGGGTTGATCCAGCACACGATCGGCTGGCCGCTGTCCAACGACACCTACGGCGGCAGCTTCATCTATCACCTGGATGACAATCGCATCGCCATCGGCTTCGTGGTCGGGCTCGATTATGAAGACCCGCGCTTCAAGCCGTTCGAGGCGTTCCAGCAGCTCAAACAGCATCCCAAGATCAAGCCGCTGCTCGAAGGCGGCGAGATCGTCTCGGCCGGCGCGCGGGCCTTGGTCGAAGGCGGCTGGCAGTCGCTACCCAAGCTGGAAATGCCCGGCGCGGTAATCGTCGGCGATGCCGGGGGCACTTTGAACGTACCCAAGATCAAGGGTATCCATACCGCCATGAAGAGCGGCATGATCGCCGCCGATCACGTCATCGAGACCGGCAAGGTCGACGGCTATGATGCCGCACTGCGCGCGTCCAGCGTGGGCGCCGAGCTCAAGAAGGTGCGCAACATCCGACCCGGTTTCTTCAAGGGCAAATGGGTCGGGCTGATGAACGCCGGCTGGGAAACCGTCGTGGCCGGCAAGTCGCCCTGGACACTGCACAACCACGCCGACTGGCGCGCGACCAAGAAACTCAGCGAACTCGAAGACCAGACGCCGGACGAAGCGCAGGGCTATGTGAAGCGGGATCTGCCGCCCCGCGACCGGCTCGCCTCGGTATATTTCGCCCAGACCGAACACGACGAGGATCAGCCCGTCCACCTGCAGATTCTCGAGCCGGATATCTGCACCACGCGCTGTACCGAAGAGTACGGCAATCCCTGTACCCGGTTCTGCCCGGCCAATGTCTATGAGATGGTCGACAACGAAGCCGGCGAGCAGGAACTCAAGATCAATGCAGCCAACTGTGTCCACTGCAAGACCTGCGACATTAAGGATCCGTATCAGATCATCAACTGGGTGACGCCGGAAGGCGGGGCCGGCCCCAACTACTACAATATGTAGCGGCGGGAGGCCATGGAGGCGAGATGCAGGCGTTCGGTATACAGTGTACGATTGCTCGATCCGGCCTTGCATCTTTGAATCACGCACCGGTGGGCGAGCTCGATCGCAACCGGTCCATCACGAATAAAAGGTGGCTATGAAAGTACTTGTGAGCATCAAGCGCGCGATCGACTACAACGTG